>NZ_CP015583.1:1375000-1690000 GCF_001941945.1 Roseomonas gilardii | reverse complement strand
ACAGGACGACCAATCCCCCGGACCATCCTCCCTCACCGGAAAGACACATCCAGACAAATCAGCACACCCCTCAGGGGATCACGGCCCAGCGCCCCGTCAGCTCCTCAGAACCAACCCCGCCGTCCGTGGGCCGCCTTATATGGGGGCTGGCGAAGCCGGTAAACCCCCTCCGGGCGATTTTTTCACCCTATCGTCACATGGTGCCCCGGAGCCGGTCGTCCCGGGGAGGAAGCCTCTCCCCGGGACAGGTCCGTCACGCTGCGGAACGCTGCGCTTCCGCGGGCCGGTCCGTAATCTCCAGCCCATCCGGGCCGGCCGTGACCTCGACCCGGCTGCCATCCAGCACGGTACCTTCCAGCAGCATGCCGGCCAGCCGGTCCTGCAGGTTCCGCTGGATGACCCGCCGCAGCGGCCGCGCACCATAGACCGGGTCGTAGCCCGTCTCGGCCAGCCATTCCCGCGCCTTCTCGTCCAGATCCAGTGTGATCTTGCGATCCGCCAGCAGGCTCCGCAGCCGGCCGAGCTGGATATCGACGATCGAGGTCATGTCCTTCCGCGCCAGCCGGCGGAACAGCACGATCTCGTCCAGGCGGTTCAGGAATTCCGGCCGGAACCGGCTCCGCACCACGTTCATCACCTGCCCGCGCACCAGGTCCACGTCCTCGTCATCCGGCTGTGCGGCCAGGATTTCGGAACCCAGGTTGCTGGTCAGCACGATCAGCGTGTTGCGGAAATCGACCGTCCGCCCCTGCCCATCCGTCAGCCGCCCATCGTCGAGCACCTGCAGCAGGATGTTGAAGACGTCGTCATGCGCCTTCTCCACCTCGTCGAACAGGATGACCTGATAGGGCCGCCGCCGCACTGCCTCGGTGAGAGCACCGCCTTCCTCATAGCCGACATAGCCCGGAGGAGCGCCGATCAGCCGGGCGACCGCGTGCTTCTCCATGTATTCCGACATGTCGATGCGCAGCAGCGCCTTGTCGTCGTCGAACAGGAAGCTCGCCAGCGCCTTGGTCAGCTCGGTCTTGCCCACGCCAGTCGGGCCCAGGAATAGGAAGGAGCCGATCGGCCGGTTCGGGTCCTGCAAGCCGGCACGGGCACGCCGCACCGCCTTGGACACCGCCTCCAGCGCCTCCTCCTGGCCGACGACCCGCTTGCGCAGCGCGTCCTCCATGCGGAGCAGCTTGGCCCGCTCGCCCTCCAGCATCCGGTCCACCGGGATGCCGGTCCAGCGGCTCACCACCTGGGCGATGCTTTCCTCGGTCACGGCCTCGTTCACCAGCTGGCCGCCATCGCCCGCCTGGGCGATCTGCGCCTCCAGCTTGGGGATCACGCCGTACATCAGCTCGCCGGCCCGGCCATAGTCGCCCTTGCGCTGTGCCAGTTCCACCTCGGTCCGGGCGCGGTCCAGCTCCTCCTTGGCCTTCTGAGCGCTGTTGAGCTTGTCCTTCTCCTCCTGCCAGCGCTGGGTCAGGGTGTTGGAACGCTCTTCCAGATCGGCGATCTCGCGCTCCAGCCGCTCCAGCCGGTCGCGAGAGGCCGTGTCCGTCTCGCGCTTCAACGCCTCGCGCTCGATACGGAGCTGCATCAGCCGGCGGTCGAGCTCGTCCAGTTCCTCCGGCTTGCTGTCCACCTGCATCCGCAGACGGGAGGCCGCCTCGTCCACCAGGTCGATCGCCTTGTCCGGCAGGAAGCGGTCGGTGATGTAGCGGTTCGAAAGCGTCGCCGCCGCCACCAGGGCCGAGTCCGCGATGCGGACGCCGTGGTGCAGCTCGTACTTCTCCCGGATGCCGCGCAGGATGGAGATGGTGTCCTCCACGCTCGGCTCGCCCACGAAGACCGGCTGGAAGCGACGGGCCAGGGCCGCGTCCTTCTCCACATACTTCCGGTACTCATCCAGCGTGGTCGCGCCGATGCAGTGCAGCTCGCCGCGCGCCAGGGCGGGCTTCAGCAGGTTGGCCGCATCCATCGCGCCATCCGCCTTGCCCGCGCCCATCAGCGTATGCATCTCGTCGATGAAGAGGATGACCTCGCCCGCCGCGGCCTCGATCTCGGAGAGCACGGCCTTCAGCCGCTCCTCGAACTCGCCACGGTACTTGGCGCCGGCCACCAGCGCGCCGAGGTCGAGCGCCAGCACCTGCTTGTTCTTCAGCGCCTCCGGCACGTCGCCATTGACGATGCGCAGCGCCAGCCCCTCGACGATCGCCGTCTTGCCGACACCGGGCTCGCCGATCAGCACGGGATTGTTCTTGGTCCGCCGGGCAAGCACCTGGATCGAGCGGCGGATCTCCTCGTCACGTCCGATCACCGGGTCGAGCTTGCCTTCCCGCGCCGCGGCGGTCAGGTCGCGGGCATACTTCTTCAGCGCATCGAAATTCTGCTCGGCGCTCGGGCTGTCCACGGTCCGGCCCTTGCGGAGCTGCGTCACCGCCGCCTCCAGCGCCTTGACCGTCACGCCCGCCTGCTTCAGCGCCCGCCCGGCGGCGGTGTCGCTGCCGGCCAGGGCGACCAGCAGCCGGTCCTGCGCCACATAGGCGTCGCCCGCCTTGGTCGCCTGTTGCTGCGCGGCATCCAGCACCCGCATCAGCTCCGGCGTCACCTGCGGCTGCCCGGCGCCGCTGCCCTTCACCACCGGCAGGCGCGCCACCTCGGCATCCACTTCGCGCTTGGCGGCAATGGGATCGGCGCCGGCGGCCCGGATCAGCCCGGCGGCCGCGCCTTCCTCGTCGTCCAGCAGCGCCTTGAGCAGGTGCTGCGGGGTGATCTGCTGGTGGAACTCGCGGATCGCGATGGTCTGCGCGGCCTGAAGGAATCCGCGCGCGCGTTCGGTAAGCTTCTCGATATCCATCTGTTATGGCCCCTCCTTTGAGGCGACCGGCACCGTCCATCCCTGATCAGGCAATGGGGGCGCCGTTGCTGCCTCCGATGTGGTAACGCTCGAACAGGGAGTTCAAGAGGTTAGCCGTCATGCGCATCGAACATCTCTACCGCTACCCGGTCAAAGGGCTGAGCGCCGAGAGCCTGGAGGAGATCACGCTCGCGGAGGGCGAGGTCATCCCGCATGATCGCCGCTTCGCCCTTGCGCAGGGCGACGCGCCCTTCGACGAGGCCGCGCCGCGTTTCCTGCCGAAGCAGAACTTCGCCTGCCTGATGGCGAATGCCCGGGTGGCCCTGCTGCACAGCGCCTTCGACTCGCGCTCCGGTCTCCTGGTGATCCGGGGCCCCGGCGAGGAACGGATCGCGGCATCCACGCGCACCGCCGAGGGCCGCGCCACGCTTTCCGATTTCGTGACCCGATTCCTCGGCGAGGAGGCTCGCGGCCAGCTCCGATTCGTCGAGGCGCCGGGCCATGCCTTCACCGACCAGAAGCGCAAGGGCGTCTCCCTGCTCAACCTGGCCAGCCTGCGGGCACTGGAGGAGGCTATCGGCCGTCGGCTCGACCCGCTCCGCTTCCGCGCCAATATCTATTTCTCCGGCCTGCCCGCCTGGGCCGAGTTCGGCTGGCTGGGACAGGAGGTTCTGCTGGGCGGTGCGCGACTGGAGGTCTTCAAGCGCACGGTGCGCTGCCCGGCGACCCAGGTGGATCTGGAGTCCGGGGAGCGGGACTGCGACGTGCCACGTCTGCTCCGGGAGCATTTCGGCCATGCGGATCTGGGCGTGCATGCCGCCGTGCTGGAAGGCGGCCGCGTGGCGGTGGGCGATTCCCTGGAACCGGTCTGACCACCCTCCTCGGCCGGACACCATGCCAGGACGCTCAGGACCCTGTGGGATCAGTGGGATGGGCCGAGGCGGCGGTTCCGGCCGGCGGTCCCCGCCCTCGGGGCATGGCCTTCCACGGACGGAAAAGCCGGCTCCGCTTGATGCCCCGTGGTCATGCCCCGGAACCGATCCGTTCCCGTGCCGCCACGAAAACGCCGCAATGCGGCCCTGATGGCGTCCAGAGACGCGGCGCAACTGTGTCCTGTTGCACGGCACCATCGTGCAGGACGAAACCGGATGGGCGGTTCTTCGCTTATGCGAAATAACCGCCCGGAGTCTGAGGCCAGCCCCGGCCCGGGGCTGCCTCCGATCCTCGCCAGCGGACCCGTCCTGTACCGGACCGTATCGAGGAGAGACTTCGAGAATGCGTATCGCCCAGGTGGCCCCGCTGGCCGAGGCCGTCCCCCCCAAGCTGTACGGGGGAACCGAGCGTATCGTCTCCTACCTGACCGAGGAACTGGTCGCGATGGGGCATGACGTGACCCTCTTCGCTTCCGGCGACAGCATCACCAGCGCCAATCTGGAAGCGGTCGTGCCGATGGCCCTGCGCCTGGACCCGGAGTCGCGCGACCCGGTCTCGCCGCATGTGCTGGCGGTGACGCGGGTCGTGGACATGCTCGACCAGTTCGACATCGTGCATTTCCACATCGACCATTTCCAGCTCCCCGTGATGCGGGAGCGGGACACGCCCTACGTCACCACCTTCCACGGCCGGCTCGACCTCAAGGAGCTCCAGCCGCTGATGGATGCCTATCCGCGGGCGCCCTTCATCTCGATCTCCGATTCGCAGCGCCGTCCGCTGAAGAACGTGAACTGGGCGGGCACCATCCTGCACGGCCTGCCCAAGGACCTGCTGCCCTATGGCGAGGGCGAGGGCGGCTACCTTGCCTTCCTGGGCCGCATCTCGCCGGAGAAGGGACCGGACGCCGCGATCCGCATCGCCCGCGCAGCCGGCATTCCGCTGAAGATCGCCGCCAAGGTGGACCGCGCCGACAAGGACTATTTCGACGAGGTCATCCGGCCGATGCTGGACGGCCCCGGCGTGGAGTTCATCGGCGAGATCAACGAGCAGGAAAAGGCCGCCTTCCTCGGCAAGGCCCGCGCCCTGCTGATGCCGATCTGCTGGCCCGAGCCCTTCGGCCTGGTGATGATCGAGGCCATGTCCTGCGGCACCCCGGTGATCGCCTTCAGCCACGGCTCCGTGCCGGAGGTGATCGATCCCGGCCGCTCCGGCTTCATCGTGCATGACGAGGTGAATGCCGTGGCCGCCGTGAAGCGCCTGGGCGAGCTGAGCCGCCACAAGGTCCGGGCCTGCTTCGAGGAGCGCTTCACCGCCCGCCGCATGGCCGAGGACCATCTCGCCCTCTACCACGGGATGATCGCGCAGCAGCGGCCGGCGGTTCTGCGGGCCGTCTGATACGGTTGCGGACCGGCGCATGTCCCCCTGGACAGGCGCCGGCCGCTTCCGGGAAACTCCGCCCCGCAAGCGGAAGTTGAGGCAGTCCGGTGGGGTCGGACTGCCTTTTCCGTTCCTCTCCGGTCCTTCCATGGCCCTCGGGCCGGAGAAGGCCGAGCCGCGTCCCGTGCGGCGCCCCTGCCGGGGGCGTGGCCGGGGCTGGCCCTGGAACGGCGCTTCCGCAGAGAGCAACAGGGGCAGAGACAGCATGAACGATTCGCCGGCGCCATCCGTCGTCAACACGGAAGGGGAATGGGCGATCGCCGCGACCGCCGCCACGGCCCTGAGCCTCTACCGGCCCCGGACGCTGAAATGCGGCGACACCTTCCTGGTCCTGGATCACTACGGCGATGCCCAGGCGATCGGGAACACGGCGGAGGGCCTGTTCCACGACGACGCTCGCCATCTGTCGCGCATGTCGCTGCGCCTGGGTGGCATCCGGCCGCTGCTGCTGTCCTCGGCGGTCAGCCAGGACAACGCGCTGCTTTCCATCAACATGACCAATCCCGACCTGCACCTGACCGACGGGACGGTACTGAAGCGGGACACGCTGCATCTGCAGCGGAAGATGGTCCTGGGCCCGGGCGTGGTGCAGGAGCGTCTCTATGTCGAGAATTTCGGCGACAAGCCGCTGAGCTTCGAGATCTCGCTCACCCATTCCGCCGATTTCGCCGACATCTTCGAGGTGCGCGGCATGAAGCGCGCCCGCCGCGGCGAAAGGCACGCCGTGGCCAAGACCGGGGCCGGGATACGCCTCGGCTATACCGGGCTGGATGGCGTCATCCGCAACACCGACCTGATCTTCGAGCCCCGGCCGGCCCGCCACCAGGGCCGCGAGAGCATCTGGCAGCTCGCCCTGGAGCCCGGCGAATCCTGGCATCTCGGCGTGACCATCCGCTGTCTCCGCAGCGACCGGGCACCGGAGCCGGTGCCGGATTTCGAGACGCTGCTGGGCGACCTGCGGCGCTGGACCATGCGGCGGGTGGAGGAGCGGGCCATGGTCCATACCTCCAACGCCGCCTTCAATGACTGGGTCCACCGCTCCCAGGCCGATCTGGCCATGCTCACCACCAGCATGCCCCAGGGCCCCTTCCCCTATGCCGGCATTCCCTGGTTCTCCTGCCCCTTCGGGCGGGACAGCCTGATCTCGGCGTTGCAATGCCTTTGGGTGGACCCTTTCCTGGCGCGCGGAACGCTGCGCTTCCTGGCCGCGCATCAGGCGGAGACGCTGGACCCGAAGCGGGACGCCGAGCCGGGCAAGATCCTGCACGAGATGCGCCGCGGCGAGATGGCGGCGCTGGGGGAGGTCCCCTTCGGCCAGTACTATGGCTCGGTCGATTCCACGCCGCTCTTCGTGGTGCTCGCCGCCGCCTATGCAGAGCGCAGCGGCGACCTCGCGACGATCCGCGAGATCTGGCCGGCCGTCGTCCGGGCCCTGGGCTGGATGGAGGCACATGGCGGATCGGGCGAGGACGGGCTGCTCCGCTATGACCGGCGCTCGGTGAACGGGCTGGTCAACCAGGGCTGGAAGGACAGTTTCGACAGCGTCTTCCACGCCGATGGCCGCCTCGCCGACGCGCCGATCGCGCTGATCGAGGTGCAGGCCTATGCCGAGGCGGCCTGGCGCGGCGCGGCGCAACTGGCCAACCTGCTCAGCGTGGAGGGGGAGGCCGCGCGGGACTGGCTGGCAAGGGCCGACGCGCTACGGGACACCGTGGATCGCCTCTTCTGGTGCGAGGATCTCGGGACCTACGCCCTGGCGCTGGATGGGGAGAACCGCCCCTGCCGCGTCCGCAACAGCAATGCCGGCCATGCCCTGCTGACCGGCCTCGCCCTGCCGGAACGGGCGGCGCAACTCGCCGAGACCCTGCTGCACCCGCGATCCTTCTGCGGCTGGGGCATCCGGACCATCCCAGAGGGCGAGGCCCGCTACAACCCGATGTCCTACCACAATGGCAGCGTCTGGCCGCACGACAACGGGCTGATCGCCATGGGGCTGAAGCGCTATGGCATGAACGAGGCCCTGGAGCGCCTCGCCAGCGGGCTCTTCGACACGGCGCTGGCCGTGGACATGAAGCGCCTGCCGGAACTCTTCTGCGGCTTCCCGCGTATCGATGCCGAGGGGCCGACCGCCTATCCGGTCGCCTGCCTGCCGCAGGCCTGGGCCGCCGCAAGCGCCTTCGCGGTGATCGGCGCCATGCTGGGGATTTCCTTCCGGCCGGAAATGCGGGTGATCCGCTTCCTCCATCCGGTCCTGCCGCCCTGGCTGGAAGAGCTGCGCATCGACAACCTGACGCTGAACGACGCCAGCGTCGATGTCCGGCTGCGTCGCCACGGCACGGACGGCAGCGTGTCGCTGAACGTCCTGGGCCGGCGCGGCGATGTCGAGGTGGCGGTCATCACCTGAAGCACGGCCTCTCGGCCCGGCCCGTCCGAAGGGGGCTGGGCCGGGAGGGCGGCCAGGCCGCCTGTCCCACGCGGCGGGACGCCCGCCCGGACGGACCGGCCCGTTACCGGACGGTCGTCACCGGGCCGGCGTCAGGGCGCCATCGTCACTGGATGGGGTGGCGAGGGTCGTCCGAGGCGTCGTCGCTGTCGGAATGGCCATTGAGGCCCTGTTCCTCACCCTCGCCCGGCTCGCCGCCCTGGCCCTGGTCGTCGCTGCCGGCACTGTTCTGCCAGCGGCGCCGGTCGCCATTGCGCTCGCCATTCTGCCGGTCGCCGTTCTGGCGATCGCCCGGCTGGTTCTGCTGCTGCGCCTGGGTCATGGCGTTCAGGATGCGGAAATAGTGCTCGGCGTGCTGGAAATAGCTTTCCGCCATCACGCGGTCGCCAGAGCCGGTCGCGTCGCGGCCGAGCTGGAGATACTTCTCGAAAAGCTGCTGGGCCGTGCCCCGCATCCGCATATCCGGTCCGGAAGAGTCGAACACGTGGTTCCGGTTCATCGGCTGCTGGCCGCTTTGGCGGAAACCGCCGCCGCCACCGCCACCTCCGCCCTGTTGGCCGCCGCCGCCATGACGGTGGCCGCCACGGCCGCGCATGCGCTTCATATTCATGGGTGTCGTGTTCGCACTCTCATGCTGCAGCCGGCCGGGGGCAACTTCGTGCTCCGCCGACTGGACTAGCGATGGTGGTTCTCTTCCCACGCGGCACGCCGGCTGGTGGATTTGCCACCTCAATCGCCGAACGTGACAACCTGCTTACGCCTCTTGAGGTCCGCAGGGTCCGCCAGGGCAACCTAGCGGCGCCATTCGGCCGCGCCAACCCTTTTTTCGGGGCCGCGACGGGCAACCGGCATACGGCATGGCAAAGGTGCCATGCGCCGCATGGGAAACGATGCCGGTTGCCGCACAGATAGGCAGGCCCGCCCGCGTTTTCCAGGGGTACGACGGGGGCAATGGTCAAGGCGCCACGACCAGGGCACGGGCGACGCCGCCCAGGTCCTGCCTCGCCCCTGGCACCCGCAGCCCTGCATCGCGCATCAGCGCGGTGACCGCCGGTTCCTGCCCCTCTCCGAGTTCGAGCACGGCCCGGCCCCGGGGCGCCAGCAGCCGTGGCAGGCATCTCGCCAGGGCGCGATAGGCCACCAGCCCGTCGCGCCCGCCATCCAGGGCGGAAAGGGGCTCGTGCCGCGCCACCTCGGGCATCAGCCCGGCGATGGCCGCGCTTTCGATATAGGGCGGGTTGGACAGGATCAGGTCGAAGCGCCCCGCCAGCGCTTCCGCCCAGGAGCCGGCCAGGAAGGCGCATCGCTCCCCGAGTGCGTTGCGGCGGGCGTTCCGCGCGGCCAGCGCCGCCGCCCCCGGCACGAGGTCCACCCCCACCCCGAAGGCTGCCGGGAACTCCACCAGCGCCGCCAGCAGGATCGCCCCGGTGCCGGTGCCGAGGTCGAGGATGCGCCCTACAGCCGCCCGTTCCGGGAACAGCTCCAGCGCCGCCTCGATCAGCGCCTCGGTATCGGCGCGCGGGATCAGCGTGTCCGGCGAGGTCGCGAGGTCCAGCGTCCAGAAGCCCTGGCTGCCGGTGAGATAGGCCATCGGCGCCCCGTCCAGGCGGCGTCGGAGCATCTCCGCGAAATGCGCGGCGGCCGCCCCCGGCACCGGGGCGCGCGGATCGCGCAGCAGGGCCTCCTGCGTCACCCCCATGGCATGAGACAGCAGCATCCGCGCCTCCATCCGCGGCTGCGGGATGGCGGCGGCGCGCAGATGCTGCCCCGCCCGGCACAGGAAGGCGCCGACCGAGCCCTCCGGATCGGCGCAGGCCCCGCTCATGCTCCGCCTACTCCCACCTATTCCCCTTGGGCCGCCAGGCGGGCCGCCTGGTCCTCGGCGGTCAGGGCGTCGATCAGCTCGTCCAGTTCGCCCAGCATCACCCGGTCGATCTTGTGCAGGGTCAGGCCGATCCGGTGGTCCGTCACCCGCCCCTGGGGGAAATTGTAGGTGCGGATGCGCTCGCTGCGGTCGCCCGTGCCGACCTGGGCGCGGCGCGCATCGGTGCGCGTGGCGGCAAGGCTGGTGCGCTGCGCATCGTACAGCCGGGCGCGCAGCACCTTCATCGCCTTGGCGCGGTTCTTGTGCTGGGAGCGCTCCTCCTGCATCGCCACCACGACGCCCGTGGGCAGGTGAGTGATGCGGACGGCGCTGTCCGTCTTGTTCACGTGCTGTCCGCCGGCGCCCGAGGCGCGGTAGGTGTCGATCCGCAGGTCCTTCTCGTCGATCTGCACATCCACCTCCTCCGCCTCCGGCAGCACGGCCACCGTGACGGTCGAGGTATGGATGCGGCCCTGCGTTTCCGTGGCCGGCACGCGCTGCACGCGATGGACGCCGGATTCGAACTTCAGCCGGGCGAAGACCCCCTGCCCCGCGATCTCGGCGCTGGCCCCCTTCACGCCGCCTAGCTCGTTCTCGTCATAGTCCAGCACCTCGAACCGCCAGCGGCGCGACTCGGCATAGCGCTGATAGGCGCGGAACAGCTCGGCGGCGAAGAGCCCCGCCTCGTCCCCGCCCGCGGCGGGGCGGATCTCCAGGATGGCGGAACGCTCGTCGGCGGCGTCCTTCGGCAGCAGCATGAGGCGGATCTCATGCTCCAGCGCGGGCACGGCCTCCTTCTGCGCCTGGTACTCCACCTCCGCCAGTTCGCGCATCTCCGGATCGGCCAGCAGCGCCTCGGCCTCGTCCCGGGCGCGCTCGGCATTCCGCAGGGCGGTGACCTTCTCCACCAGCGGGTCGAGCTCCGAAAGCTCCCTGGTCAGCGCCCCGATCTGCCCGCCATCCGCCGTGTTCAGCGTGTGGCGGATCTCCTCGGCGCGGAGCAGGAGCCGGTCCAGCTTCTCCGGAAGCGCCACGGTCAGCCCTCGCCCGCCTCCAGCAGCGCGGCGGCCAGCGCATCCAGCGGCACCTCCCGCTGCGTGCCGGCATCGAGGTCCTTCACCTGTGCCACGCCGCGCGCCAGCTCCTCCTCGCCGATCAGCACGGCGGCGCGCGCCTTCAGCTTGTTGGCCCGCTCCATGCGGCGCTTGGTGTTGCCCTTGTAGGCGATCTCCGCGACCAGCCCGCTCCGGCGCAGCGACTGCACCGCCGCGATCGCCGCTGCCTCGGCCGCCTCGCCCACGGGGATCACCGCCACCGGGCGCGGCGCCTCGGGGGCGCCCTCCATCAGCATGGACAGCCGCTCGATCCCCGCCGCCCAGCCGACCGAGGGGGTGTGCGGCCCGCCCATCTCCTCGACCAGCCCGTCATAGCGGCCGCCGGCCATCACTGTGCCCTGGGCGCCCAGCCGCTCCGTCACGAACTCGAAGGCGGTGTGGCTGTAGTAGTCCAGCCCCCGCACGATGTTCGGATTGACCCGGTAGGGCACGCCGAACCCGTCCAGGTAGCGCCGCACCGCGTCGTAATGCGCCCGCGCCGCCTCGGTCAGGTGGTCGTGGATCGAGGGCGCATCGGCCACCAGCGCCTTGTCGCCCGCGTCCTTGCTGTCGAGGATGCGGAGCGGGTTCTTCTCCAGCCGCACCAGGCTGTCGGCGGAAAGGCTCTCCTTCCGCTCGGTGAAATAGGACACCAGCGCCGCACGGTGCGCGTCGCGCGATGGCGCGTCGCCCAGCGTGTTGATCTCCAGTACCGTGCCCTCGGCGATGCCCAGTTCCTGCTGGATGTGCCAGCCGCAGGCGATGGCCTCGGCATCCGAGAGCGGCTCCGCCGCGCCCAGGATTTCCAGGCCGATCTGGTGGAATTGCCGGTAGCGGCCCTTCTGCGGCCGCTCGTAGCGGAACATCGGCCCGGCATAGAAGACCTTGCGCGGCAGGTTGCCCTGGGTCAGCCCGTTCGAGACCAGGGCGCGGCAGACGCCCGCCGTGCCTTCGGGCCGCAGCGTCAGGCTTTCCCCGCCCCGGTCCGGGAAGGTGTACATCTCCTTCGAGACGACATCCGAGGTCTCGCCCAGCGAGCGCGAGAAGACCCGAGTGTCCTCGAAGACGGGCGTCGCCCATTCCTCGAAGCCGTAGAGCGACGCGACGCGCCGCGCGGTGGCGATGACATGGTGGTGCCGGGCGAAATCCTCGCCGATGAGGTCGCGCGTGCCGCGGGCGGGCTGAAGCTGGGAGGCCATGATGGGGCGCAGTTACCACCGCTCGCCCGTTTGGGCGAGAGATGGTGGAATGCTGCTGGCCCCGGCAGGCGGGGGCGGCGGAAGCAAGGGAGACCCATGCCGGACATTCTCTGCGAATGGGGCATGGCCGGGCTCCTCGCCCTCCATGAACGGGTCGCGGCGCTGGTGATCGTCGATGTCCTGTCCTTTTCCACCGCCGTGGACATCGCCGTGGCGCGCGGCGCGCTGGTGCATCCCTTCCCCTTCCAGGACCAGCGGGCGGCACAGCAGGAGGCACTGCGCCTCGGGGCCACCCTGGCCTATCCCCGGAATGCGGCCGGCGGCCAGTACAGCCTTTCCCCCGCCAGCCTCGCCACCATACCGCGCGGCACGCGGCTACTGTTGCCTTCGCCCAACGGGTCCCGCCTCTCGGTCGCCGCCGCCGCGACGAGGCGGCGCGTCCCGGTGCTGGCCGGCTGCCTGCGCAATGCCCGTGCGGTGGCGGCAGCCGCGCGCCGCCTCGCCGGCCGTGGCCCGGTGGGGGTGATCCCGGCGGGAGAGCTCTGGCCCGATGGCGGCCTGCGCCCGGCAGTCGAGGACCTGCTCGGGGCCGGGGCGATCATCGGGCATCTGGGTGGCGAGGCCTCGCCCGAGGCGGAGGTCGCGCGCGATGCCTGGCAGGCGGCAGGGCACCGGCTGGGCGGGATGATCCGCCTTTGCACCTCCGGGCAGGAGCTGGTGTCGCGCGGCTATTCCGGCGATGTGGACCTGGCGGTGGAGGAGGATGTCAGCGCCACGGCCCCTCTGCTGCGGGACGGCGCCTACCGCGCCGCCTGATCCGCAGCCACTACTCCGCGGCTTGGGGCGCCTCGTGGCCCTGCTCGTTGCGCTCGGCCTCGGCCTTCTTCTCGGCCAGGAGCTGCGCCGCCTTGGCCTCCACCAGCCCGACGATGTGCTCGATCATGTCGCCATTCTCGACCGTGTGGTCGGTCTTGCCGGCGGCATAGACCATGTGCCGGCCATTGCCGCCGCCGGTGACGCCGAGATCGGTCATCAGCGCCTCGCCCGGCCCGTTCACCACGCAGCCGATGATCGAGAGGCTCATCGGCACCTCGATATGGGCGAGGCGTTCCTCCAGCGTGGCCACGGTCTGGATCACGTTGAAGCCCTGGCGGGCGCAGGAGGGGCAGGAGATGATCTTCACGCCCCGGTGCCGCAGGCCCAGGGTCTTCAGCATCTCCCAGCCGACATAGACCTCCTCCTCCGGCTCGGCGGAGAGGGAGACACGGATCGTGTCGCCGATCCCGGCCCAGAGCAGGTTGCCGATGCCGATCGACGACTTCACCGTGCCCGCGCGCTTGCCGCCCGCCTCGGTGATGCCGACATGCAGCGGATGGTCGCAGGCCTCGGCCAGGGCGGTATAGGCCGCCACCGCCAGGAAGACGTCCGAGGCCTTCACGCTGATCTTGAACTCGTCGAAGCCGTTCTGGAGCAGGTGGTCGGCATGCCACAGGGCGCTCTCGACCAGCGCCTCCGGGTTCGGCTCGCCATACTTCTCCAGCAGGTGCTTCTCCAGGCTGCCGGCGTTCACGCCGATGCGGATCGAGCAGCCATGGTCGCGGGCGGCCTTGATGACCTCCTTCACCCGCTCCGCCGAGCCGATATTGCCCGGGTTGATGCGCAGGCAGGCGGCGCCGTTCTGCGCCGCCTCGATGGCGCGCTTGTAGTGGAAGTGGATGTCCGCCACGACCGGCACGTTCACCTCGCGGGTGATCTCGCGCAGCGCCGCCGTCGCCTCCGGCGTCGGGCAGGAGACGCGGACGATGTCCACCCCCGCGACCTCCGCCCGGCGGATCTGGGCGATCGTTGCCTCGGCATCCTCGGTCGGGGTGTTGGTCATGGTCTGGACGGAGATCGGCGCATCCCCGCCCACCAGCACGTTGCCCACGCGGATCTGGCGGGACTTGCGACGCAGGATCTGCTGGTAGGGACGGTAGGACATGGAAATTCCTGTGCGGCCGGCAGGGAATAGTCAGTTCAGACTGTTCGGACGGCGAAGATATGGCAGGAGCCAGGGCGGGGGCCAAGCCTTGGCGGGGTGCGCGAGGACCGGGGCGGCCATGACGGGCGGAGGCGGCCCGCGGCTTTCACCGAAATGTCACGCCCCGTCCCTGCCGGTTTTCCCGGCGGGGAGCCCGGGCAGACGGCCTCAGCCGCCTGCCGGAGCCGGGTTGCGGAGCCGGTCGGGGTCCAGCGGGATATCCCGCACCACATTGGTCCGGCCCGCCAGGAAGGGACTGGCCTGCCCGTCCACGATGATCTCCAGCGCATCCGCCTTGCCGGTGGTCAGGGTCATCCCCTCGCCCGCCGGCACGGTATAGGTCTCGCCCGGCCGTAGCAGGCGGCTCAGCAGCGGACGGCTGGCCCCCTTCGCCCGGATCTGGACCCAGGACCCCTCTCCCGGGCCGGGCGCGGCGCGCAGCACGATGCGGCCCTGGCCATCCGCCTGGTTGGGCGCGGTGGGCGTGACAGGCGCGGCCAGGGGCGGCGGCACCGGGGCGGCAGGCGCCTCACCCGTCGTGGGCGCGGTCGCACCCTGGGTCGGCTGTGCAGCCGGAGCCGGGGCCTGTGGCGCCACCGGACGCGGCGCGGCCGTCTGGGCCTGCTGCGTCGCCGGCCCGGGGGTGCTCCCCCCAGGAAGGTTATTGCCGGGAAGGGTGCCGGGCACCCCGCCAGCCGCGGGAGCGGTCGGCCGGGCGGGCGTCGGCGCCACGGAGGCGGCCGTCCCCTGCTGGCCAGGGCCGGGTGCCGGATTCGGAGCCGGCGCCGGGCTGGGCGCATGGCCCTGCCCGCCCCCGGCGGCGGGGGGCGAGGCGGGCACCACCTGTCCCAGGGTCGGCGGCAGCACGGGCGCGGCGGGGCGGGGCGCCGTTCCGGCGGCCTCCTCCAGCCGGCGCGGCGGCGCCTGGACCTGGTCCACGCTGCGGTCGCCCGATCCGCTCCACTGCCACCAGGCCACGTAGCTGCCGATCGCCAGCACGGCACCGATCAGGATCACCGCGCCGGCGGGCACGCCGCGCTTGGGCACGGGCTCCGGGAAAACGAGGTCGGTGCGCTGCTTCGCCGCCGCCCCGGCCCCGTCGCGGAAGCGCCGGGTCAGCTCCTCCGCATCCAGGCCCAGGGACTGGGCATAGGAGCGCACGAAGCCGAGCGCATAGGTCGGCCCCGGAAGGTCGCGCGTCCGCCCCTCCTCCAGCGCCGACAGATAGCGGCGGCTGATGCGGAGGTGCTCGGACATGTCCTCGATCGTCGCGCCGATCGCCAGGCGGGCGTCGCGAAGCTCTGATCCCACCCCGGAATTGTCGAGGGCGGTCGGTTCCACTGTTCTGGCCATAGGCGTCATGTCATCGGGCAAGAAACGACCCTATCCCGCAGCTTGCGGCGGAGCAAACCCCCCCGGGGCCGCTCCGGTTTAACGGGCGGGCAGGTCCCCGCGCGGCGATCGCCGCCGCCGCCTGGGCCATGATCTCGGCGAGGATGGCCGCCACCGGCTCCTCCCGCGCCACCATGCCGACCGACTGGCCGGCCATCAGGGAGCCGTTCTCCACATCGCCATCGACCACCGCCCGGCGCAGCGCCCCGGCCCAGAAATGCTCGATGTCGAGCTGCGCGGCCTCCTTCGTCAGCTCCCCCGCCCGGAAGCGGCGGATCACCTCGGCCTGATGCTCCAGGAAGCGCTTCGTGCCCGCGTTCTGCAGGGCGCGGACGGGGATGACGGGGAAGCTCTCGTCGAGCTGCACGGTCGGCAGGGCGTCACGGGCCGCGCCGCGGATGAAGGCGCGCTTGAAGTTCGCATGCGCCACGCATTCCGAGGCGCAAACGAAGCGGGTGCCGATCTGCGCCCCGGCGGCGCCCATCTCCAGGTAGGAGAGGATCGCCTCGCCGCGCCCGATGCCGCCAGCCACGAAGACCGGCACGTCGCGGATATGGGGCAGGATCTCCTGCGCCAGCACGTTCAGGCTGACTGGGCCGATATGCCCGCCGGCCTCGGAGCCCTCGATCACCAGGGCATCCGCGCCGGAGCGGACCAGCTTCTTCGCCAGGGCCAGGGCCGGGGCGAAGCAGATCACCCGGGCGCCGGCATCCTTGGCCTTGCGGATCGCGGGGCCGGGCGGGATGCCGCCGGCGAAGACGATATGGCCCACCTTCGCGTCCAGGCAGACCTGCACCAGCGCCTCCAGCCGGGGATGCATGGTGATCAGGTTCACGCCGAAGGGCTTGTCCGTCAGCGCCTGGGTCGCCGCGATCTCCTCGGCCAGCCGCGGCGGCTCCATGGCGCCGCAGGCCAGCACGCCGAAGGCGCCGGCCTCGCTCAACGCCGCCACCAGGTTGCGCTCGCTGACCCAGGACATGGCGCCGCCCAGGATCGCCCAGCGGGAGCCCAGGAAGCCCGCCCCCCGCGCCATCAGCCGGTCGAGTTCGGCGAAGGCCCAGTCGGGCACCGTGGGACCGGTGCCTCCCTCGGCCGGCGGAACGGTGGGGGACGGGGCGAGCATCAGGCCTGAGCCTTCCCGGCCGGCGCGTCGAGGCCATAGGCCGTGTGCAGGGCGCGCACCGCCAGCTCGGTGTACTCCACGCCGATCAGCACCGAGGTCTTGATCTCGGAAGTCGAGATGACCTGGATGTTGATCCCCTTCTCGGCCAGCGTGTTGAACATCGTGGCCGCCACGCCGGCATGGGAGCGCATGCCGATGCCGACGATGGAGATCTTGGCGACCTCGGGATCGGTCAGGATGGCGTCGAAGCCGATGGAAGACCGGGCGTTCTCCAGCGTCTCCCGCGCGCGCGGCAGGTCGGTCTTGCCCACGGTGAAGGTCATGTCCGTGGTGCCGTCGGCGCCCAGGTTCTGGACGATCATATCCACGTTCACATTGGCCGCCGAGAGTGGGCCGAACACATGGGCGGCGATGCCGGGCTTGTCCGGCAGGCGGCGCAGGGTGATCTTCGCCTCGTCGCGCGAATAGGCGACGCCGGTCACAACGGGCTGTTCCACGATCTCGTCCTCGTCCACCACCAGGGAGCCCGGCTTGTCCTCGAAGGAGGACAGGACCTGCACCCGAACCTTCTGCTTCATCGCCAGCTCGACCGAGCGGGTCTGCAACACCTTGGCCCCCACCGAGGCCAGTTCCAGCATCTCCTCGAAGCTCACGCGCTCCAGCTTGCGGGCGCGCGGCACGATGCGGGGGTCGGTCGTGTAGATGCCGTCCACATCGGTGTAGATATCGCAGCGGTCGGCCTTCACCGCCGCCGCCACGGCCACCGCCGAAAGGTCGGAGCCGCCGCGGCCCAGCGTGGTGATGCGCTCCCGTGGGCCGATGCCCTGGAAGCCCGCGATCACCGGCACCTGCCCGGCCTTCATCCGCTCGATCAGCGCCGAGCCGTCGATCTCCTCGACCCGCGCCTTGCCATGCGCGCCATCGGTGCGGATCGGCACCTGCCAGCCCTGCCAGGACCGGGCATCGACGCCCTCGGCCTGCAGGGCGATGGCGGTGAGGCCGGTCGTCACCTGCTCGCCGGTCGCGACGACCACGTCGTATTCCCGCGCATCGTGCAGCGGCGACAGGTCGGTGCAGTATTTCACCAGCTGGTTGGTCACGCCCGACATGGCGGAGACCACCACGGCGACCTCGTTGCCAGCCTCGACCTCGCGCTTCACGCGGCGGGCGACATTGCGGATACGGTCCAGGTCGGCGACGGAGGTGCCGCCGAACTTCATCACGATACGGGCCATGGCGCCGGGCGTTTTCCGGTTCTGCTAAGGAGCGGCGGCGGTTGCGCGCCGCGAAGGGTCGGGACAGATACCGGGCGCTGCGGGTGGCTGCAACCTCGTCCGCACCACGACACCCTTGGGAGAATCGCATGTCCGGCACGGCGAGGGCGGAGGAGATCGCGAAATTCGATGCGCTGGCGGATCGCTGGTGGGACCCGCGCGGCCCCATGGCGCCCCTTCATGCCATGAACCCGCTGCGCTGCGGCTGGGTGGCGGAGCGGCTGGCGCGGCGCCTGGGCCGGCCAGGGGAAGACCTGTCCGGCCTGCGGGTGCTGGATGTCGGCTGCGGTGCCGGGCTGGCCAGCGAGGCACTGGCGCGGCGGGGCGCCAGCGTCACCGGCATCGACGCGGCCGGCGCCGCGCTGGAGGCCGCGCGGGTCCATGCCGCCCGGTCCGGCCTGGAGATCGACTACCGTGCCGCCCGTCCCGAGGAGCTGACCGGCGAATGGGATGCGGTGGTCTCGCTGGAGGTCATCGAGCATGTGGCGCCGGAGGAGCGCCCGGCCTTTCTCGGCGCCCTGGCGCGGCTGACCCGGCCCGGCGGCGCCGTCTTCCTGTCCACGCTGAACCGCACGCCGCGCGCCTTCCTGATGGCGAAGCTGGGGGCGGAGTATGTGCTCCGGCTGCTGCCGCGCGGCACCCATGACTGGAAGCTCTTCATGACGCCGGCCGAGCTGGGGACCGGGCTGCGCGAGGCCGGACTGCGGGTGGAGGACATCGCGGGGATGAGCTTCGATCCGCTCAGCCGACGCTGGAAGGCCACGCGGGATGTCGGGGTGAACTATATCCTGATGGCAGGCAGAGATTAACATGCAACCTTGGGTTGTTTCCGAAGGGAAACGTGCACGACAATGCCGTGCCGCGCCTTTCGGAGTCGTCCGCCCTGCTTCCTGCCTCAATCCGGCGTGCTGCCCTGTTCCCGGCGGCCACGCTCGTTCTCGCCTTGGTCGGCCTCGCCGCCTGCGGAGGCATCTCCCGTAAGCCGGGCGAACCGCCGCCCCCGCTGCCCGAGGGCTACCGCCGCTCCGCTGCCTTCCACATGCTCCTCGATTACGAGAAGGACGGCACCGGGCCGGCGGAGATCGAGTCCACGCCCTGGCGCGCTAGTTCGCTGCTCGGGGGAGAGCGGACCTATCTGCTGGCGCGCTATCCGGTCCGCCGCAGGGACTGGCTTGGCCGCGATGCGGAGGGCATGCGCTGCTTCAGCATCGTCACGTCCTGGCGGCCCGGCGAGCCGGAGATCCGCTACGAGATCGGCCACCAGAGGCGCGACCCGCCATCCTGCATGGAGACGGTGGCACTGGAGCCCTTCACCGAACTGAACGGAGATGCGCCGCCGGTCGGAGGACTGCAAAGCACGGGGGCAGCAGCCCTGCATCCTCCACAGCACCTTTCCCGGAAGCGAGGCGGAACTTCTCCGCAAGATCGAGCAGTGGAACACCCCGGCCTTGCCGCGCAGCAACCCGTTTCGCTGACCGGGCCGTCAGGCCCGGCGGCGCTCCTGCCTCAGCGCCCGAAGCCGGTCAGGAAGCGTTCCAGCAGCCCGCCGATCACCTCCACGGCATAGCCGCCTTCCTGCACGATGGCGGTGGGCAGGAGCAGGCCGCCGATGGCCTCGCCGGCCCGGGCGAAACCGTCCTCGGTGACCGAGAGGGCGTTCAGCGGCTCGTCCTTCGAGGCATCGAAGCCCAGGCTGACCACCAGCGCCTCCGCGCCGAAGTCCCGGATGGCGCCCAGGCCGGTGCCGATCGCCTCCAGCCATTCCGGATCGCCGCTGCCCAGGGCCAGCGGCAGGTTCAGGTTGAACCCGGCGCCCATCCCCCCGCCACGCTCGTCGGCATGGCCGACATACCAGGGGTAGTAGCGGTCCGGATCGCCATGGACCGACACGAAGAGCACGTCGTCGCGCTCCCAGAAGATGCCCTGGGTGCCGTTGCCGTGGTGGCTGTCGATGTCGAGCACGGCGACCTTGCCCGCGCCCCGGGCACGCAGCCGCTCCGCCGCCAGGGCCGCGTTGTTCAGGTAGCAGTGCCCGCCGGCCCGGGCGGCATAGGCGTGGTGCCCGGGCGGCCGCGCCAGCGCATAGGCGGAACCGCCGCCCGCCACCACCTCGGCCGCGGCCAGGGCACCGGCCGCCGCCAGCGCGGAAGCCTCCCAGGTTCCCGGCCCGATCGGGCAGGAGGTGTCGGCGGTGTACCAGCCGGTCTTGCCGATGATCGTGGCGGAACGCCGCGCGCCCTGGGCCAGCATCTCGGGCGAGGGGTGCATGTTGGGCACCACCTCCTCCCCATGGCCCGGCATGGCCTCCCATTCCGTCAGGGCGGTCCGCAGGAAGTCCAGGTAGTCCGGGGCATGGACCGTGCCGAGGGCCGCGGCGTCCGCCTCCGCCGGGGCGGCGATCTCCAGCCCCATGCGCCGGCAGGCCGCGAGCAGCGCCTCCGCCCGGGCCGGAACCTCGAAATGCGGCCGCAACCGCCCCCGCTGCAGGAAGAAGCGCGGCGCATGCGCCAGTTGCCGGTCGTCCCAGAAGACCTTCATGCCGGTTCCCATCCGTGTCCGCCCGGCAGCTTCCCGCCCCCGGCGATTCCCGGCAAGGCCGCCCGCCGCGTTCCGGGGCACGGCCCCCAGCGGTGGGCGCTCAGCGGCCCGGCGGCCCGTCCAGCACCCCACGCACCCGCGCCGCCAGCTCGGCGAAGGTGAAGGGCTTGCCGATCACCTCCACGCCCGCATCCAGCCGGCCGTGATGCGTCAGGGCGTCGCGGGCATAGCCGCTGGTGAAGAGCACCTTCATCCCCGGCCGCAGCAGCCGCGCCCGCGCCGCCAGCTCCGCCCCGTTCATGCCGTTGGGCAGCACCACGTCGGAAAACAGCAGGTCCGGCACCAGCGAGGGCGAATCCTCCAGCAGCCGCAGCGTGCCCGGCCCGTCCTCCGCCTCGATCACCTGATAGCCGAGCTCCGACAGCACCTCCACCGAGTAGCTGCGGACATCGGCGTCGTCCTCCACCACCAGGATGCTTTCCTGCCGGGCGCGGGCGGCCGGCGCGGGCTCCGCCTCCGGTGGTGCCTCCTCCTCGGCGGAAACCAGGCGCGGCAGGTAGATCCGCACCGTGGTGCCCAGTCCGGGCTCCGAATAGATCCGCACATGGCCACCGGACTGGCGCACGAAGCCATAGGTCATGGACAGGCCCAGCCCCGTCCCCTGCCCCACCGGCTTGGTGGTGAAGAAGGGCTCGAAGACCCGGCCGATCACCTCCTGGTCCATGCCCGTGCCGGTATCGGTCACGCTGACCACCACATACTGGCCCGGCCCCATCTCCTCGCCACGCAGGGTGATGGCTTCCGTAAGGGTCAGGTTCTCCGTCTCGATCGCCAGCCTGCCGCCGCCGGGCATGGCATCGCGCGCATTCACCGCGAGGTTCAGCAGCGCATTCTCCAACTGCCCCGGATCAGCCTCGACCCGCCACAGATCCGGCGCCAGGGCGGTGCGGATGGAGATGGTCTCGCCCAGGGTACGGGCCAGCAGGTCTGACATCCCCTCCACCAGCCCGTTCACCTGCAAGGCGCGCGGTGCCAGGGGCTGGCGGCGGGAGAAGGCCAGGAGGCGCTGCGTCAGCACCGCCGCGCGGCGGGCACCGCTCGCGGCATTCTCGGCCGAGCGCCGCAACCGGCCCGCCTCGGCCGGCAGGCTGCGCTGCAGGATGTCCAGATTGCCCAGCACCACCTGCAACAGGTTGTTGAAATCATGCGCTACGCCGCCGGTGAGCTGGCCGATCGCCTCCATCTTCTGCGACTGGCGGAGCTGCGCCTCCGTGCGGCGGAGGATATCGTCCTGCCGCCGCTCCACCGTCACGTCGCGGCCCACCGCATGCAGGAACTCGCCATCCGGCACGACGTTCCAGGAGATCCGGCGGTAGGAGCCGTCCCGGTGCCGGATGCGGTTCTCGAAATGCTCGACCCCCTGGCCATCCGCTAGGCGCGCGAGCTGGACGCGGGTCAGGGCCAAGTCCTGCGGATGCACGAAGCCCAGGATGCCGGTCCCGGAGGGCGGTTCGGCGGGCCAGCCCAGGACGCGTTCCCAGGCCGGGTTCACCGCCTCCGCCGTCAGGTCCCCCTGGCGGATCACCACCATGATGTCCTGGGAGTACTGCCAGATGCGGTGCAGGTCCCGGCTGCTCTGCTCGACCCTGGCCTCCAGCTTCTCGCGGGAGCGGAGCAGCGCCTCCTCCTCGCGCTTCCGCGCCGTGGTGTCGCTCACCACGCCGACGAAGCGGACGCAGCGTCCCTCCTCGAAGAAACTCTGTCCGGTCAGCGACAGCCAGCGCTCCCGGCGGTCCAGCAGCCCGACGATCCGGAACTCCGTAGTCAGCCGCCCGCTGCCGGCGGGCGAGAAAGAGTCCTCCATCTCCTTGCGGACCCGCGCGCGCATGCGCGGGTGCAGGGCGGCCAGGAAGCTGTCCTCATAGGTCAGGGACCGCGCGTCATCCGGTGGTAGGCCGAACATGACGCAGCAGGCGACATTCCAGTGCAGCACGCCACTGGCGACGTCGAGGTCCCAGGTGCCGAGGCCGCTCGCCTCCACCGCGAGGCGCGCGCCCGCCTCGCTGACGCGCAACGCCCGCTCGACCCGCATGACGTCGCGGGCCACGGTCACGTCGTGTAGCGTGGCCAGGAAATAGCGGACCTGGCCCTGCGCGTCCCGCAGCGGGCCGATGCGGACCTCGTTGCGGAAGGGCGTCCCGTCCCGCCGGTAGTTCAGCAGCTCGACGGTGATGTCGCGCGCGCCCTCCAGAGCGTCCCGGAGGGCGGCCACCGTGGCGCGGTCCGTGGCGGGGCCCTGGAGGAAGCGGCAGTTCCGGCCCAGCACTTCCCAGCCGGCATAGCCCGTCATCTGAAGGAAGGCGGCATTGGCGAAGACGATCGGGTTGTCCGCGCGCGCCGGATCGGTCAGCACCATGGGCGCCGGGCTGTAGCCGGCGACGACGAGGAAAGGCAGGCCAGGGTCGGAAAAATCGCTGGCCAGGGCGGATCCGGTGTCGCGCTCCCAGCGCTCCAGCCTTTCCATCAGCCGGCACGCCGGATCGCGTCACCGTGGCAGGGCGTCCTGACGTAGCCCCCGCCACGGCAAAGGACATCACCCATCCGACCGGGGCACCCAGGGGATGCGGGCGATCTCGATGCCCTCGTCGCGCAGTGCCTCGGCCTCGGCATCCGTGGCCTCGCCATAGATGCCCCGGCGCTCGCTCTCGCCCGCCTGCATCCGCCGCGCCTCCTCGCTGAATTCGCTGCCCACATAGTCGCAGTTGCGCTCGACCTCGGCGCGGATGCGCTGCAGTAGCGCCATGACCTGGGCGGGCATCGGCCCCGCTGCCACGGGCTGGGTCGCGGGGCCCGGTGCGGCGGGCACGGGCGGCGAGGGAGCCGCCGCATCGGGAAGGGCCGGACCGGCCACAGGGCCGGCCTCCGGCCGCGGCTTCGCGATCGCGGGCGCCATCAGCGCGCGCTGGACCTGTGTCCCGCCGCAGACCGGACATTCCACGAGGCCAGCCCTGGCGAGTTTCTCGAAACCGGCACTGTCCTTGAACCAGCCATCGAACTCGTGGCCGCCTTCGCAACGCAGCTGGTAGTGGATCATCCCTGTCCTGTTCTCGGCTCCGTCAGCGCCACGCCACCCCATGGGGGCCGGGACGCCAGCATTCCGGTCCCGCAAGCCATACACCCGTCCAGCCCCCTATTTGGCACTGGGGCCTCCCGGGTGCCAGTACGGCCATGCCCACCCGCCGGAACCCCCGGCGGACGCCACGCCGGGCGCGGGGGTCAGGCCGCCAGCAGGCCGTCCAGCTTGCCCGCGCGGTCCAGCGCGAAGAGATCGTCGCAGCCGCCGATCGCCTCTCCGTCGATGAAGATCTGCGGTACCGTGGTGCGGCCGCCGGACCGGCGGACCGCTTCCTCGCGCGCCGGGGACCCATGCGGCGCATCAGATTCCTCGAAAACGACGCCCTTGCGCGTCAGCAGCGTCTTCGCGCGCGCGCAATAGGGACAGAAGGGGGTGGTGAAGATCTCGACCTTGGCCATGTCCCTTCAATTCGTTCCGCCAAGCCTCCGGGTCAAGCCGTCACCCGGCCCCATCCGCGGCACCAGGCGAGTCCCGGGGCAGCACGCGGGCCGCCGCCAGCACATCGACCTCCCGTGCCCCGGCCTCCAGCAGGGCGCGGGCGCAGGCGGCGGCGGTCGCGCCGCTGGTGAGCACGTCGTCCACCAGCAGCACGCGCTGCCCGGCGATGGCGCGGCGCCCCCTGGGCGTCACCAGGAAGGCGCCTTCCACCTCCATCACCCGTCCGGCCGCGCCAAGACCACCCAGGGAGGCCGTGCCGCGGGTCCGGCGCAGCCCGTCGGGCAGCCAGGGCCTCGCGGCATGCCGCCCCAGATGACGCGCCAGCAGGGCCGATTGGTTGTATCGGCGCCGCAGCAGGCGCCGCCAGTGCAGCGGCACCGGAACCAGGATTCCGGCCTCCGCCAGCAGCTCCTGACCCGCCAGCGCCATGGCGCGCGCGATCGGGCGCGCCAGATCGGGACGGTCGCCATGCTTGAAGGGCAGGATCAGGCGCTTCGGCACCTCCCCATAGACGAAAGCGGCGCGCGCCCGGGCGAAGGGGAAAGGCCGTTCCGCGCAGGGTGCGCAGAAGAGGCGCCCCCCGACCGGCACGCCCTGCTCCACATGCAGGAAAGGCACGCCGCAGCCGTCGCAGAGCGGATCGCCGATCCGTTGCAGATCCCGGAAGCAGGAGGGGCAGAAGGCGCCGTGGCGCATCACCGGCTCCCGGCAGGTGAGGCAACCGGGCGGCAGCAGCGCATCCAGCAGCCCCTCCCCCACCCGGCCTGCGAGACGGCCCCAGCTTCGCCAGGGGCCGGGCGCCGCTTCCATCCCGCTCAACGTCCACCCCGCCCGGCGCCATCGCGCCATCCGCCCCTCATGCCCCTCGCCCCCGCTCCAGCCACCGCCCCTTCCCGGACACCCACCCGTTCTACCCCCTGGCTCCCGCCGGTCCGGCGCCGGCAGCCGGCACTACCCCCTGGCGCCGCGGCCCGCTTCGCGCCATCTGCCGCTGCATGTCCGCGCCGCATCAGGTCTTCGACCGCCACCTCCACCGCCTCCGCCGCGACCGCTCCGCCGGAAGCCTGAGTCGGGTGGCCCCCATCCTGGAAGAAGCCGCCGACCGGCTGCTGGACCGTCTGGACGACTTCACGCTGCGCTTCGACCGCGCCCTCGACCTCGGCGGACGGGGCGTGGTGGCGCCGCGGCTGCACGCCCGCGGCGTCGGACAGGTGGTGTCCATGGACATGTCCGTGGCCCTGGCGCGGCAGGCTGGCGGCCTGCCGGTCGCCGGGGACGAGGAATGGCTGCCCTTCGCCGAGAACAGCTTCGACCTGGTGGTGGCCAGCCTGTCGCTGCACTGGGTGAACGACCTTCCCGGTGCCCTGGTACAGATCCGGCGCACGCTGCGCCCGGACGGACTCTTCCTGGCCAGCGTCCCGGCGCTGGGCACCCTGCAGAACCTGCGCGAGTCCCTGGCCGCCGAGGAGGAGGCGCTGCGTGGCGGCGTCTCGCCGCGTGTCTCGCCCTTCCCGGAGGTCTCGGACGGCGCGGCCCTGTTGCAGCGGGCGGGGTTCGCCTTGCCGGTGGCGGATGCGGAGACCCTTCGCCTCGCCTATCGCTCGCCGCTCGCCCTGCTGCGCGACCTGCGTGCGGCCGGGGAAACCAACGCGGTCCTGGCCCGGGACTCGCGCCCGGTGCCGCGCGCACTGTTCCCGGCGGCACTGGCCCGGTTGGCGGGGGGGGCAGCACCGGATGAGCCGGTGCCCGTCACCCTGCGCCTCCTGACGCTGACCGGCTGGGCGCCGGCTCCGACCCAGCAGCAGCCCGCCCAGCCTGGCAGCGCCACGGTCCGACTGGCGGAGGCGCTGGGCACCGAGGAACGGAGCCTGGGCGAAGCCCCGCCCGGCCCCCGGGGGCGCTGACCCCGGCGCCATCCGGCTCAGTCGAAGCGGTAGCGCGCGAAGAGCATGGCGCGCACCTCGTTCCAGTCCGCCGCGCGGTCGTAGCGGAGCAGCCCGCCGACCTTGAACTGCGGCGTGATGGCGTATTCCGCATCCGCCCGCACGCCGCCAACCAGGCTGGTCTGCGTCTGGCCGCTGTAATAGGCGCTCTGCGTGGAATCCGCCGCCGCCCGCGACTCGGCCTGGGCCTGCAGGGCCGGGTCGTTGGGGAAGAGCGGAGAGCGATCCTCCTTGAAATGCGCGAGGCCGATCTGGCCGCCGAGATGGTAGGAGAGGTTCCCCATCCGGGCGCGGTAGTCGATCGGGATATTCGCCGCGACATAGTTCTGCGGGCTGAAATAGCCGCCTTGGCCCAGGGTGAAGAAGCGGAGGTTCTTGTCGTAGGAGAGATAGACGAGGTCGAGCCCGCTGGTCAGTTCCTCGTCCGGCCGCCGGAAGAAGGCATAGCTCATGCCCGCCCCGGCCTCGATCCGGTTGTTGTCCGCGACCCCCTTGCCCTCGACCTGCGAGTAGCCGCCGCCGGCATAGAAATTCGCCCGGCCCGCGCTCCATTCGAACTGGCCGCGCCCGGTGTTGCGCACCACGCCGCCCCAGACCCGGCTGGTGACCGGGTCGCGCTGCCCGGCCCAGGCGAGCAGGCTGTCGGTCATGGCCCGGCGCTCGCCGGTCAGGCGCAGGCGCAGGTTGCCGTTCAGCGAAGGGGCGAGCTCCAGCCCGCCCACCATGTTCTGCACGCGGTAGCCGATCGGCGTGGAGCCGACATCGAGCGACAGGCTTTCGCCCCGCGTGTAGGCGAGGCCGAGGGCGACGCCGGAGGCCGTGGTGTCCTTCGGCACCAGCCGGGCCGCCGTGGCGGCGGAGACGCTCTCGCTGGCCCCCGGCAGCACCAGCGGATTGGTGCCGAAGCGGCGCAGGTTGCCCGTGCTCTGGTCCATCGAGCCGGAATCGATGCTGTAGAGCTGGGCGCGGGCGGCGATCCGCCCGCCGATCCCCGGCATCGCGGCCGAGGCCTCGGCCCCGCCGGAATATTCCTGTAGCCGGTCGAGGCCGCCGCTGCCGGAGCGGAAGCGCCCGGCGAAGTTCGGCCCGATGCGCGGCGCGGATTCCTCCCGAACCTCGGCGAGCTGGCGCTGGATGTCGCCGAGCAGGGGGTCGCTGGCCGCGGCCGGTGCGGCCGTGGCCAGGATGGCCGGCTCCCCGCCCGCCAGAGCCACCTGTTGGAAGGGATTCGCCGTACCCCGGCCCCGCATCGTGGCCGGCTGCGCCGCCAGGACCGGAACCGCCGCCTGGGTGCCGCTGAGCTGGGCCCGCCGGAGCTCCTCGGCCCGTTGCAGCGCCGCCTGCGCGCGCCGGGTGTCGCCGGAGGCCCGGGCGAGCTGCGCCTCCACCACCGCGACCCGGGGGTCGTTGGGCGTCAGCGTGCGTCCCTCGGCGAGCAGCTCCTCGGCCCGGCGCGTCTGTCCCCGCGCGATGGCGGCGCTGGCGGCCGCCAGCCGGGCGTCGGCGTTGCGCGGATCACGCCGCAGCACCGCCTCGGCGACTTCCTGCGCCCGCGCGGGGTCCTGCGCCCCCTGGTAGAGCCGCGCCAAGGCGAGGTTCACGTCCGGGTCCTGCGGCTTGGCACTCAGCGCGGGGGCGAGCCGGTCATAGGCCGCGGCCTGGTCGCCCGCCTCGTTGAGCCGGTCGCTCTCGCGGATGGCGATCCCCGTCTGCAAGCCGCCCAGGCGCTGCCGGTCCTGCGCCGTGAGGCGCGGGTCCGCCGCCAGGCTGGCGGCCAGGGCGGCGGCCTCGGCCCCCTGCCCGGCATCGAGCAGCGCATCCGCCAGGGCGATGCGCCCGGCCGGCGCCGCCTTGCCGTTGGTCGCCACGGCCATCCGGGCCAGCTCCACGGCACCGCGCGTGTCACCCACCGCGTTCAGCGCGCGCACCGCCTGGGCGGCGGTCTCCCCCGTGGGATCGGGGCGCGCGACGATCTGCATCAGGCGCTGCCGTGCGAGATCGTATTGTCCATAGCGCGCGGGTTCCGCCGCGGCCGCGATCTCGCTCTGCACGGCGGTGGCACGAAGGAGGCGGCTGGCATCGGCCGAACGCAGGCGAAGCGGGATGCGCTCGATCAATGAAGCCGCCTCGCTGGCGCGGCCTTCCTCCTGCGCGAAGAGGGCCGCCGCGTAGAGGTTGTCGGCACTGGCGCTGCGCTGGACCAGCTCCTGCATCAGAGCCCGCCCTTCCGCACCCCGCCCCTGCCGCGCCATGGCGCGGGCGAGGTCTAGCCGGACCCAGGGATTCTCCGGGTTGGAGGCATAGGCAGACTGGAGCAGGGCCACCGCCTGCGCCGGGTCCGCGCTGCGCTGCGCCTCCGCCCGGATCTGTTCGGCGCGCGAGGCCGCAAGGCTGTTGGCGAAGGTGCCTCCCTGCCGCGCCGCGAGCTCCTCCGCCTCCGCCATCCGGCCCTGGGACTGCAGGGATTCGTAGAGCCCGGACAGGGCGCCGGGCAAATTGGGCCGGCGGCCCAGGGCGGCACGGTAGCGCCTCTCCGCCCCCGCCGCGTCGCCCCGCCGCATCAGGATGTCGCCTAGCAGCGTCTGGGCATCGGCCTGTTCCGCGCCGCCCTGGCGCACCGCCGCCTCCAGCGTCGCCTCGGCCTGCTGCACCTGCCCCCGGGCGATCTGTGACCGCGCGGTGTTGACCACCCCGGCATAGCTGGCGCCATCCAGCGCCTGTCCCCATTTTCGGCGCCCCTGCTGCGGATCAGCGGCGATGGCGCGGGCCAGCAGGGTCTTCGCCTCGCTGTTGCGGCCCTGGCGCAGCCGCACCAGCCCCAGCCCGCCGAGTGCGTCGGAATCCTCGGGCGACTGTTGCAGCACCGCCTGGAAGGCTGTCTCCGCCGCGGCGATGCGGTTGCCGTTCAGCGCCTCGAAGCCCGCCTGGCGCTGCGCCCCGGCTTCATCCTGTGGGGTGCGGGTGGGGTTGCGGGCCTCGGCCAGTTGCCGCTGCGCCTGCTGGTCGTCCGGATAGCGCTCCAGATAGGCTTCCAGCCCCGGGATGGCCGAGGCGTTGGCGCCGTCCCAGCTCAACGCCTGTCGCCAGGAGTTCCGCGCCTGCTGTGCCATGTCCGGGCTCTGGGAAAGCTGCCGGAGCAGGCGGACGCCCTCCGCGCGCGAGCCCTCGCGCCAAGTCAGGGTCTGGGCATAGGAGAGCTGCAGGGTCCGGTTGCCCGGATTGCGGTCCAGCAGCCGCTTCAGCCCGTCGCGGCCCTCGGCATAGCCGTTGGGCGCCCCGGCCAGGGCCTGGTAGTATTCCTGCGCGAAGACATCCGGCGGGGTATCGCCGCCGAAGATCTGCCGGTAGCGCGCCACCGCCGCCGCGTTCTGCCCCGCCTGCGCCAGCCGCCGCGCCTCGGCCACCTGTGCCGGGTCGGCGGAGGCGCCGCGGAGCTGGGTTTCGGTGCTGCCCACCACGGCATTGCCGGGCGCGACCTGCCGCAGCCGCGCCAGGGTGCGGTCCGCCGCGGCCCGGTCGCCCTGTTGCGCCTGGGCCTGGGCGAGGCCGGACAGTGCCGCGACATTGTCGGGATCGGCGGCCAGCACGCGCTCCAGCGTCCGGACCACCTGGTCCGGCCGGCCCTGGCCGCGCCAGTAGTTCGCCTGGTCGAGGAGGACCTGGATCGCGCGGTCCTCGGCCCAGGCCGTCGCCGGCAGCGCCGTGGAGGCGAGGAGCAGCGCCGCGAGGTACGGCCTGGAGCGACGAAACAGCATCAGATCTGGGCCCTGAGGCGGGCCGCGACGCGCCGCCGGATGATCCAGTAGGATGGGATGGCCAGCAGCAGCGCCGCGCCCGCCGCCAGCAGGAGAACCAGGTCGGGCCGGTTGCCGAGATAGAGCTGCGGCCAGAGCCAGATCGGCAGGCTGCCCACCGGATAGGTCGGGCTGATGCGGTAGGATTCGATCCGCCCGCCGGCCAGCCAGGCGACATCGCCCTGGATGCGCGGCAACTGGTCCGGGTCGCCCAGCGCGTTCAGCATGGCCTCGACGCCCTGCGGCGTGGTGCCGGTGACCGCCACCAGGGTCCGGCCCGATTGCAGCGGGCTCTCGGCACCGATCATGATGCCCTGGCCATCCCCCGGGCCGGACACGACGGCGTTCAGCCGCGTGCGGTCGCGCAGCCGGTCATCCGACAGGAAGAAGTTGCGGAAGTTCTCCAGCGGCCCCGGCAGCGAGACCTGAAGGCGGTTGCCCTCCAGATGGACCGGGCTGTCCCGCAGCAGGCGCGAGAGGGCGGGCACGCGGTTGAGCGCGCCGACCACCAGCAGGTTGCGGTCCGCCACGCTCTCCAGGCTGCCGGAATGGGCGATGGCCAGCCGCAGGGCCGGGAGGCCGGTATTGGCCGCCAAACGCCCGATCAGCCCCATGGCGTTGGAGAGTTCCAGCGAGGTCGGGCGGTCCGGCAGCACCAGCGCTGTGTCGGAAAGATCCGCGAGCTTGGTGTAGGGGAAGCCGGAGCCCGCGAAGAAGGCGAGGTTCGGCAGGGCGGTGAAGCGGTAGGAACGCGACAGGTCGATCGTGCTGTCCGGGTCGATCGAGGCCCGGATGTCGCCCGGGATGGCGGTGCATTCGCCCCGGTTCAGCGGCCGCATGTCGAAGCGCATCTGCAGGTTGTTCAGGCCGAAGACCAGGTAGGATGGCAGGCCGGCCGAGCCGGAGCCGCGGTCCTCACCGAAATTCACGCCCAGTTGCCGCGCGACCCAGTTCCAGGGCCAGGCCGGGTCGCCCTCCCGCAGCGGCAGGGATTTCAGGTAGTTGCCGTTCAGTGAGACATCGAGGCGGGAAACCTGGAGGTCCGCCACGGGGCCCGGCGGCGCGCGGAAGAAGAGGTCCACCGGGATGGGCCGCTGCCGCCAGGTATAGACATCGGGCGCGGTGCGGAACGGCACAGCGATGTTGCCGGGCGCGAAGCCGTAGGACTGGAGTTCCGAGGGGTCCACCAGTTCGCCGAAGCGCACCGGACGCTCCGTGCGGATCCAGCGCGGCGCATCGTAGGGCTGGCGCGCCGGGACATCGGGCGCCGAGACCATGGCAGCCTCGCCCGACAGCCCCTGGCTCGACACGGCGAGCGCCTGCGCGGCGGCGACAGCCTCGGCCCCGGTGCGGCCGCCGATGACCAGCAGGGTTGATTCCGGGTCGGTGGGGTTGGGCACCAGCGCCAGGGACGGCCCCTCGAAGCGGGGCAGCGCCACGCCGGGCACGGAATCCGCGCCCACTGCCACCACCACGCCATTGCCCCGGGTCGGCGGGGCGCTGGAGACCGGGAAGCTGGCGCCGCGGTAATCCGCCTGCACCGCGAACCAGGAGGAGGCGATCAGCGCCGCCCGCGCCACGTCGTTGCTGGCATCGGCCGGCACCACGAAGGGCAGGACCAGCGGCACGCGAAGCTGCACCCGGTCGAAGAAGGGCGCCGGCAGCCGTGCCAGGTCGCGCGGCATGGCCAGGCGCTCGGTGGTCAGCTCCAGCACGGACTGGTCCGAGATGGTGGACCAGAGCAGCCCCGAGAGCGGATCGTTGCATTCCGCCGCATAGCGGCCGGTGAAGCGGAAGTTCAGCCGGTTGGTGTCGGCGAAGAAGACCGGGTTGATAGGAAATTCCAGCGGTCCGAAGCTCGGCCGCGCACGCTCCGGCGTGATGGCGCCGACGAACTGCTCGTTCAGCGTCACCGCGATCTGCGACAGTTCCGGGATCAGGGCCGGGCTGGTGGCACCGCGCAGCACGAGCTTCGCGCCCGTCACCACCTCGTCCTCCCGCACTCCGAAGAGGACGCCCTGGAGGTCGGTCAGGCCGCGCAGCTGCATCGGGGATTGCAGGCCGAGATCGCGCAGCGTGCGGCGCAGCACCCGGCCCTGGGACGCGGCGGCCGGGACCGCGGCGCCGGGGGTAGCGCCGGGCGCGCCCTGGACCGTCGCCTGGGCCGGGTCCTGCGCCGGAGACGGGGCGGCGGACGGTGGCTCGGCCGCCACGGGCAGGTCGGGGGATGGCCATGCCGGGGACGGGGCCGTTGCCGGCGCGCCCTGCCTCGCCGCCGGGCGCGGCGGCGAGGCCGCGGGCTGTGCCGCCGCCGCGCTCGCGCCCAGGCCGAGGCCCAGCCCGATCAGCACGGCGGCGTTCCGCGCCTGCGACGGGCGGGCCTTGCCCGGCACCGGGCGGCGGTTGCGCCGCAGGGAAAGCTGGCTGTCGCCGCGGAACAGCCCGCGGATGCTGACGCCGACCTCGTAGAGCGCGCGCATCGGACGGTCGCGGCGGACACTGTCCCAGTGCACCCAGCTATCCGCCCGGCCGAGCACGACGCGGGTGATGTTGCCCTCGTCGCGGAGGCTCTGAGGCGTGAAGCGGAGCTGGAGCTTGTTGTTCTGCCAGCGCAGCACCTGGGCCGGCACGGAAACGCGGTCGGGGCCCACGGCCAGTTCCACCATCAGCGCCTGATCAGGAGCGAGGTTGTCCGGCGCCGCGGCCTCGATCGCCGCGCCGCCCAGCGAAAGGTCCACGCTGTGCCCCTCCAGCACCCGGCCGTCCGGCAGCACCACCGAGGCCGGCAGCCGTGCCGAGACGCGGGCGCGTTCGCGCACCTGCCGCCGCTCGCGCCCCACCGCGATCCCGGCCAGCACGATGAAGAGCGACAGCGACAGCCACAGCGTGTTCAGCGCATAGGCCTGGAAGGCCAGCGTGCCCGTGCCGCTGCTCAGCAGCCCCCAGATGCCGAGGACCAGGCCGCAGAACATCACCAGCGCCAGCACGGCATTGGGATAGACGGCGCGCACGTCGAAGAAGCCTTCATCCAACACGCCGCCCTTGTCGGTGACGTTGAACTTGCCCTTCTTGGGATCGAGCAGCGTGGCCAGCATGACCGGCAGCAACCAGAGGGTCAGCACGGTCTCGTAGATCTCCGACCAGAAGGAATGCCGCACCGAGCCCTGCAGGCGGCTGTTGGTGGCCACGGCGTGGATCACATGCGGCCCGGCATAGGCGGCGATGGCCAGGGGCGAGGCCGCGATCAGGTTCTGCCCGAAGATCAGGAAGGCCAGCGGCGAGGTCAGGAAGACGAAGCGTGGCAGCGGGAACATGAAGTGCCACATCGAGGAGACGTAGCAGAACTTCTGCGTCCAGTTCAGCTTGCCGCCGCCGAGGAAGGGGTTGTCCACGCGGAAGATCTGGATCATGCCGCGCGCCCAGCGCATGCGCTGGCCGATATGCAGGGCCAGGCGCTCCGTCGCGAGACCGGCCGCCAGCGGCAGGCGGATATAGGCGGTGCGCCAGCCGCGCCGCTGCATCTTCAGCGAGCAGTGGCAGTCCTCCGTCACCGTCTGGTGCGGCACGCCGCCCACCTCCTCCAGCGCCGTCCGCCGCAGCACGGCGCAGGAGCCGCAGAAGAAGGTCGCATTCCAGAGGTCGTTGCCCTGCTGGATCAGGCCGTAGAAGAGCAGTCCCTCGTTCGGCACACGCAGGCCGGAGGCGAGGTTCCGCTCGAAGGGATCAGGGCTGTAGAAGTGGTGCGGCGTCTGCAGCATGCCGATCTTCGGGTCGCGCAGCATCCAGCCCAGCGTCATCTGCGGAAAGGCGCGCACCGGCACGTGGTCGCAGTCGAAGATGACGATGAACTCGCCATTCGTCCTGGTCAGGGCGTGGTTGATGTTGCCGGCCTTGGCGCCCTTGTTGTCGGGGCGGATCATGTAGCCGCAGCCGATATCCTCGGCGAAGGCGCGGAACTCCTCGCGCCGCCCGTCGTCGAGGATGTAGACGTTCATCTTGTCCCTGGGCCAGTCCATGGCCAGCGCCCCGAAGACGGACGGCTTCACCACCGAGAGCGGCTCGTTGTAGGTCGGGATGAAGATGTCGAGCACCGGCCATTCCGCCGGGTCCTCCGGCAGCGGCACCGGCTTGCGCTCCAGCGGCCAGATCGACTGGAGATAGGCGAGCAGCAGCGCGATCACCGCGTAGAGCTCAGCCAGCAGCAGGCCCATGCCGAGGAGGGGCGCCCAGAAGCCCGAGAAGTCGAGCGTGTCGGTCAGGCGCCAGTACAGGTAGCGCGCCGAGATCAGCACCGAGAGCATGACCAAGAAGAAGTTCGCCCCCCTTCCCTTCAGGCGCGAGCCCAGCAGGAAGACGAGGAAGCAGGCGACCGCCAGCCAGGCCTGCTGCTGCGCCTCCAGCGGCGCCACCACGAAGGGCAGGGCGAGCAGCAGCCCCGCCGCCGTGAGCAGGAGCGCCCCGGCGCGGCCGCGCGAGAGGCGTTCGAAGAACTGCGCAAGACGGCTCATCGTCCCCCCCACATGCCGGCGGGCACGGACTGTTGCTGGACGGGGATGCAGGCGCCGATCGCCAGCGCCACCTCCCGCAGGTCGTTCGCGGCGCGGGACTGCGGTGCCTGGTCCGCCACGAGGCGCTGGCAGGCGAGGCTTTCCATCACCGCCTCGTCCCGGCTCACCGCGCCCAGCAGCCGCCAGCCGGCATGCCGCGCCACCGCTTCCGCGGCCGCCCGGGACAGGCGCGACTGCAGGTCCACCTCGTTGATCACCACCCGCAGCCGGTGCGTATCGACGGTGCCCATGCCGATGCCGGAGAAGCGGCCGCTCTCGACCTCCGGCATCAGGGCGGCGCTCATCGCCTCCGCCTTCAGGACGCAGACCACGAGGTTCGCCAGTGGCGCCAGCAGCGCCAGGCTGCGGGAGGGGCCGGGCGGCAGGTCCGCGATGATGAGCAGGGTCTCGTCGGCCAGCATCGCCCGCATGGGGCCGAGAAGCAGCTCCGGCTGGCGGCCGAGCAGCCCGTCCAGCGCCAGCGCCCGCGCCAAGTCGATCATGCCGAAGGGCAGGAGCGCCACCCCCGAGGCCGTCTGCCGCAGCGCCCTGTGCCAGTCGGACCGGTCGGGCATGCCCGAGGCCCAGCCGAGCTGGTCGCCGAGGGGCATGCCGAAATGCAGCCGCAGCGCGTTCTGCGGGTCGAAATCCATGACCAGGACGCGGCGCCCGGCCCGGGAAAGGCTGTGGGCGATGTTCGCCGCCAGGGTGGTCTTGCCCACCCCGCCCTTCGGCGATGCCATGCAGATCAGCGGCACGCTCGGCCTACCTTTGGTCCGGAGAGAAGGGATGGGGCGCCGTCGCGTTGGCGATGCCGCGCAGCAGCTCCGAAAGGCTGCCGGCGGCCGGCTGCGAGGCGTTCACCGAGGCACGCAGGTCCGCCATGGCGCGGTCTACGGCGGTGAAGAGCGCGAAATCCGCCTCGGCGGCCTGCGGCGGCGGTTGTGCGGGCCGGGGATGGCCTGCGGCCATGGGCACAGGGCCCTGTGGCGTGGCGGAAGGTGGCGGCGGCCAGGATACGGCCGGGGCGTCGCGCGGTGGCTCCGGCCAACCCGGCGCGACCGGGGATGGCGGGGACGCCGCGGCGAAGCCCGCCTCGCCCCCCGGCGGCCAGGAGGCGGGCGGGACTGGAACGGGCAGCGGCGGATAGCCAGTCGCCGCCGGGAAAGGAAAGCCGGGAGCGGGGCCGCTGCCCTGGAACGGCGGCGGGTAGGCCGGAGCGACGGGCGGCCACTGCGGCGCCAGCGCCGGGGTTGGGGCCGGGGCCGGCGGATAGGGCATGGGGTGTTCCGTCCGTGGCGGCTGCGGTACCGGCGGTGGCGCGGCGGCGGGCCAGGCCGGTGGACGCCCCTGGAAGCCGTCCGGAACGCCGTTCCAGGGCATCGCGGACGGCCAGGATGCCGGCGTGGGCGGCGTGTATTCCGGCGACGAGGCCGGGAACGGGGGCGGGACGGCCATGCGGGGCTGGTCCTGGCCGGGGCCCTGCCACGGCGCAGGGGCCTGCGCGGGATACGGCGGCGGAGCCGGATTGGGGGGCGGCTGGACAGGGGCCTGCATCGACGCGGCCTGTTCCGGCGGCGCGGACATCGGCGCCGCATGCACCGCCGAGGGGGCCATCGCCGGGGCGACCATCGCCGGGGCGGGCGCCGCCGGAGGGGGTGCTGCGGCCGGCGGAAGCGGAGCGGCAGCCGGCGCGGCCTCGGGCGGCGGGGGCGCCTCCTCCGGCACCGTCCTGGGCGGCGGATCGCGCCGCACGGCCTCGTTGCTGAAGTTCCGGTATCTCAGGCTCGTCGCGCCCAGGGCTTCCGCCACGCGCAACACATCAGACTTGCCATCCATGCGAGGCGCCTCCCGACCGGCTTGGGCCACGTGCAGTACAAAGGGCGAAGGGGCCGGCCGGCGTGCTCATGCCGGGCGATCCGCCAGGGCGGCGAGCAGGCTCAGCGCCGCCGAGTAGTAGTTGTCGTCCCGCAGGGACGCGGGAGGATTGCTGTCCCGCCGGGAGGCGCGGGAAGCGCCGTCCGGTTGGCTGGCCGCCATGGCCAGGCCGGCACGGCGCATCGCCAGATCGGCCACGGCCGCCATGCCGGGCAGCGCCGGGATCGGTGCGGCTTCCGCGCTGCGCAGGTCCACCCAGGCGGGCGGCGGGTGGGGCGCCTCGGCCCAGTAGGCCGCCGGGCCGCGCAGCCCCGGCTCGTCCACCAGCCCGGCCCAGCCGAGCCAGAGCGGCACCCGCACGGCGTCGTAGGAAAAGCGCGCCGGCCAGCCTTCCGCCGGGGTCACGCGGCCATCCGCCTGCGACACCGCCACCCAGTCCGCGGGGAGGCCATGGACGCCGAAGCAGGAATCCCGCAGCAGGGCCAGCCCATCCGTGGCGAGGTCGAGCCAGAGCGGATCGGGCAGCGCCCGCGCGAGGACGCGCAGCATCGGGAAGGCGTAGTAGGAGGGATTCACGATGACCTCCCCGCCTCGCTCGAAGCCCTGCAGCCCCGGCAGCAGGACGAGCCGCCCGCCGACCCGTCGCGGCAGCATCCGGAGGATGTCCTGCGCGGTGGCGAGACCGCTCGCGCGCCAGTCCGGCCGCCCCCATTGCTCGCCGGCCAGGATCAGCGCCGTGGCGATGAACAGGTCGCCATCCGTGGCGTTGTTGGGGTCCTCGCTGCCGTCGCTGCCCGTGCCGCGCCAGGCGTGCAGGCCGTGCGAAGCGTGGCGGAGATTCTCGCGCGTCCAGTCGGCGATCCGACCGAAGCGCGGTCGGTCGCCAGCCCGGAAGGCGAAGAGCATCGCCCATCCCTGACCCTCGGAGTGGGTGATCCCGCCATTGGCCGTATCGACCACCCGGCCCTCGGACGATAGGAAATGGCGTGCGAAGGCGTTCCAGCCCGCCGCGAAATCGTCGGATGCGGGGCGACGCGGAGAAGCCGCCCTCGCCTCACGCGAGACGCCGAAAGAACCTATCGCCCAGATGGCTTTCCTTCGCGTAATCTTGCTCGCCAAGGGGGCTCCCAAGGATCTTCGTCACATTACGGGTGTATCATTGGCCTCGTTGCATCGCAAAGGTTGTATTAACCATTTGTTCCCCTCGGGAATCTTTAGTGATCCCTGTGGCTTTTTCGCCTTAGAGTGATGACTTGGCCCGTGGCAGGCAGGCGCCGAGGATGAGGCGCAGGACCGTCTCCTCCCCTTCCGCGCAGGCCTCGTCATCCATTTCGGGGATGCCCAGCACCGGCGCGATCTGCGCCGCGAAATCCGCATAGGTCTGGGTCATGGCCCAGAGGGAGAAGAACAGATGCCTCGGATCGACCGGGCGCATCAGCCCGGCGGCGATCCATCCCTCCATCACCCTCGCCTTCCGCTCCACGAGCTCCCGCAGCTCCGTCGCGAAGAAGCCGTGTAGCTGGGGCGCCCCGTGCAGCACCTCGTTGGCGAAGACGCGGGAGGCGTGGGGCCGCAGGCGCGAATGCCGCATCTTGGCTCGGATATAGGCGGTGAGCGCCGTGGCTGGGTCGCTGTCGGGGCGGATGTCGTCGGTTGCGGAAAGCCAGAGCGTCAGGATGTCGTCCAGCACCGCCCGGTAGAGCCCTTCCTTGGTGCCGAAATAGTAGTGAAGGTTGGCCTTCGGCAGTCCGGCGGCCTCGGCGAGACCCGACATGCTGGCCCCGGCGAAGCCCGCTTCCGCGAAGACACGCTCCGCCGCGTGCAGGATCTGCGCCCGCAGCGCCTGGCGTTTGCCTTCGCGCGAGGCAGGCCTGCCGTCGCCCGCATCGCTTCCTGCCATTTCCGCGTGCTTCGCCATCCCGATCCCCTGCGGAGCGACCGATCCGTGCCCATCTTGCAAGTTGACCGATCGGTCAAGGTCACAATAGCCTCCCTGACTTGAGCGGCCATCCTCGCCATGGAGCCCTTCCGGATGATCCAGCGCGTCGTGCAGATCCCCTCGTCCCGGCCAGCCCCGACCTGGAAGGAACCGGCCCGCCGGGGAGGACTCGCAGGATGAGCCAGATCCCGGAAGCCGCTCCCTCCCCGCTCGTGCCGCCGCCGCAGGCGGCCCTCCGCGGCAACCTGCCCGGGCCCGCGCGGCCCATCGTCTTGACCTCGCATCCCGGGATCGGCGGCCAGGCGGCGCGCCCGGTGCAGTGGGGCGCCGCCGATCCGCAGCGGCGCGGCCCGGTCATCGCCACCCCCGGCGAGGGCAGCCGCAACGCCATCGGCACCCATGCGGGGTCCTATTCGCTCTATCGCGCCCTGGCCGTCGCCGCCGGGCAGCTTTCCGCCGAGCACCGGCCGGACCTGACCAACACCCGCCCGGCGGAACCTATCGGCCCCTTCCCGCAATGGGCGGCGCCCGGGAAGATCGTCTCGCTCGATCCCTGGGGCCACATGACCACGGAGGCCTTCGGCGCCGAGATCGCCTCGGGACGCGACATCCGGCCGAGCATCGCGGTCACCAAGGCGCATATCAACATGCCGGAGCTGACCGCCGCGATGCGCGCCGGGCGGCTGGAGCCGGACGGGCAGGTCCTCGGCCCCAACGGCGATGCGCGCGTGACCAAGGTGGCCATCGAGCCGGTCTGGTGGCTGCCCGGCGTGGCGGAACGCTTCGGCATCACCGAGAACGATCTGCGCCGCGGCCTCTTCGAGCAGACTGGCGGCATGTTCCCGGAACTGGTGACGCGGCCTGACCTCAAGACCTTCCTGCCGCCGATCGGCGGGATGACCGTCTATCTCTTCGGCGATCCGGCGAAGCTGGGGCGGGAGGAGACGCGCATCGCCTGCCGCATCCATGACGAGTGCAACGGGTCCGACGTGTTCGGCTCCGACATCTGCACCTGCCGCCCCTATCTGGCGCACGGGATCGAGGTCTGCATCGAGGAGGCGCAGCGCGGCGGCGTGGGCGCCATCGTCTATAACCGCAAGGAAGGGCGCGCGCTGGGCGAGGTGACGAAGTTCCTCGTCTACAACGCGCGCAAGCGGCAGGAGGGCGGCGACCGCGCCGACCGCTACTTCGCCTGCACGGCGGGCGTGGCGGGCGTGCACGACATGCGCTTCCAGGAGCTGATGCCGGACGTGCTGCACTGGCTCGGCATCACGCGGATCGACCGGCTCGTCTCGATGAGCAACATGAAGTACGAGCCGATCGTCGCCAGCGGCATCGAGGTGGTGGAGCGCGTGCCCATCCCCGAGGAACTGATCCCGCCCGATGCGCAGGTGGAGATGGACGCCAAGAAGGCCGCCGGGTACTTCACCGACAAGGTGCCGGATGCCGCCGAGTTGGCGCGCATCAAGGGACGCGGGCTGCAGGAGTGAGCGCGGCGGAGGACAGGGCGGACACCGTTGCTCAGCTCGCACTGCTGCGCGCCCCGGCGACGATCCGGCGGCGTGCCCATGCCATGCTGGCGCTGGCGGAACGCGACGCGCTGCCGCATTTCCGGCTGCATCCGGAGCGGCTGGACGCGGCGGCCGACTACGTCACGGCGGTGATCCGCGACAACTATCCGGACCTTGCCATCCCCTATCATGCGCGCTGGCGGCACTTCGCCGCCAACGGGCGCGACCGCTGGGGCGGGCTCGCCCGCATGCTGGAGGACCAGTCTGGCGAGGAGGTCGCGCGCATCCGCTTCGATCTTTGCGTCGTCAGCGTGCTGCTCGATGCCGGGGCCGGTCCCGACTGGGCCTTCACCGAGGATGGGGAACGCATCGCCCGCTCCGAGGGCCTCGCCGTGGCGAGCCTGCATGCCTTCGCCGCCGGGCTCTTCTCGGGCGATCCGACGCACCCGCTGCGCGCCGATGCGGCGGGGCTGTCGCGGATCGATGCCGGCTCGCTCGGCGCGGCCTTCCAGGTCGGGCCGGGCAATCCGCTGGAAGGGCTGGAGGGCCGCGCCGCGCTGATGCGCGCCCTGGGCGGGGCGCTGCGCGCCCGGCCGGACATCTTCGGCCCGCAGGCGCGGATCGGGCGCCTCTACGACCATCTGGCGGCGCAGGCCGAGGAGGGCACCCTGCCCGCGCGTGCCGTGCTGGCGGCGGTGCTGGAGGGTTTCGCGCCGATCTGGCCCTCGCGGCTCAGCCTGGGTGGCGAGAATCTCGGCGATGTCTGGCGGCACCCCATGGCCGCGCCGGAGGAGCCCGCGCCCGGCCTGCTGCCCTTCCACAAGCTGTCGCAATGGCTCAGCTACTCGCTGATCGAGGCGCTGGAGGAGGCCGGGCTGCGCGTGACCGGGCTCGACGAGCTGACCGGCCTGCCGGAATACCGCAATGGCGGGTTGTTCCTCGATCTCGGCGTGCTGGAGCTGCGCGACCCCGCCCTGGCGGAAGCCCCCCTGCCCGTGGAGCACGAGGCCATCGTGGAATGGCGCGCCCTGACCGTGGCGCTGCTGGACCGCGTGGCGGAGGGCGTCCGCGCCCGGCTGGGCCTCACCGCCGAAGGGATGCCCCTGGCCCGCGTGCTGGAAGGCGGCACCTGGGCCGCCGGCCGCCGCATCGCCCGCGAGAAGCGCCCGGGCGGCACGCCGCCCCTGAACGTGCGGAGCGACGGCACGGTCTTCTGACCCCCGCCGCTTCTCAGCCCGCCGAGACGAGAAAGGCCCCAAGCCATGTCCGCCGCCCACCCCACCGTGAAGGTGATCGACCACCCGCTGGTGCAGCACAAGCTGACGCTGATGCGCCGCAAGGAGACCTCGACCGGCGAGTTCCGCCGCCTGGCGCGCGAGATCAGCCTGCTGATGGCCTATGAGGTCACGCGCGACCTGCCGCTGGAGACCACGAGCATCGAGACGCCGCTGGAGGTGATGGAGGCGCCCATCCTGTCCGGCAAGAAGCTCTGCTTCGTGTCCATCCTGCGGGCCGGCGACGGGCTGCTGCAGGGGATGCTGGACCTCGTGCCCTCCGCCCGCGTCGGCCATGTCGGCCTGTACCGGGACCCGCAGACGCTGGTGCCGGTGGAATACTATCTGAAGCTGCCCGACGATATCGGCGCGCGGCAGGTGATCGCGGTGGACCCGATGCTGGCCACCGGCCATTCCGCCGCCGCCGCCGTGTCGCGGATCAAGCAGGCCGGAGCCTCCCAGGTGAGCTTCGTCTGCCTCCTCGCCGCGCCGGAAGGCGCGCGGGTCTTCGCGGAGGCGCATCCGGACGTGCCGGTCTTCACCGCCTCGCTGGACCGCGAGCTGAACGACCATGCCTATATCCTGCCCGGGCTGGGCGATGCCGGGGACCGGCTCTTCGGCACCAAGTGATGCCGGGCCGCGCCGCGACAGGCTGATTGTCGGGGCGCGGCGGCACCTCCCGCGCGGGGTTTTTCCGCGCCCCGGTTCCTGCCCCGGAAGGCCGGGGCCGATTTTCCCCCGCTCCGGAGGCATTTTCCGCCAGGGTCGAAAAAGCCCAGGAAGTGCCTCGGCTCCGTCACATTTCCGGATGGTTATCCACAGAACCTTCCACGGATTTTGGGGATAACTGAGCGTCCCGGCCCGGCGCTCTCCCGGCCAGCGGCGTGCCGGAACGGTCCTGTACATGGCACTCAAATTGCAAGATTTTCCCTGGGCCCGGCGGCCCGGGATCACGATCCGCGCGGCCGCCGTCTCCAGCCCACCGGATATGCCATGACCCCTGCTTCCCTTCCCGACGACCTGTTGATCGATGCCGCGAACGAGGTGAGCATCCGCCAGGAGCTGACACTGGTGACCCTGGGCAAGCGTCCGGCGGACCGGGTGCTGCGGGTCGGGCGGTTGCTGGACGTGCACACGCGGAGCTGGATGGAGGATGCCGAGATCGTCATCCGGGGCCGCCGCATCGCCTATGTCGGCCCCGCCGGCTCCTGGCCCGGCGAGGCCGGGGAGCGCGTGCACGAGCCGGACCTCGCCGCGGTGCCCGGCTTCGGCGAGGTGCACAAGCATATCGAGAGCTCCCATCTGACGCCGGAATGGGAGGCGGCGCTGGTGCTGCCGCGCGGCAATACCTGGACCTGCGAGGCCAGCCACGAATTCTCCAACGTGGACGGGCCGCACAACCTGGAATTCTGGCTCACCGCCCGGCGACAGGGCTCGCCGCTGAAGATCTTCCCCCTGCCCGGCTCGGCCGTGCCGCCCACCGCCTATGAATGGGGCGGCGGCTGGTTCGGCCATGACGAGCAGCAGGGCTTCCTGCGCGAGAGCCTGATGGTGGCCGGGCTGGACGAGGTGATGGACTGGCCTGCCGTCTGGAACCCCGAGAACCCCTCCTACAAGCGGCTCTGGGGCATGATCCAGGCGACCTTCGCCCAGCGCGGCGTGGTGGAGGGCCATGGCGCGGGCCTGCGGGAGCTGCCGGAGATCAACGCCTTCGCCGCCGCCGGCCTCGCCTCGGACCACGAGGCCTGGTCGCCGGAGGAGGTGTGGGAGAAGCTCCGCCACGGCATCTTCACCGAGATCCGCCCCTATTCCATGGACCAGGTGATCCCCTGGCTGCTGGACAAGGGCCTGGCCGACTGGTCGCAGGTCGCCTTCACCACCGACGACCGCAGCGCCTCGGACACGATCCGGCTGGGGGCCACGGACCACAATGCCCGCACCGCGATCCGGCTGGGCCTCGCGCCGGAGACGGCGATCCAGTGCGTCACGCTGAATCCGGCGCGGCACATGCGGCTGACGCCCTGGGTCGGCAGCCTCGCGCCCGGGCGCTTCGCCGATGTGGTGCTGCTGCGCGACGTCGCGACGCTGGAGATCGCCAGGGTCTGGGCCGATGGCAGGCCGGTGAGCGAGGGCACGCGCTATACCGGGCCGGTGCCGCGCATCGACTGGCCCTCCTGGGCGACGCAGACGGTGAACATCCGGCGCGAGATGGTGGCGGAGGATTTCCGCATCGCCGCCGAACCGGGGCGCGCGACGATGCAGGCGGCGCTGCTGCGCCCCTTCCACTGGAATGACGGCTTCATCACCATGGAGCTGCCGGTCGCGGATGGCGCCGTCCAGCGCGACGCGGCGCGCCACGTCACGAAATTCGCCATCGTGGACCGTTTCTCCGGCGAGGGGCGGACGGCGCGCATGTTCTGGCTCGGCTGCGGCCCGGCCACGCCCGGCACCGCGCTGGCCTGCTCGGTCGCGCATGACAAGCACAACATCTGGGTCGTGGGTTCCTGCGACGAGGCCATGGCAAAGGCTGTGAACGCGCTGCGCGGGATCGGCGGCGGCTGGGCCCTGGTGCGGGAGGGCGCGCTCGTCGCCACCGTGCGCTACGAGGTCGGCGGGCTGATGAGCTGCCGCCCGGCGGAGGAGCTGAACGCGGAGATGCAGCGCCTCTATGACGAGGGCGCGAAGGTCGAGTGGATGTACGAGCCCACCTTCCACCCCCGCTGGTTCCCCGGTTTCCCGGAACGCCTGATCTTCGCCACCCTCACCTGCGCGCCCTGGCGCTGGGTGCTCGTGGCCCCCTGCGAGCAGGCGCCGCTGGGCTTCGTCAACGTGCAGACCGGCGAGACGCATCCGGTCGTCTGGTAGGAGGGGGTTTCCCACATGAGCAATGCAAGCTTGGGCGCGGGGGCGCCCATCGGCGAGGCACGGCCGAAAGGCGTGCTCGACCGCTTCTTCAAGCTGAGCGAACGCGGCAGCTCCGTGCCGCAGGAGGTCATCGCCGGCCTCACCACCTTCGCCGCCATGGCCTATATCATCGCGGTGAACCCGGCGATCATGTCGCAGGCGGGTATGGACCGCGGCGACCTGGTGATCGCCACCGCGCTGGCCGCTATCTTCGGCAGCGTGATGATGGGGCTGACGGCGAACCTGCCGCTTGCCGTGGCGCCGGCCATGGGCTCCAACGTCGTCTTCACCTTCATCCTGGTGAAGGGCATGGGCGTGCCCTGGCAGGGCGCGCTGGCCATGGTCTGCTTCACCGGCGTGGTCTTCCTGCTGCTCAGCCTGACGAAGCTGCGCGAGAAGGTGGCCAAGGACGTGCCGGAGGTGCTGAAGGTCGGCATCAGCGCGGCGGTGGGCGCCTATATCGTCTTCATCGCCCTGCGCGGGGCGGGCTTCGTGGTCGCCAATCCCGGCACCTTCATCGCCATGGGCTCGCTGCGCGAACCCGCCGTGCTGCTGACCCTGGCCGGCATCCTGGTCACGCCGATGCTGGTGGCGCGGCAGATCCCGGGCGCGCTGATCCTCTCCATCGCCGTGCTGACCCTGATCGGCTGCTTCGTGCCGCTGCCCAACGGTGCCGTCATCACCAGGGCGCCCTCCGCCTTCCTGGCGCTGCCGCACTGGCCGTCCAACACCTTCGGCCAGCTCGACTTCTCCTACATGTTCCAGAACTTCATCGTGGTGCTGCCGATCCTGTTCTACTTCGTCTGCGCCGAGTTCTTCTCGACGCTGGCGACGGTGATCGGCGTCACCGGAGCGGCGAACCTGCGCCGGCCGGACGGCTCCATCCCCAATGCCACGGCCGCCTTTTCCACGGATGCGACGGCGACGATCGTGGGGCCGATCCTCGGCACCTCCGTGGTCACGGCCTATATCGAATCCGTCACCGGCGTGCAGGCGGGCGGGCGCACGGGGCTTACCTCCATCACCGTGGCGGCGCTGTTCTTCCTGGCGCTGTTCGTCTGGCCGGTCTTCACCGTGATCCCGCCGCAGGCGACGGCACCGGCGCTGGTGGTGGTCGGCGTGCTGATGCTGCAGGGGCTGACGCGCATCGATCTCGGCCAGTTGACCAATGCCGTGCCGGTGGCGCTGACGCTGTTGCTGACGGTGCTGACCAACAACCTGATCAACGGCATGGCGATCGGCACGCTGAGCTATATCCTGCTGTTCCTGTCGCTCGGCCGGGCGCGGGAGATCAGTGGCGTGGTCTGGGGCCTGGGCGTGGTCTTCATCGCCTATATCGCGGTGATGACGCGGCTGAGCTGAGATCATGCGGGGTGACACGGCGGGGCTCGTGCTGGCGGGCGGGCTGGCGCGGCGGATGGGCGGCGGCGACAAGGTGCTGCTGCCGCTCGGCGGGCGGACCATGCTGGACCATGTGCTGGCCTCCCTCCGCCCCCAGGTCGCGGCCTGCCTGCTGAATGCGAACGGCGATCCGGCGCGCTTCGGCGCCTGGGGCCTGCCCGTGGCGGCGGATGGGGTGCCGGATTTCCCCGGGCCATTGGCCGGTGTCCTGGCGGGTATGGACTGGGTGGCGGAACACCGTCCGGACCTGCCCTGGCTGGTTTCTCTGCCGGGCGACAATCCCTTCGCGCCGCCCGATCTGGTCGCGCGCCTGCATGCGGCGCGCGAGGCCGCAGGCGCCCCTATCGCCTGCGCGGCGACCGGTCCGGACCCCCATCCGCCGGTCGCGCTCTGGCCCGTTGCGCTAAGGGACGAGTTGCGGGCCGGGCTGCTGGCCGGGGAAAGGCGGGTAGCGGCCTGGGCCGCGCGCCGGGGATGCGCCATGGCCGTCTGGGAGGCGGGGGACCGCGATCCGTTCTTCAATGCCAATACGCCGCAGGAACTGGCTGAGGCCGAGCGGCGCCTTACGGGGTGAAGGCGGTCCCGGGACGGGCCTCCGAATGGCGGGCCGCGCCGGCCCGTGGGTGGGGGCTCTCGGGTGCATGAGGCCCCGGCGGGGTTCTCGGGGGTTGGCCGGAGGCAGGGGCCTTTCGTCGGCACCGTTTTAACGTTTTAGCGTTTTAGCGTTTTAGCGTTTTAGTCCTTTATTTGCCTGGACGGGGGGGTCAGGGCTTCGCTCTGCGTGTCGGATGGGTGCTGTTGAGCCCGCGCCTCGGGGGCTGATGTCACCGGTGCGGGAGGTGCGTGGACGTCCGGCCATCCGTGGCACTGGGAGCCAGCGCTGTCGGCCGGGCGAAGCCTGGTGTTGATTTTATTCCTATAGCGGGGCGCGGGCGGAGAAGCAAGGGATGCTTCATGGCCCAGTGCGTTCCGTGGTGCGGATCAGAACAGTCCGGCGAAGGGCAGAACCAGGATGCGGTCGCCCGGGGCGACATCGCCCCTGTCTTCCGGCAGTTCGGCGAAGGCGTCGCTTTGCAGCAGCGAGGCGATCTGTCCCGCCCCGCCCCGGCCCAGTTTGCGGGCCACGGGACCGTCCGGGCCCGCCTCCACCGCCACGCGCAGGTATTCGCGCCGCCCCGGCAGCTTGCGGTGGCTGAAGCCGGCACGCAGCTCGAAGCGCGGCAGCGGCCTCGGTGCGGCGCCGGCCAGATGCAGGGCCAGGGGACGCGCGAGGTGCAGGAAGCCGAGCAGCGCCGCGACCGGGTTGCCCGGCAGGCCCAGAACGGGGCAGCCCTCCACCACCCCCATCGCCAGGGGACGCCCCGGCTTCACCGCGAGGCGCCAGAAGACGAGGCTTCCCACCGTTTCGATGGCGCGGCGGACATGGTCCTCCTCGCCTGCGCTCACGCCGCCGGATGTCAGTAACATGTCATGCGAGAGCGCAGCGTCGCGCAGGGCCGCCTCGGTTTCTCCGCGCCGGTCGGGGAGCAGGCCGAGATCCACCGCCTCCACCGGCAGGTTCGCCAGCAGGGACAGCAGCATGAAGCGGTTGCTGTCATGCGCCTGCGCCGGGCCGAGCCGCCCGCCGGGCGCGACCAGTTCGCTGCCCGTGCTGAAGACGCCCAGGCGCGGGCGGCGCGTCACGGGCAGGGTTGTCAGGCCGAGCGCGGCCGCCAGGGCGATCTCGGGGGGCGCGACCAGCCGGCCCTTCGGCAGTGCCAGGGCGCCCGCCGGCAGGTCCTCTCCGGCGTGGCGGATATTGGCGCCGGGCGGCAGGCCCGGCGGCAGGAAGACCCGGCCGGGCTCGGCCCTGGCGTCCTCCTGGATCATCACCGTGTCCGCGCCGGGCGGCAGGGGTGCGCCGGTCAGGATGCGGATGGCATGGCCCGGTGGCAGGGGGGCTGCCGCATCGCCCGCCGCGACGCGGCCGGCCAATGGCAGCCAGCCGCCTTCCCCCCCCAGATCGGCCCGGGCGAAGGCATAGCCGTCCATGGCGCTGTTGCCGAAGGGAGGCAGGTCGATGGGGGCTGCGATGTCCTCGGCCAGTACCCGCCCGCGTGCGGCCAGCAGCGGCACGGTCCCGCCCCCGCCCGCCGGGGGCGGCAGGCGGGCGATCAGCGCCTCGGCTTGTGCCAGGGTCAGCGCGCCGTCGGCAGCGGCGAAGCAGTCGTTGCTCAGCCGGGCCAAGGGGCGGCGAATTCCAGCACGAGGTCGGCCAGGCGCTCGATCTCGTCAAGGCCGGCATGGGGGAGGCCGCCCGGGGGTGGCGTGTCGGCGGCCACGGCGCGGATGGCCGGGTCCTCCGGATGCAGCCAGGGGCGGTTGTTGGCGGCGCGGAAGACCTCCAGCTTCGGGTGGCGGTCGCGCTTGAAGCCCTCGACCACCACGAGATCGACCGGCGAGAGGCGGGACAGGAGGAAGGCCAGGTCCGGCTCCGGCGCGTCGCGCAGCTCGGTCATCAGTGCCCAGCGGCGGGCGGAGGAGACCAGCACCTGCTGCGCCCCGGCCATCCGGTGGCTGTGGCTGTCCTTGCCCGGCTGGTCCACGTCGAAATCGTGATGCGCGTGCTTGAGTGTCGAGACGGAGACGCCGCGCGCGTTCAGGCAGGGGATCAGGCGGGTCAGCAGCGTGGTCTTGCCGGCGCCGCTCCAGCCGGCCAGCCCGATGATTCGCCTGGGTCCGCTCATGCCTGTGTTCCGTCCTGTTGCCGACCTCGTCCTGTCGGCGGGCCAGCATCGCTAGCCGATGTCGGGCCGGGCCGAAAGCATGCCCCGCCCGCTCCGCCCCCCCCTCCATCCCCGGGGCGGGCGGCCCCATCTTGCCGCCAGGGCCGGATGGTCCCGCAATCGGGCGGACCCGGTTCCAAAGACACAATGGAGTGTGCGCGCCTCATGCCCGAGACGAACCCGATGATCCGGCTGGCCAAGCGGCCCACCGGGACCCCGACCGGCGAGCACCTGGTCTATGAGGAAGCGCCGGTGCCGCAGCCTGCCCCGGGCGAGGTGCTGGTGCGGAACCGGTTCCTGTCGCTCGACCCCTATATGCGCGGGCGGATGAACGACACGAAGTCCTATGCCCCGCCCGTCGCGCTCGGCGCGGTGATGGAGGGGCAGAGCGTCGGACAGGTCGTGTCCGGCCCCGGCTTCGAGCCCGGCACCTGGGTGCTGGGCGGCAGGGGTTGGCAGCATTACTGCTCCGTGCCGCCGCACCTGTTGACGCCGGTGGATGCGGAGGCCGCTCCGCCTTCCGCCTATCTCGGCGTGCTGGGCATGCCCGGCACCACGGCCTGGGTCGGCTGCACCGAGATCGCGCCGGTCAGGCCGGGCGAGACCTTCGTGGTCGCGGCGGCCTCCGGCGCGGTGGGCGCGGTGGCCGGGCAGATCGCGAAGCATATGGGCGCGCGGGTCGTGGGCATCGCCGGGGGCGCGGAGAAATGCGCCTATGTGCGGGACGAGCTCGGCTTCGATGCCTGCGTCGATCACCGGGGGGATGGTTTCCCCGCCGCCCTGGCGGAAGCCTGTCCGCGCGGGATCGACGTGTATTTCGAGAATGTCGGCGGGGCCGTGCAGCGGGCGGTCTGGCCGCTGCTGAACCCCTTCGGGCGCGTGGCCATGTGCGGCATGGTCGCGGAGTACAATGACGGCTCCCCCGCTCCCGGCCCGAACCTGATGAGCGCGGTGCGGAACAAGCTCAGCATCCGCGGCTTCATCGTGGGCGACCATCCCCGGCAGTTCCCCGTCTGGCGCGAGACCGGGGCGCGCTGGCTGCGCGAGGGGGCGCTGAAGTACCGCGAGGATGTCGTGCACGGGCTGCGCGAGGCGCCCGGGGCCTTTGCCGGGCTGCTGGCGGGGAAGAATTTCGGCAAGCTGGTGGTGGCGCTGGACTGAGGGCGCCAGACGGAAACGGGGCGCCCTGGCGGGCGCCCCGTTCCATTCCTCCGGAGCCGGATGCGGCCCGGCCGTTACTCGGCGGCCGGGACCGGGGCGGCGAGGACCACCTTCTCCTCGGCCTGGCCGGACAGGGCGGCGTTCAGCTTCTCGCGGTCCAGCTCACCCTCCCAGCGGGCGACCACCACCGTGGCCACCGCGTTGCCGACGAAGTTGGTCAGCGCGCGGCACTCGGACATGAAGCGGTCGATGCCCAGGATGAGCGCCATGCCGGCCACCGGTACGGAGGGCACCACGGAGAGCGTGGCCGCCAGGGTGATGAAGCCCGCGCCGGTGATGCCGGCCGCGCCCTTGGAGGACAGCATGGCGACCAGCAGGAGCAGGATCTGGTCCCAGATGCTGAGGTCGATCCCCACGGCCTGCGCGATGAAGAGCGCCGCCATGGTCATGTAGATGTTCGTGCCGTCGAGGTTGAAGGAATAGCCCGTCGGCACCACCAACCCGACCACGGACTTGGCGCAGCCGGCCTTCTCCATCTTCTCCATCAGGGCGGGCAGCGCCGCCTCGGAGGAGGAGGTGCCCAGCACCAGCAGCAGTTCCTCCTTGATGTAGCGGATCAGCGCCAGGATGGAGAAGCCGTTGTACTTCGCCACCGCGCCCAGCACGACCAGCACGAAGAGGATCGAGGTCAGGTAGAAGGTGGCGATCAGCAGCGCCAGGTTGGCGATGGAGCCGATGCCGTAGCGGCCGATGGTGAAGGCCATGGCGCCGAAGGCACCGATGGGCGCGGCCTTCATCAGGATCGCCACCAGCTTGAAGACGCCGGCGGAGAGCGAGTTCAGCACGTTCATCAGCGGATCGGCCTTCTCCCCCACCAGGGAGAGCGCGATGCCGAGCAGCACGGAGAAGAACAGCACCTGCAGGATGTCGCCGGACTCGAAGGCGCTGACCGGCGTGCTCGGGATGATGTTCATCAGGAAGCCGGTGATGCTCGTCTCATGCGCCTTGGCGGCGTAGCCGGCCACGGCCCTGGGATCGAGCGAGGCCGGGTCGATGTTCAGCCCCGCGCCCGGACGGATCACGTTGGCCACGATCATGCCGATGATCAGCGCCAGGGTGGAGAAGGTGACGAAGTAGAGCATCGCCTTGCCGGCGACGCGCCCGACCTTGCCCATGTCGCGCATGCCGGCGATGCCGGTCACCACGGTCAGGAAGATCACGGGGGCGATGATCATCTTCACCAGCTTGATGAAGGCGTCGCCCAGCGGCTTCATCTCCTGGGCGAAGGACGGGTAGTAATGGCCGAGCAGGATGCCGACGGTGATCGCGAAGAGCACCTGCACGTAGAGTTGCTGGTAGAGCTTCTTCGGCTTGCGTGGCACCGCCACGGCGGTGGGTTGGATGATGGCCATTGGATGCTCGCCCCTGTGCTGCGCCGCCGCCTCTGCGGGATGCGGCGTTCCGGTTTCCGACGTCACGCCGGATGCCGGCGTTCAGGAGGCCAAGGGCAAAGGGCGTGCCAGCGGGCGTGCGGAGGGACGAGGAATGCTAAGCCCTTCATCTTCTATAAGATATTTCATGCTGCATCGCGGCATCGGCGCGGGGTGGATGCGGATCGCCACACAGTGCCGGACCCGGTAGTGCGGATTTCCGCACAGGCCTTCCGTTGATGACCGAGGCTCTTTCCGGCCCGGCGCGGCAGCCCTCGCGGCCCGGCTCGCGGTGGCGATTCCGCCGGATTCCGCGTCAGGCGTCCCGCCGGGTTTCCCGTTGGCGCCGCGCCGCCTGGCTGGTGCTGCCGCTGCTGCTGCTGCTCCTGCTGGACCGGGCGGCCGACGGGCTCGCGACGCATATCGCCCTGTCCGACCTGCGGACCAGCGCGCGGGCCGAGGCGGAACTGCGCGTGGCCCTGCTGCGCAGCGAGATCGACAAGCAGCGCAGCCTGCCGGTGGTGCTGGCGAGCGATCCGGACCTGCGCCGGGCCCTGGAGACCCGCGATGCCGCGCTGCTGCACGCGCTGGACATCAAGCTGGAATCGCTGAGCCGGAGCACCGGGGCCGGGGTGATCTACGCGCTCGACGCGGAGGGCGTGACGCTGGCCGCCAGCAACTGGCGGCAGGAGGACAGCTTCGTCGGCAATGACTACAGCTTCCGCCCCTATGCCCGGCTGTCGATGGAACAGGGCTCGGCGGAGCATTTCGCCCTGGGCACGGCCAGCCACCAGCCGGGCCTCTATCTCGGCCGCCGGATCGACGTGCCGCCCTCCCCCGGCGGGGCCGGCTCCGCGGCCTTGGGCGTGATCGTGGTGAAGACGCTGTTCGAGGGCGTGGAGGAGGGCTGGCGGCCGCTGCACCAGCCCGTGCTGGTCACGGACCGGGCGGGGATCGTGCTGGTCACCAGCGAGCCGGGCTGGCGCTTCCATGCCATCGCGCCGCTGTCCGAGGAGGAGCGACAGCGCATCCGCGAGAGCCTGCAGTTCGGCGACGCGCCGCTGGAGCCGCTGCCGCTGCCGGATGACGCGGCGCCGGCGGAGGACCCCGTCCGCCTGCGCCTGCCCGGTGCCGCGCCGGAGAGCTTCCTCCTCACCCGCGTTCCGGTGCCCAGCACGGGCTGGACCCTGCACCTGCTGACGCCGACCCGCGTGCCCGTGGAGCTGGCCACCGCCGCGGCGCGGCTGCTGACGCTGCTGGCGGGGCTGCTGGCGCTGCTCCTCGCCTGGCTGACGCTTCGGCGGCGGCGGCGCCTGGGGCTGGACATGGCGCGGCAGCGGCGGCAGCGGGAGGAGCTGGAGGCCGAGGTCCGCCTCCGCACCGCCGAACTGGAGCGGGCCAATGCCAGCCTGCGGGCGGAGGGCGAGGAGCGGCAGCGCGCCGAGGCCGCCATCCACCGGCTGCGGGACGATCTGGTGCAGGCCAACAAGCTCGCCATCCTGGGGCAGATCACCGCCAGCGTGGCGCATGAGATCAACCAGCCGGTGGCGGCGATCCGCTCCTTCGCCGACAATGCGAGCCTGTTCCTGGAGCGGGGCGACGCCGCCTCGGCGCGGCGGGGGCTCGGCACCATCGCCGGGCTGACGGAGCGGATCGGTGCCATCACAGGGGGCTTGCGCGGCTTCGCCCGGCGCGCGGGCGGCGAGCTGGAGGCCGTTCCCGTGGCGGAGGCGGTGGCGGGGGCGCTGCTCCTGCTCGGCTACCGGCTGCGGCAGGATGCCATCGCCGTGACGGTGGATGTGCCGGAGGGGCTGGCGGTGCGGGCCGAGCGGGTGCGGCTGGAACAGGTGCTGGTGAACCTCATCCAGAATGCGGTGGAGGCGCTGGCCGGGCGGCCAGAGGGGCAACCGGAGGGGCAACCGGAGGGGCAACCGGAGGGGCAACCGGAGGGGCGGCCGAGCGGGCGCATCGGGGTGGTGGCGCGGCCCGTGCCGGGCCAGATCCCGCCCCGCATCCGCATCGCCGTCTCGGATAACGGGCCGGGGCTGGCGCCGGAGGTCCGTCGGTCCTTGTTCATGCCCTTCACCACCACGAAATCGGAGGGGCTGGGGCTGGGGCTCGTGATCTGCCGGGACATCGTGAGCGATTTCGGCGGCACGCTGGAGGCGGAGTCCCCTCCTGGCCCGGAGGGGAGCCTTTTCGTGATCACCCTGGAGCAAGCCGCTTGACCGACCTCGCCTTCGTGGATGACGACCCCTTCCTGCGCGAGGCCAACCTGCAGAGCGCCGGTCTGGCGGGGCTGGAGGCGCGGGGCTTCGCCTCGGCGGAGGAGGCGCTGTCGGCGATCGGGGAGGATTTCCCGGGCGTCGTGGTCACCGACCTGCGGATGCCGGGCATGGACGGGACGGAGCTGTTCCGCCGCCTGCGGCGGATGGACCCGGACCTGCCGGTGATCCTGATCACGGGCCATGGCGACATCGCCATGGCGGTGGCCGCGATCCGGGAGGGGGCCTATCACTTCCTGGCCAAGCCCTATCCGGCCGAGGAGCTGATGGGCGCGGTGCGGCACGCGCTGGAGAAGCGGCGGCTGGTGCTGGAGAACCGCCGCCTCGCCCGGGCCGTGGCGGCGGCCGAGGCGGACAGCCCGCTGCTGGGCAACACGCCGGAGATGGTGCGGCTGCGCAAGGTCCTGCGGCAGATCGCCGATGCCCAGGTGGATGTGCTGATCGAGGGCGAGACCGGCACCGGCAAGGACGTGGTGGCCAATGCGCTGCACCGCATGAGCCGCCGCGCCGCGCGGCCCTTCGTGGCGCTGAACTGCGGCGCCCTGCCGGAGACGGTGATCGAGAGCGAGTTGTTCGGCCATGAGCCCGGGGCCTTCACCGGGGCGCAGAAGCGCCGCGTCGGGCGGATCGAGCATGCCGATGGCGGCACGCTCTTCCTCGACGAGATCGAGGCCATGCCGCTGGCCTTGCAGGTCAAGCTGCTGCGGGTGCTGGAGACGCGGGAGATCGCGCCGCTCGGCACCAACGAGATCCGCCGGCTGGACCTGCGCGTGGTGGCGGCCACCAAGACGAACCTGCTGGACCTGTCCCGGCGCGGCGAGTTCCGCGAGGACCTGTACTACCGCCTGCATGTGGTGACGGTGCATCTCCCTGCCCTGCGGCAGCGGCGGGACGATATTCCCCTGCTCTTCGCGCATTTCCTGCGCCGGGCGGCGGAACGCTTCGGCCTGCCTGTGCCCGAGGTCACGCCGGCCCTGCGCCACCACCTGATGGAGCATGACTGGCCGGGCAATGTGCGCGAGCTGACGCATCATGCGGAGCGGGTGGCGCTGGGGCTGTCGGAGGAGGCCGCCCCGCCGGGCGAGGTGCCCCCGGCCAGCCTGCCGGAACGGGTGGATGCCTATGAGGCCATGGTGATCCGCGACGCGCTGCGGGAGCATGACGGCGACGTGCGCGCCACGATCGAGGCGCTCGGCATCCCGCGCAAGACCTTCTATGACAAGCTGCGCCGCCACGACATCGACCAGCGGGCCTACCGGCTGCGGGAATAGGGCAGCGCCGCAAGACGTCATGCCCGGCCGCGCCGGGTCGGCCTAGGATGGCGGGTGCCGGGACATGCCCCCTGAGCCGCGGAGCCGCCATTGACCATTCCCCTCCTGCTCGCCATCGACGTCGCGCCCGAGAACCAGGCGCGGTTGCGGGATGCGGGCTTCGAGCCCCTGCCCGCCGCCGGTCCGGACCGGATGCCCGGGAGCCGCGCCGCGGAGATCCGCGCCGTGCTGACCAACGGCTCCAGCGGCTTCTCCGCCGCGCAGATCGCCGCCCTGCCCGCGCTGGAGATCGTCTGCGCCCTGGGCGCCGGCTATGAGAAGATCGACCTCGCCGCCGCCTCGGCGCGCGGCATCACCGTCACCAATGGCGCGGGCACCAACGACGTGGCGGTCGCGGACCATGCGATGATGCTGCTGCTGGCCACCGTGCGCGGCGTGGTGCAGGCTGATGCCGCCGCGCGGCGCGGGGAATGGGCGGGGGCGAGGCAGTTGCGGCCCTCGGTCAGCGGCAAGCGGCTGGGGCTGCTCGGCCTGGGCCATATCGGGCAGCGCATCGCCGAGCGGGGCGCCGGCGGCTTCGGGATGGAGGTCGCCTATCACAGCCGCAGGCCGCGCGAGGGCTCTCCCTTCCGGCACGAGCCGGACCTCGGCGCCCTGGCGTCCTGGTGCGACTTCCTGGTGGTGGCCGCGCCGGGCGGGGCGGAGACGCGCCATCTCGTGGATGCGGCGGTGCTGCGGGCGCTCGGGCCGGGGGGCTTCCTGGTGAATATCGCGCGCGGCAGCGTGGTGGATACCGGGGCGCTGATCGAGGCGCTGGAGCAGGAGCGCATCGCCGGGGCGGGCCTCGACGTGGTGGAGGGCGAGCCGGACGACATTCCTGCCCGGCTGACCCGCCTGGAGAACGTGATCCTGACGCCGCATATCGCGGGCCGCTCGCCCGAGGCGGTGCTGGCGACGGTGCGGCTGGTGATCGACAACCTGCGGGCCCATTTCTCCGGGCAGCCGGTGCTGACGCCGGTTTCCGCCTGAAATCGGCGGCGGGCGAGGAAAAATCCTCCCCGCCGGCGGACTTCCGGAGGCGGAAATGCTACAGCCCGCCCCGAATTCCCGATGCCGGTCCCGTGCCGGCGAGACTTGAGGAGAGAGCATGCGCAACGATCCGATCTCCCTCGACCGGCTCTCCGCCGAGGTCGAGGCCAAGAGCCCCGCCTTCACCGCCGTGGCCGACCGGATCTGGGGCCATGCCGAGCTGCGCTTCCAGGAACACAGGTCGGTCGAGGAGCAGATCGCGCTGCTGGAGGCCGAGGGCTTCCGTGTCACCCGCAATGTCGGCGGCATCCCGACCGCCTTCATGGCCGAGGCCGGGTCCGGCGGCCCGGTGCTGGGCTTCCTGGGCGAGTTCGACGCCCTGGCCGGGCTGAGCCAGGAGGCCGGGGCGGCGGAGCCGAAGCCCGTCACCCCCGGCGCCACCGGCCATGGCTGCGGCCACAACCTGCTCGGCGCCGGGACCATGCTGGCCGCCGTGGCGGCGCGCGACGCGCTGGCGGCGAACGACCTGTCCGGCACGGTGCGCTATTATGGCTGCCCGGGCGAGGAAGGCGGCTCCGGCAAGACCTTCATGGCGCGCGAGGGTGCCTTCGACGACCTCGACGCGGCCGTTTCCTGGCATCCGGGCGTGGTGAGCAGCGTCATGTCCTCCCGCTCGCTGGCCAATTTCCAGGTCTATTTCCGCTTCCATGGCCGTGCCTCGCACGCGGCGGGCTCGCCCTGGCTGGGCCGCTCGGCGCTGGATGCGGTGGAGCTCATGAATGTCGGCGTGAACTACCTGCGCGAGCACATGCCGCTGGACTGCCGCGTGCATTACGCCATCACCAACAGCGGCGGCGTCTCGCCCAACGTGGTGCAGGCGGAGGCCGAGGTGCTCTATCTGATCCGCGGCCCGCGCGTGAAGGAGGCGCAGGCCCTGTTCGAGCGGGTGAAGGCCTGCGCCGAGGGCGCCGCGATCATGACCGGCACGCGGATGAGCATGGAGATCGACAAGGCCTGCTCCGACACCATCCCGAACACGGCGCTGGAGATGCGGATGCATGAGAACCTGCTCCGCCTCGGCGCGCCGGCCTTCGACGAGGCGGACCGCCGCTTCGCCGCCGAGCTGCGCCGCTCGCTGAGCGAGGAGGACATCGCCGACAGCATCGGGGCTGTGGGCGCCCCGGAGGAGGTGGGCGCGCAGGTGCTGCACGAGGGCGTGCTGCCCTTCGATGGCCGTTCGCGCGCCGGCAACGGCTCCACCGATGTGGGCGATGTCAGCCAGATCGTGCCGGTCGTGCAGTGCTGGGGCGCCACCTGGGCCGTGGGCACGCCCTTCCACACCTGGCAGGCGGTGGCGCAGGGCAAGAGCCCGCACGCGCACAAGGGCATGGTGCAGGCGGCCAAGGCCATGGCGGCCACGGCGCTCGATGCCTTCCGCGACCCGGAGCTGCTGGCCCGCGCCAAGGCCGAGCTGCGCGAGCGGACGGGCGGCAGGCCCTATGCCTGCCCGATCCCCGGCGAGGTGCTGCCGCCGCCGCTGCGCCAGCAGCGCGGCTGAACCGCGCGCCGCCGTTCACGCGGCGTCAACCATGGGCGTGCCAGGGGGGGGCCATGAGCCGCCCGCCCGGCACCACCCCTCGCCCCGGAGCCCCGTCGCTTCCGGGGCCCAGAGCCGCCCGCAGCGGCCGGACCGGACACGCCAGACACACGGATGGAGACCACCATGCTGAAACGAGCCCTTCTCGGCGGAATCGCCGCGCTTTCGCTCACCCTCGCCACGGCGGAGGCGCGCGCGCAGGAGCTGACCATGGGCGTGGGCGCGCAGGTCACCTCGATGGACCCGCACTACCACAACCTCACGCCGAATTCGGGCGTGGCCGGGATGGTCTTCGGCACGCTGGTGGCCACGGACGCGAATGTGCGGCCGCAGCCCGGCCTCGCCCTGTCCTGGCGCCCGGTGGACGAGACGACCTGGGAGTTCAAGCTGCGCCCCGGCGTGAAGTTCCATAACGGGCAGGACTTCACGGCAGAGGATGTCGCCTTCACCATCGCGCGCGTGCCGACGGTGCCGAATTCGCCTTCGTCCTTCGCGCAGTATGTCCGGGCCATCAAGCGCGTCGAGATCGTCGATCCGCTGACCGTCCGCTTCCACACGGAGGCGCCCTATCCGCTGCTGCCGACCGACCTCGTCAACGTCATGATGCTGGACCGGCAGACGCATGAGGGCGCGACGACCGAGGACTTCAACAGCGGCAAGGCGGCGATCGGCACCGGCCCCTTCCGCCTCGTCTCCTATCGCAGCGGCGACCGGATCGAGCTGGAGCGCAACGACGCCTACTGGGGCGACAAGGCGCACTGGTCCAAGGTGCATTACCGCATGATCACCAGCGACGCCGCGCGCACCGCCGCGCTGCTGGCGGGCGACGTGGACGCGATCGACCAGGTGCCGACGAGCGACCTGAAGCGGCTGCGCGACGACAAGCGGATCAATGTCGCGGAGACGGTCGGGCTGCGCCTGATCTATCTCGCGATGGACCAGGGCAACGAGGGTGATTCGCCTTTCGTCACCGGGCCGGACGGGCAGAAGCTCGGCCGCAACCCGCTGCGCGACGCGCGGGTGCGCAAGGCGCTGTCGATCGCCATCGACCGCCAGGCCATCGCGGCACGGGTGATGGAGGATGCGACGGTTCCCACCGGGCAGGTGATGGCGGCGGGCACCACCGGCTACGTGCCCGACCTGCCGGCGCCGAAACCCGATCCGGAGGCGGCGAAGAAGCTGCTGGCCGAGGCGGGCTATCCGCAGGGCTTCCGCATCACCATCCACGGCCCCAACGACCGCTACATGAACGATGCGCGGATCATCCAGGCCGTGGGGCAGATGTGGACGCGGATCGGCGTGCGGACCCAGGTCGATGCGCAGCCCTTCACCGCCTTCATCGCCCGCGCCAGCCGTGGCGACACCAGCGTCCACCTGATGGGCCTGGCGGCGACGAGCGGCGAGGCCTCCACCATGCTGCGTGCCCTGCTGGCGACGCAGGACAAGGAGCTGGGCACCGGCGCCTCCAACCGCGGGCACTACTCAAACCCCGCCTTCGACGCGAAGCTGAACGAGGCCATGCGGACCCTCGACGACGCGAAGCGGGAAGCGATCCTGCAGGAAGCGACGCGGATGGCGATGGCGGATACGGGGCTGATCCCGATCCACATCCAGAAGAACGCCTGGGCGCTGCGCCATGGGCTGACCATCGACGCCCGCGCGGACGAATACACGCGCGCCCAGGACGTGCGTCCGGCGGACTGAGGCGCTCTGTCCGACGAGGTGCATGCCGGTTCCATTCCGGCATGGCCTCGCCGGGCTGTGACACCGCTACAAGACACCGGCCTTCCCTGGCGGGCGTTTCGCGGGTGCGAGGTGCGTGGCGCCGATGGGGTGACCATCGGGCGCGGCGCCCTCCTTCCCCGCGACACGGACAGGAGAACCGCCATGGACCAGGACGAGAGCAGCGCCTCCCGCCGCAGGCTGATGCAGGGGACCGCGGCGGGGCTGGCCGCGGCGATGGTGGTGCCGGGGCTGGCCTCCACGGCGCAGGCCCAGGGCACCGCTCCGCAGGCCTCCCCCGGCGCCGCGCCGAAGCTGGAGGACCCGCGCGCGGCCTATCCCGCCCCGCCTTTCCAGCCGCAGACCCAGCCCTGGCCGGGACTCGCCAGCCGGATGACCCCGCCGCCCGATCATGGCGAGAAGAGCTATCGCGGCAGCGGCCGTCTCGCCGGGCGCAAGGCGCTCATCACCGGGGGGGATTCCGGCATCGGCCGCGCTGCCGCCATCGCCTATGCCCGCGAGGGCGCGGATGTCGCCATCGGCTACCTGCCGGCGGAAGAGGAGGACGCGCAGCAGGTGGCGGGGCTGATCCGCGAGGCCGGGCGCAAGGCGGTGCTCCTGCCCGGCGACATCCGGGATGCCGGGTTCTGCCGCAAGCTGGTGCAGGATGCGGTGGACGGGCTGGGCGGGCTGGACATCCTGGTGAACAACGCCGCCCGCCAGCATCACCACGACTCCATCCTCGACCTCAGCGAGGAGGATTTCGACTGGACGGTGCGCACGAACATCTATGCGATGTTCTGGATCACCAAGGCGGCTGTGCCGCACCTGAAGCCCGGCTCCGCCATCGTGAACACCAGCTCGGTCAATGCCTATCAGCCGAGCGAGATCCTGCTCGACTACGCCATGACCAAGGCGGCGATCATGAACTTCTCCAAGGGGCTGGCGAAGCAGCTCGCGAAGCGCGGCATCCGCGTGAACGCCGTGGCGCCGGGACCCTTCTGGACGCCGTTGCAGGTCGCGGGCGGGCAGACCGAGGACAACCTGAAGAGCTTCGGCGCGCAGACCCCGCTGGGCAGGCCGGGGCAGCCGGCCGAGATCGCGCCGATCTACGTGCAGCTCGCCGCGGCGGATGGCAGCTACATCACCGGGCAGGTCTTCGGGGCCTCGGGCGGCGCCGGCATGCCGTGACGGGACGGGGGGAGGCGCGGAGCCTCCCTCCGGACCTTCAACGGCACATCAGGACGGGGATGTCCGCGTTCTCCAGCACGTGCCGCGTGACGCCGCCCAGGATGAGCTGCCGCAGCCGGGAATGGCTGTAGGCGCCCATGCAGAGCAGGTCCGCCCCGAAATCCTTGGCGGCGGTCAGGAGGCCGGCGCCGATATCCTTGCTCACCGGCTGGAACTCCTTGGCCTCGGCCTCGATGCTGTGCCAGCGGAGATAGGAGAGGATGCCGTCCACCGCCGGCCCGCGCCGCTGGTAGCCGGTGGCGTAGAGGAGCTGCACCGCCGAGGCATGGTGCAGCCAGGGCAGCGCGGCGGCGATGGCGGCGGCGCTTTCCGCCGTGCCGTTCCAGGCGCAGCAGACCCGCGTGCCGATGGTCTCGGGCGGCAGGCGCGGCGCGATCAGCACGGGCCGCCCGCTGTCGAACAGCACCGCGTGCAGCGCGTCGGAGGAGGAGACATCCTCCCCCGCCTCCGGATGCGGCACGATCGCCAGGTCGTAGAGGCGCGACTGCTGGGCGACGAGATCCTCCTCCCGCCCCGCCACGCTCTCGAAGGACAGGGTCGCCGCGTTCGCCTTGTTGGCGGTGGCGGCGTTGGTCGCGATCTGCACGTCCTTGCTCGCCACGAAGCGGTCGAAGAGCGCCCGCACGCGATGGGCGCGGTCGCCGCTCTCGCGTTCGGTGGCGGCCATCATCTCCTCGATCATGGCGCCGGAGAGCCCTTCGCCGGCCAGCGGCGCCACGTCGCGCGCATCGACGCGGACATGCAGGCAATGGACGTGGCTGTGCCAGATCCGCGCCATCATCAGCGCCGTCTGGAGGGCGGCTTCTCCCGCGGCCGTACCGGTCAGGGGGAGAAGGATTCGGCGGTAAGCCATGGAACTGCTTCCTATCGGCCCGGTCGCGCACGGCGGGCCCGGGGGCCTGCCCCGAAGCGCCGCGCCGACCGGAGGGTGGGCCTCGGCCCGGATTGTCCCGCCGCCGGGGCCGCGGGGCAAGTCGCGCGGAGGGGATGCAATCACCAAGCGAGGCACGGATGCAACCGGCAGTCGCTCAGGGCCGTCGCTCAGGGCCGTTGCTCAGGCGGGCCGCAGCCGCGCCAGCAGGGCTGTGGCGGCCGCGACCGGATCATCATCCGCCCGCACCGCTTCCCAGTTGAGCGGGCCGGGATCGAGGCGCGCGCTGGCCTCCAGCACGGCGAGGTCGGCATCCGAGGTATCGTGGCGCCGCGCGGCGATGCGGTCGCGCAGCAGCTCGACCGGCGCCTCCAGCCAGAGGCCCAGGAAGGGGCAGCCCGCCTCCCGCGCCACGGCCTCGATTCCCGCGCGCTGCGCCGGGTCGAGGAAGGTGGCGTCGGCGACCACGGAATGGCCGCCGGAGAGGGCCTCGCGCGCCTCCCGCAGGAAGGCGGCGTAGGTCTCGGCCTTGCGGGCCGGGGTATAGGCCCCGGGCGGCAGGCGGGTCTCCGGCTCCACCCCGGCGAGGCGCTTGCGGATCTCGTCGCTGCGGAGCACCAGCGCGCCGGGCGCCGCGCCGATCCCGGGCGCCAGGGCGCGGGCCAGCCAGGACTTGCCGGTGCCGGGCAGGCCGCCGATGGCCAGCAGGACGGGCGGGGCGGGTTCCAGGTAGCGTTGCGCGGCGCGCAGGTAGGGCATCCCGTCCTTGCCGGCCAGGACCTCGCAATAGGACCGCACCATGGCGCGCAGCGAGAGCCAGGGCGCCAGCCCGCCCAGCAGCCCGGTATCCCCGGTGCGGCCGAGATAGCGCGACAGGGTCCGGTTGGCGGCGGCCCGGTCGGCGCGCTGGTCCAGGTCCATCAGCAGGAAGGCGAGGTCGTAGCCGGTGTCCACCGTGGCCAGAACCTCGTCGAATTCCAGCGCGTCGAAGGCCACCGGCCGCTTCTGCCAGAGCACGAGGTTGCCGAGATGCAGGTCGCCATGGCAGCGCCGCACATGCCCGGCGGCGGCGCGGGCGTTGAGCAGACCCCGCCGAGCCGCGAAGGCCGCGCCGAGGCCGGCGGACAGGCGCTCCACCTCCGGCATCGGCAGCTTCGCCAGGCGGCAGGATTCGACGGCGCCCGCAAGGACGCGCTGCATCGCCGCCTCGGAGTCCAGCCCCTCGACCACGGGCTGGGTGGCATGCAGCGCCGCCACCGTGTCGCCCAGCGCATCCGCCAGCGCGCCGTCCACGCCGTGGCGCGCCGCGATCAGGTTCAGGAAGCCGTCGGCGGGCAGGGTCGCCATCTCCAGCACCCAGTCCACCACCTCCCCGTCGCCATCCAGGCGGAGCGCCCCGCCGGCCCCGCCGGTGATGGCATGCACGGTGCGGTAGATGCCGGGCGCGGCGGGGGCGTTGACCTCCAGCTCCCGCCGGCAGAAACGCTCCCGCGCCGCCAGGGTGGTGAAGTCGAGGAAGCTCAGCGCCACCGCCTTCTTCAGCTTCAGCGTGCGGTCCGCGCCGACATAGATGGCGGAGATATGCGTCTCCAGCGGCGCGGCCGCCCCGGTCAGCCGTGACAGCAGGGCGCCCGTCTCGCGCTGCTCCGGCGGCAGGCTCACGGGTAGAGGCGCTGGCGCCCCCAGCCCTCGCCGTCCCGGGTGAAGACCACCCGGTCATGCAGGCGGTAGGGCGCGTCCTGCCAGAACTCGATGCTGTCGGGGACCAGGCGGAAGCCGCCCCAGTGCTCCGGGCGGGGCACTTCCTCGCCGGAGAAGCGCTGCTCCGCCTCCCGCAGCCGCGCCTCCAGCTCGGCCCGGTCGGCCAGCGGCTCCGACTGGCGCGAGGCCCAGGCGCCGAGGCGCGAGATCCGGGCGCGCGAGGCATAGTAGGCATCGGATTCCGCCGGGGTGGCCTGCTCGACCCGCCCCTCGACCCGCACCTGCCGGTGCAGGCTCTTCCAGTGGAAGCACAGGGCCGCGTAGGGGTTGGCCTCCAGCTCCCGCCCCTTGCGGCCCGTGTAGTGGGAGTGGAACATGAAGCCATCCCCATCCACGCTCTTCAGCAGCACGATCCGGGCGGCGGGGCGGCCATCCGCCCCCACCGTGGCGAGGCACATGGCGTTCGGGTCGTTCGGCTCGCTGGCCTCGGCCGCGCGCATCCATTCGCCGAAGAGCGCGACCGGATCGGTGGTCAGGGTGAAGTCCGTATTGGCGTCCAGGGTGGCGTTCATGATCCCTTGCCCTCTTGCCGGGTCGGAAGGCATGTGCCACCCCTCCGGCCCCGCCGCAACATCACGGCCGGTCGCAGGACCGGTGCCTCGGGACCACACCGCATGACCGATACTGCGCAAGAACATAAGATTCCGACGGGCAACCTGATGGCGGGCAAGCGCGGCCTCGTCATGGGTGTCGCCAACGACCGTTCCATCGCCTGGGCCATCGCCCGGTCGGTGGCGGCCCAGGGCGGCGATCTGGCCTTCACCTATCAGGGCGAGGCGCTGGAGAAGCGCGTCCGCCCCCTGGCCACCAGCGTCGGCAGCGACCTGGTGATGCCCTGCGACGTGGCCGACGACGCCTCGGTGGAGGCGGTGTTCCAGACGCTCGGCGAGCGCTGGGGCAAGCTGGACTTCCTGGTCCATGCCATCGGCTTCGCCAACAAGGAGTACCTGCGCGGGCGCTATCTCGACACGCCGCGCGAGGCCTTCCTGCAGGCGATGGACATCTCCTGCTTCTCCTTCGTTTCCGTCGCGAAGCACGCGGCGGCGATGATGAACGACGGCGGCTCGCTGCTGACGCTCACCTATCTGGGCGCCGAGCGGGTGATGCCTCACTACAACGTCATGGGCGTGGCCAAGGCGGCGCTGGAGGCCTCGGTGCGCTACATGGCCGCCGATCTCGGCGACCGCGGCATCCGGGTGAACGCGATCAGCGCCGGGCCGATCAAGACGCTCGCCGCCTCCGGCATCGGCGATTTCCGCTACATCCTGAAGTGGAACCAGTACAACGCGCCGATGCGCCGCAATGTCGGGCTGGAGGAAGTGGGCAATTCCGGCCTCTATTTCCTGTCCGGCCTTTCGACCGGCGTCACCGGCGAGGTCCACCACGTGGATTGCGGCTATCACACCGTCGGCATGAAGAATCCCGACGCCCCCGACATCACGGTGGAGAAGGGCTGACCGCCCTTCCCCGCATTCCAGGCTCCCTCCCCCCATGTCGCACAACAGCTTCGGCCACCTGTTCCGCGTGACCACCTGGGGGGAGAGCCACGGCCCCGCCATCGGCTGCGTCGTGGATGGCTGCCCGCCCGGCCTTCCGCTCGCCGAGGCGGATATCCAGCCCTTCCTCGACAAGCGCCGCCCCGGCCAGTCGAAGCTCGTGACGCAGCGGCAGGAGCCGGACGAGGTCCGCATCCTGTCCGGCACCTTCGAGGGCCTGACCACCGGCACTCCGATCGCGCTGGAGATCACCAACCAGGACCAGCGCTCCCGCGATTATGGGGAGATCGCCGACCGCTTCCGCCCGGGACATGCCGACCTCGCCTACCACCTGAAATACGGGGTGCGCGACTATCGCGGCGGCGGCCGGTCCTCGGCGCGGGAGACCGCGATGCGGGTCGCCGCGGGGGCGGTGGCGCGCAAGGTGCTGGGCCCCGAGATCCGCATCCGGGGCGCCATGGTGGCGCTGGGCCGCGACACGGTGGACCGCTCCACCTGGAGCTGGGCCGAGGTGGAGCGCAATGCCCTCTTCTGCCCCGATGCCGCCGCCGCCGCGCGCTGGGAGGAGCGGCTGATGGCGATCCGCAAGGCCGGCAGCAGCATCGGCGCCGTGATCGAGGTGGTGGCGGAGGGCGTGCCGCCCGGCCTGGGCGCGCCGCTCTATGGCAAGCTCGATTCCGACATTGCCGCCGCGCTGATGAGCATCAACGCGGTGAAGGGCGTGGAGATCGGCGAGGGCTTCGCCGCCGCCGCCCTGTCCGGCGAGGAGAACGCGGACGAGATGCGCATGGGCGAGGATGGCGAGGTGCTGTTCTCCGCCAACCATGCCGGCGGAATCCTGGGCGGCATCTCGACCGGGCAGCCCGTGGTCGCGCGCTTCGCGGTGAAGCCCACCTCCTCCATCCTCCAGCCGCGCCGGGCGGTGGACCGTTTCGGGGAGGATGTGGAACTGGTCACCAAGGGCCGCCACGATCCCTGCGTCGGCATCCGTGCCGTGCCGGTGGGCGAGGCCATGCTGGCCTGCGTGCTGGCCGACCACCTGATGCGCCACCGCGCCCAGAACCCGGATGCCCCCGCCCGCGTCCGCCTGCCGCGCAACTGAACGCCTCACGAAGACGTTTGATTGACCGATCCCGAAACTCGGGATTTAGCGGCAGCACGGTTTCGGAGGGTTGGTCCGTATGGCGTATGCGGCAGGGTCTCATCACGCCATCAAGGACGCCTTCCTCGACCTCGCCGGCGAGGAGGCGTGGCTTCAGCGCCTTTCCGACATCAGCGAGGCCTCCCGCCGCCGTTCCTTCAGCGCCCGTGCCCTGCAACAGCGCCACGCCCTCGAACTCGCCCTGGCCCGCATCTTCGGCGGCGAGGCCCAGGCCAGCCTGGGCCGCCAGGGCAGTGCTGCCACCGAGGCGCGGGCCCTGGATTTCGCGCGGGAGGCGGTGGAGCTGGCCGCGACCCTGCCGCCAGGGCCGCGCGACCGGCTGCGCCACCTGCTCGCCGCCGGGCTGACGGGGCAGGCGAACCTCATTCCCCTCTTCCACATGCTGCGGGTGGCGAGCCTGCAGCGGTCCCGCGGCTTCGCCGTGCACCATGCCGGGCTGATCGACGGCACCCCGCACGACCTGCTGATCCGGCGGGACGAGGCCGAGGCGGAGATCGTCTGCGAGACGGCTCTGGCCGATGAGGGACGCCCCCTGCACCACAGCGGCTGGTGCACCCTGGTGGACCGGGTGAATCCCGATCTGCACACCTGGCTCTCGGCGCATCCGGGCCGCTACGTGCTCAAGGTGACGCTGCCGGACGGCATGCAGGAGCCGGAACACGTCGCCGAGCTGCACCGCCGGATCACCGCCCTGCTCTCCTCCCACAAGCGCCAGGATGCCGACCAGGCCGCGGTGCTGAAGCTCGACCCGTTGCTGATCGCCGGGGCGCAGGTGGGGCTGCCTGCGGCGCTGCGGGCCCAGTTCGGTCCCGACACGCACCTGGCCATGGCAGGGAACCCCGGCAGCGACAGCATCCTGGTGCTGGCCGCGCGTTCCGGGCGGGAGAATGGCATCGCTGCCGCGGTCTGCCGTCGCGCCACGCTGGCGGCCTCCCGGCTCAGCGGCACACGCCCTGGCATCCTGGCGATGTTCCTGGAGGACCTGAACCGGACCGAATGGCGCAGCCTGCGCGAGAGCCTGGAGCTGGAAGGGGCGGTCCGCCGCTTCCTCACCAGGCCCGTGGCGCGCCACGTGGTCACGGTGAGCTGCGCCTCCCGGATGGAGATGTTCGACATGGCGCCCCCCGACTCGACTCCGTGTGGCGAGCTGCGTTTCCGCCACCCCTCGCACCCGCAGGGGCGTCTTCCGGCCTTGCTACCTGCAGTTGAATCCTGCGGCTGATCCCTGGAAAGCCCTGACCGGGCATCCTGGCCGGAAAACCTTGCGACTTGATGAATGTTATTGTTGCAGGCTGTTGCCCTGGGGGGCATTCTCGCCGCGTTGCAGTGCAAAATTCGGGGAAGGTCGGATGACCGATAGCGAGCTCGAGACCGCACTCGAGGAGTTGGACCGTCTCATTAACGATCCGGAAATCAGAATGGATCCGGACCGCGTCTGGAATCTGCTGGCCCAGCTTCGCACCCAGGGTCCCGCCGACGGCACCGGAACCCATGCCATGACCGCCACGCCCGCCGCCTCCGCCAGTTCCACGGCCTGACAAAGGGGAAGAGGAGGCTTCAGGCCTTCCCGTTCCGCCGCGCGGCGATCAGGAATTCCTTGTTTCCCTCGGGGCCGGTGATCGGGCTTTCCGCCACGCCCAGGACCGACCAGCCCTCCAGACCCGCCCACCATTCCCGGATCATGTGGCAGACCCGGCGGTGCACGTTCGGGTCGCGCACCACGCCGCCCTTGCCCACGGCATCCGGCCCCGCCTCGAATTGTGGCTTGATCAGCGCGGCGGCCCAGGCGCCGGGCGCCGCGAGGGCGAGCGCCGCCGGCAGGACGGTGCGGAGCCCGATGAAGGACGCATCGCAGACCACCGCGTCCAGGGGATCGGGGATGTGGGTGGCGTCGAGGTAGCGGGCGTTCGTCCGCTCCATCACCACCACGCGCGGGTCCTGGCGCAGGCTCCAGGCGAGCTGGCCATGGCCGACATCCACGGCAAAGACCTTGGCCGCCCCGTGCTTCAGCAGCACGTCGGTGAAGCCGCCGGTGGAGGCGCCGACATCGAGGCAGGTGCGCCCGTCGGGCTTGAGGCCGAAATGCTCCAGGGCATGGGCCAGCTTGACGCCACCGCGCGAGACCCAGGGATGCTCCTGGCCCCGCACCTGGAGGGGCGTGTCCGGCTTCACCGGCTGGCCGGGCTTATCCACCCGCGCCTCGCCGGAAAAGACCTTGCCGGCTAGGATCAGCGCCTGGGCCTTGGTACGGCTCTCGACGAGGCCGCGGTCCACCAGGGCCTGGTCGGCGCGGGTCTTTCCCCCCGCAAGGCTGGCGTTGGGGCTGGCGGCGGGGCCGGAAGGGGCGTGCGGGGCGGCTGCCCCGGCCTCCGCCTTCCGATCCGCCTTCACGCCCGGGCGGGCGCCAGCACCGCGCCCCCCGCGTCGGAGCCCAGGGCCGCCTGCACCGTCGCCACCACATGGGCGGCGTTCAGCGCGGCCTCGTCGTACTGTTTCCGAGGATTGTTGTGGTCGATGTAGCGGTCGGGCAGCACCATGGGCCGGAAGCGCAGCCCGCCGTCCAGCAGGCCCTTCCAGGCGAGGTGCTGCGCCACGAAGCTGCCGAAGCCGCCGACCGAGCCCTCCTCGATCGTCACCAGCACGCCGTGATGGCGCGCGAGCTGCTCCACCAGCGCCGTGTCCAGCGGCTTGGCGAAGCGCGCATCGGCCACGGTGCAGGAAAGCCCCTGCGCCGCCAGCTCATCCGCCGCCTTCAGACATTCCGCGAGCCGCGTGCCATAGGACAGCAGGGCCACCGCCGTGCCTTCGCGCAGGATGCGGCCCTTGCCGATCGGCAGGATCTCGCCACGCTGCGGCAGGGCGACGAGCCCGGTGCCCTCACCACGCGGGTAGCGGAAGGCGATCGGCCCGGCATCATGGGCCGCCGCCGTGGCGGTCATGTGGACCAGCTCCACCTCGTCGGCGGGGGCCATCAGCACCATGTTCGGCAGGCAGCCGAGATAGGCGATGTCGAAGGAGCCCGCATGGGTGGCGCCATCCGCGCCGACCAGCCCGGCCCGGTCCATGGCGAAGCGCACGGGCAGGTTCTGCAGCGCCACGTCGTGCATCACCTGGTCGTAGGCGCGCTGCAGGAAGGTCGAGTAGATCACGCAGAAGGGCTTCATCCCCTCCGTCGCCATGCCGGCGGCGAAGGTGACGCCGTGCTGCTCGGCGATGCCCACGTCGAAGGTGCGCCGGGGGAAGCGCTTGCCGAAGAGGTCGAGCCCGGTGCCGGAGGGCATGGCGGCGGTGACCGCCACGATCCGGTCGTCCCGCTCCGCCTCGGCGATCAGCGCATTGGCGAAGACCTTGGTGTAGGCGGGCGGGCCCGGCGGCGCCTTCTGCTGCTCGCCGGTCACGACGTTGAACTTCTGCACGCCGTGGTACTTGTCGGGCGAGGATTCCGCGGGGGCGTAGCCCTTGCCCTTCTTGGTCACCACATGCAGCAGGACGGGCTGGCCCTCATCCGCGTCGCGCAGGTTGCGCAGCACCGGTAGCAGCGCGTCGAGGTCGTGGCCGTCGATCGGGCCGACATAGTAGAAGCCCAGCTCCTCGAAGAGCGTGCCGCCGGTCAGCAGCCCGCGCGCGTATTCGTCCGCCCGTTCCGCGGCGCGGGCCAGCGGTGCCGGGAAGCGCTTCGCCAGCTTGCCCATCACGTCCCGGATGGAGAGGAAGGGCCGCGAGGAGATGGTGCGCGACAGATAGGCCGAGAGCGCCCCCACCGGCGGGGCGATCGACATGTCGTTGTCGTTCAGCACCACGATCAGGCGGGACTTCATGGCGCCGGCGTTGTTCATGGCCTCGTAGGCCATGCCGGCGCTCATCGCGCCGTCGCCGATCACGGCGATGACGTTGCGCGTGTCGCCCTTCAGGTCCCGCGCCACCGCCATGCCGAGGCCGGCGGAGATCGAGGTCGAGGAATGCGCGGCGCCGAACGGGTCGTACTCGCTTTCCGACCGCCGGGTGAAGCCGGACAGGCCCCCCGGCTGCCGCAGGGTGCGGATGCGGTCGCGGCGGCCGGTGAGGATCTTGTGCGGATAGGCCTGGTGGCCGACATCCCAGATCAGCCGGTCGGCCGGCGTGTCGAAGACGGCGTGGATGGCCACCGTCAGCTCGATCACCCCGAGGGAGGCGCCGAGATGCCCCCCGGTGCCGCTCACCGCGTCGATGGTCTCCGCCCGCAGCTCATGGGCGAGCTGGCGGAGCTGTTCGGCCGAAAGATTGCGCAGGTCCGCCGGGATGCGGACGCGGTCGAGCAGCGGCGTGCTGGGTCGTGACATGGGTCCTCCGGCCGCGTGGATGGTGTCAGTTCCTACGCTGGATCGCGTAGTCGGCGAGCTGGCGCAACAGATCCGCCTTCTCCCCGAAGCTGTCGAGATGCCGCCTCGCCTGGGCCACGAGGCGCTCGGCCTGGACCTGGGCGCGTTCGAGGCCGAGCAGGCTGACCAGGGTGGCCTTGCCTGCACCGGCATCCTTGCCGGTGGCCTTGCCGGTTTCCTCCGCCGTGGCGGTGGCGTCCAGCAGGTCGTCGGCGATCTGGAAGGCGGCGCCGACATCGTGCCCGTAGGAGCAGAGCGCCATGCGCTGCGCGGCGGGCGCCTTGCCCAGGATCGCCCCGGCCTCGGCCGAGAACTCGATCAGCTTGCCCGTCTTGAGCAGTTGCAAGCGCCCGATCTCGGCCTGGGTCATGGGCTCCGTGGCGCTCTCGGCCAGGATGTCGAGCATCTGCCCGCCCACCATGCCGCGCGCGCCGGAGGCCAGGGCCAGGTGCAGGCAGAGCTCCGCCCGCACCGCCGGGTCGGGATGCGTGTCGGGCGCCGCCAGCACGGCGAAGGCCTGGGTCTGCAGGGCGTCGCCGACCAGGATGGCGGTGGCTTCGTCCCACTGCTTGTGGACCGTGGGCTTGCCGCGGCGGAGATCGTCGTCGTCCATCGCCGGCAGATCGTCATGCACCAGCGAATAGGCGTGCAGCATCTCGATGGCAGCGGCGGCGCGCAGCGCGGAGGCCCGGGCCACGTTGAACTGCCGCGCGCCTTCCAGGACCAGGAAGCCCCGCATCCGCTTGCCGCCGCCCATCGCGGCGTAGCGCATCGCGGCGAAGAGCGGCGCTTCCCGCCCTTCCTCGCGCGGCAGCAGGATGTCGAGCGCCTGCTCGATCTCCCCCTGCGCGGCGGTGAGCGCCGTGGCCAGGGCGATGGGAATGGATGCCGGCATGGTCTGGTCGCTCATTCCTCGATCTCCCGCAGCGACGGCCCGTTGGGGCCGGGGACGATCGCCTGCACGCGCTGCTCCGCTTCGTTCAGCTTCCGCTCGCAATGGGCCCGCAGGGCGGTGCCGCGGGTGTAGCTGGCGATCGCCGTCTCCAGGGACGCATCGCCGCGCTCCAGGCTGCGGACGATCTCCTCGAGCTCCCGTAGCGCCTCCTCGAAGGAAAGCGCCTCCACCGCCGGCGACGTATCGTTCATGAACCTCGTTTCCAGAAGCCGGGCCCCGTCATCCATGTCTCAGGCATCCATCAGGGCCCGCACATGCGCGGCCACGGAACGGGCCAGCGCGTCCAGGTCGTAGCCGCCTTCGAGCATCGATACCACCCGCCCACCGCAGACCCGCCTTGCAAGCGCGCAAATTTCACCGGTCACCCAGGTGAAATCCGCTTCCGTCAGGCGGAGATGGGCCAGCGGGTCGCGCGCATGGGCGTCGAAGCCCGCCGAGACCAGGATCAGGCCGGGGGAGAAGCGCTCCACCGCGGGCAGGATCAGCTCCGACCAGGCGGCGCGGAACTCGTCCCCCTTGGAGCCGGGCGGCAGCGGGACGTTGAGGATGTTGCCCATGCCGCGCTCCTTCGCGGCGCCGGTGCCGGGATAGAGCGGCATCTGGTGCGAGGAGGCGAAGAAGACGCTGGGATCGCGCTCGAACACCGCCTGGGTGCCGTTGCCGTGGTGGACGTCGAAATCCAGGATCGCCACCCGCCCGGCGCCGTGCACCTCCTGCGCATGGCGGGCCGCGACGGCGATGTTCGAGAAGAGGCAGAAGCCCATGGCCCGCGCGGGCTCGGCATGGTGGCCGGGCGGACGCACGGCGCAGAAGGCCCGCGCGAATTCGCCGCGCATCACCGCATCCACGGCGGCGATGCCGGCCCCCGCGGCACGCAGCGCGGCCTCGGCGCTGCCGGCGCCCATGGCCGTGTCGCCGTCGATCACCACGTGCTCGTCGCCCTCCGGCCGTGTCGCCAGGATGGTGTCCACGTAGCTGGCCGGATGGACGCGCATCAGTTGCTCGCGGGTCGCGCGGGGCGCTTCCTCCCGCGCCAGCATCGAGAACTGCTGCGCCTCCAGCGCCTCCAGCACCACGCGCAGCCGCGCCGGGCGTTCCATGGCCTCGAAGCCCATGTCATGGCCCAGGCAAGCCCGGTGCGTCAGCAACAGAAGATCCACTTGTTCTTTCTTCCCCCCTGCCCCCGGTCCCCTCCCGCCGGGTCAGTCGGCCTCGGGCGCGACCGTGTCCTTCCGTTTGCGCAGCGTGAAGCGGTACAGGCCGGCCCCCTCGCTGAAGCTGACGAGCGCATGGCCGGTTTCCCGGGCATAGGCCTGGAAATCCTTGACGCTGGCCGGGTCCGTGGCCAGCACCGTCAGCCGTGCCCCGGCAGGCAGGGATCGAAGGGCCTTGTTCGCCTTCAGCACTGGCAGGGGGCAGCTCAGCCCCTTCACATCGAGCACCGTCTCGCTCATCGTCGCAATTCCATCACTCCCACGCCAGCCTGTCCAGCACAGCCGGAACCCCCGTGCCCGCCGGCCGGGCCGGTCACCGGACTGTGTCCGGCGGCGGCCCCTGTCTCGGTCCCTCTCTGCCCGGCTCCGCGCCCCGCGTCACGTCCCGCTTCCTTCACCAGTGTTAGGGCGGTACGTGGTGCCGCTTGCCTGCGTCCCCGTCTTGCCGCAGCCTCCGGGGCGGGAGAACGAGGCTGTTCATGCGCATCAAGCTTGGCGTCGATCTGGGCGGCACGAAGACGGAGATCGTTGCCCTGGACGAGGATGGCCATGTGCGCCTGCGCCGGCGCAGGTCGACGCCCCGGGCCTATGACGACATCGTGAACAACATCGCCGCGCTGGTGGCGGAAGCCGAGGCGGAGCTCCGCAGCGCCGATGGCCGGCCGACCATCGGCGTCGGCATTCCCGGCAGCATCAGCCCCCATAGTGGCCTGGTGCGGAATGCCAACACCCAGGAGATGAACGGGCATCCGCTCGACGTCGATCTGGCGCGCGCCATCGGCCGCGAGGTCCGGGTCATGAACGACGCCAACTGCCTGGCGATGAGCGAGGCCGCCGACGGGGCGGGCCAGGGCTATCCGGTCGTCTTCGCGGTGATCCTGGGCACAGGCTGCGGCGCCGGCATCGTGGTGAACGGTTATCCACTGAACGGGCCGAACCGGATCGCCGGCGAATGGGGACATACTCCCCTGCCCTGGATGCGCGCCGAGGAGATGCCGGGCACCCATTGCTGGTGCGGCAACCCGAACTGCCTGGAGACCTATCTGTCCGGCCCCGGCCTCGCCGTCGATACCTATGGTCCCGGGCATCGCGATGCCTCCGCGATCGGCGAGCAGGCCGCGGCCGGCGATCCCATCGCCCGCGCCGGGCTGGAGCGCCATGCCGACCGGCTGGCCCGGGCCCTGGCCAACCTGACGAACATGCTGGACCCGGACGTGATCGTGCTTGGCGGCGGCGTCTCGAACCTGGAGCACTGCTATCACGAGGTGCCGCGCCTGATGGAGCCCTGGATCTTCGGGGACTCGCACCGGACCAACATCGTGCAGGCGAAGCATGGCGACAGTTCGGGCGTCTTCGGCGCCGCCCGGCTCTGGGACCACGGTTGAGGCGGCGCGGCGCCAAGTCCTCGTCTTCCGCATTGCAACGGGGACTTTCCCGCCGAAATGCTCGTCCGGCTTTCACGCCCGTCCCATGGCGCGAAGACGTGACCGCAACTTGGCGGCAAAGTCTCCGTTAGCCGGTCGAGACCCAGCCGGGAGAAGAAGGCCCCTGGAATTCAGGGGAGTCACTTCTTCATGGGGTCCACCCAAGGAGATCAACAATGAACAGGACCTTGTTCTCGGCCTGCGCCCTGGCTCTCGCCCTCGGCGCCGGCGCCGCCTCGGCGCAGCAGATGCCGGCCACCCAGGCCCTTCCGGGCGCCACGCCGCGTGACAACAGCGGCGCCGGTTCCTCCGGCGTCGATACGCCGATGCTGAACAACCCGGCCACCAGCCGTCCGGGATATGGCTCCACGCCGCGTGACATGAGCGCGGCCGGTTCCTCGCGCGTCAACACGCCGCCGATGAACCGCACGGGCACCTCCTACGCCACCCCTGGGGCGACCCCGCGCGACTACAGCGGCGCGGGCTCCTCGTCGGTCGATGGCGGGCCCGGCACCGGTCCGGCGCATCTGCGCAACCGTGCCAACTCGTCCCGCCGCAGCGCCAGCAACGGCGCCTATCTCGGCGGCGGCGGCGTGTACGAGCGGGCGCCGGACGGCAGCCTGCGCCTGGTGCGGTAATCCGGAGCAGCCATCCCGCTCCTTGTGGGACGGGATAGCCGGAAGAAGCGAAAGCCGCCACGGGGTTCCGTGGCGGCTTTTCCATGTTCGCGGCCCTGGCCGGCCGAGCCGGCGATCCCTTCAGGCGGGCACGGGGGCCGGCTGGCTCACCGTGGTGGTGCCGGCGAGCTGGGTCTTCACCAGCTCGGCGAAGCGGCCGTTCAGCGCCACCAGCTCGTCGAAGGTGCCGCGTTCCGCGATGTAGCCCGCGTCGAACACCATGATCTCGTCCGCGTCCCGGACGGTGGAAAGCCGGTGGGCGATGATGAAGGTGGTGCGCCCGGCCATCAGGGCCTTCAGCGCTTTCTGCACCCGGGCCTCGGTGGCGGTGTCGAGCGCGCTCGTGGCCTCGTCCAGGATCAGCACCGGCGGGTCCTTCAGCAGCGCGCGGGCGATGGAAAGGCGCTGCTTCTGCCCGCCCGACAGCGAGCTGCCCCGTTCGCCGATCAGCGTGTCGTAGCCCAGGGGCTGGCGCATGATGAAGTCATGCGCCTCGGCCATGCGGCAGGCGTGCTCGATCTGCTCCTGCGTCGCGCCCGGCCGGCCGATCAGCAGGTTCTCCCGGATGGTGCGGTTGAACAACATCGAATCCTGGAACACCACGCCGATATTCCCGCGCAGCGAGTCCAGGGAGATGTCGCGCAGGTCGTGCCCATCCAGCGTGATCCGGCCGGAGACCGGGTCCCAGAGCCGCTGGAGGAGGGACATGGCGGTGGACTTGCCGGCGCCGGTCTGGCCGACCAGGGCCATGGTGCGTCCCTGCGGCGCGGTGAAGGAGACATCCTTCAGGATCAGCGGGCCGCCCGGATAGCCGAAGGCCACGTTCTCGAAGCGCACCTCGCCCTTCGCCTGGCCGATATCCACGGCGTTCGGCTTTTCGGGCACGGAGGAGCGGGCATCGAGCACCGAGAACATCTCCGCCAGGGCCGGCATCTGCAGCACGGTCTGCGAGGCGAAGGCCACCGCCCCCTCCATGCGCGAGATCAGCATGTTGGCGAAGCCCATGAAGGAGACGATCTCGCCCACCGTCGCCTGCCCCCGCATGTGCAGCCAGGTGCCGAGCAGGAAGATCAGGATGATGCAGATGGTGGAGCAGGCGCGGGTCATCACCGTCACCACCGCCCACCAGTTCAGCACGGGGAACTGGTGCGCCAGGACCTGCTGGATGGTGTCGCCGAAGGCCCGGGTCTCGGCATTGATCCGGGTGAAGGCCTGCACCACCGTCACGTTCGACAGCGCATCCTGCACATTGCCCGCCAGCCCGGAATGGAGCTGCTCCACATGCTCCTGCGCCGCCTGGGTGCGCTTGATCACGAAGATCGAGACGGTGACGAAGATCACCACCAGGGCCATGAGCAGCAGGCCCAGCCGCCAGTTCAGGAACAGCGTCAGGGGCAGGAGCACGATGGCCGAGAGGAAGGTCATCAGGTGCTCGCGGAAGAAGCCCAGCCACAGCGAGAAGAGCTTGTCCGAGCCGGAGAGCATGATCTTCATGATCCGGCCGGACTGCGTGTCGCCATGGAAGGACAGCGGCAGCGACAGCACGTGCTGGAAGAAGCGGTGCATCGAGACCAGCCGGTTCCGGTGCGACATGCGGTCCGCCAGCAGGGAGGTCGCGACATTCGCCGCGATCCCGGTGAGGCCCACCGCCCCCCAGACCACCAGCAGGGCCATGGCCTGCCGCCAGATCTCGCTGGCCGGCAGGCGGCCGGAGGCGGACAGCACGTCCACCACCCGCCCGAACAGGACCGGTTCGAGGAACTGCAGCCCGGCCAGGGCCAGGGCCGAGAAGGCGAGGCCGATCGCGACCCATTTGTCTGGCGCCAGGAGGCCCAGAACCCTGGCGTAGAGGCGGATGAAATGCATGCGGCTTCCTCACCCTTGCCGGCACAAAGTCAGCCAGCCGGCGATGGCCCGCAAGCCCGGGGGCGCACCGGCCGGTCAGGGCGGGAACGCGGCACCCCCGCTTCGGCTGACCTCATCGGCCCGCTTTTTTCCGCCGGTGCGGGAGACCACGCACCGCCAGGGTCCGTCCACCAGCCGGAAGCGCCGCGAACGGCGCAAACGCGGCCGGGCGGCCAGGCCCAGGGCCTGCCGCCAGCCGGAACGGGCGAACCGGAACCGGATCGCCCCATGGGGTCGCCCCACCGGAAGGAGGCCTTCCGGGGCGGGGCGGCCTTACTTCGGCGCCAGCACCATGATCATCTGGCGGTTCTCCAGGCGCGGCATGGATTCCACCTTCACGGTATCGCCCAGCTCGGTCCGGATCCGCTCCAGCACCTTGGCACCCAGATCCTGGTGCGCCATCTCACGGCCGCGGAAGCGAAGCGTCACCTTGACCTTGTCGCCTTCCTCGATGAAGGAGCGCGCGGCGCGCATCTTCACCTCGTAGTCGTGGTCATCGATGTTCGGCCGTACCTTGATCTCCTTGATCTCGACGACCTTCTGCTTCTTGCGGGCCTCGTTGGCCTTCTTCTGCTGCTCGTACTTGTACTTGCCGTAGTCGGTGATCTTGCAGACCGGCGGATCGGCGTTCGGGCTGATTTCCAGGAGATCCATCCCGACATCATAGGCGCGCAGCAGGGCGTCGCGCGCGCTCATCACGCCGAGCATCTCGCCGTCCTGGTCGATCAGGCGGACCTGCGGGACGCGGATATCCTCATTCACCCGCGGACCGTCGCGGGTGGGAAGCTGGTTCGGAATAGGGCCTCGGGCCAGGGTTAGCTCCTGTTACGGTTTCGTAGGAATGATTTTATGGTGCGCGGCTCAGGCCGCTGCAACCATGTTCTCGCGGTTGGCATCGGGCGGGGCGGCTTCCGCCGCCAGCTTCGCCACGGCCTCGTCCAGGGACAGGGTCTCCTGCTCGCGCCCGGGCAGGCGGCGCAGCACGATCTTCCCTTCCTCGGCCTCGCGCCGCCCGATCACCACCATCAGCGGTACGCGGCCCGCGATATGGTCCGCCACCTTGCGGTTGATCTTCTCGTTGCGCGTGTCGAGCTCCACCCGGAGCCCGGCGGCGCGCAGCGCCAGCCCCACCTGCCCGGCATAGGCATCGGCGTCGCTGACGATGGTCGCCACCACCACCTGCACCGGGGCCAGCCAGAGCGGGAAGCGGCCGGCATGCTGCTCGATCAGGATGCCGATGAAGCGCTCGAAGCTGCCCAGGATGGCGCGGTGCAGCATGACCGGGCGCTTGCGGGTGCCGTCCTCGGCCACGTATTCGGCGTCCAGGCGCTCCGGCAGCACGAAATCCACCTGCAGCGTGCCGCACTGCCAGTCGCGGCCGATCGCGTCGCGGAGGACGAATTCCAGCTTCGGGCCGTAGAAGGCGCCCTCCCCCGGGTTCATCTCGTATTCCACATTGGCGATGCGGCAGGCCTCGTGCAGCGCGCCCTCCGCGTGGTCCCAGACCTCGTCCGTGCCGGCGCGCTTCTCGGGGCGGTCGGAGAACTTCACCCGGAAGCTCTCGAAGCCCAGGTCGCGGTAGATCGCGGAGAGCAGGGCCACGAACTTCACCGTCTCGCCCGCGATCTGCTCCTCGGTGCAGAAGATGTGGGCGTCGTCCTGGGTGAAGGAGCGTACCCGCATGATGCCGTGCAGCGCGCCCGAGGGCTCGTAGCGGTGACAGGCGCCGAACTCGGCCATGCGCAGCGGCAGCTCGCGGTAGCTGCGCAGGCCCTGGTTGAAGATCTGCACGTGGCAGGGACAGTTCATCGGCTTCAGCGCGAGGACGCGGTCCTTCTCGGACTCGTCCTCGACGGTGGCGATGAACATGTTCTCGCGGAACTTCTCCCAGTGGCCGGAAGCGATCCAGAGCTTGCGGTCCACGAGCTGCGGGGTGCGGACCTCCTGATAGTCCGCATCGTCCAGCCGGCGGCGCATGAAGTCTTCCAGCGCCCGGTAGAGCTTCCAGCCCTTGGGGTGCCAGAAGATGGAGCCGACCGCCTCCTCCTGGAGATGGAACAGGTCCATCTCCTTGCCGATCTTGCGGTGGTCGCGCCGCTCCGCCTCCTCCAGCCGCAGCAGGTAGGCGTCCAGCTCCTTCTGGTCGCGCCAGGCGGTGGCGTAGATGCGGGACAGCATGGCGTTGCGGTGGTCGCCGCGCCAATAGGCCCCGGCCACCTTCATCAGCTTGAAGGCGGAGCCGATATCGCCGGTCGAGCGCATGTGCGGCCCGCGGCAGAGGTCGAGCCATTCGCCCTGGCGGTAGATGCTGATCGGCACATCCGCCGGCAGGTCGCGGATCAGCTCGGCCTTGTAGCGCTCGCCCTTCTCCTCGAAGAAGCGGATCGCCTCCTCGCGCGGCCAGACCTCGCGCACGAAGCCGGCGTTGCGCGCGACGATCTCGCGCATCTTCGCCTCGATCGCCGGGAAGTCCTCGGGCTTGAAGGGCTCGTTGCGGGCGAAGTCGTAGTAGAAGCCGTCCTCGATCGCCGGGCCGATGGTGACCTGGGTGCCGGGGAACAGCTCCTGCACCGCCTCGGCCAGCACATGCGCCGCGTCGTGCCGGATCAGCTCCAGCGCCTCCGGGTCCTTGCGGGTGACGAAGCGAAGGCTGGCATCCGCCTCGACCGGGGTGGCGAGATCCACCAGCTTCCCGTCCAGCTCCATGGCCAGCGCCGCCTTGGCGAGGCCGGGGCCGATGGCGGCCGCGACCGTCGTGCCCGTCACCGCCCCGTCGAAAGCACGGGTGGATCCGTCGGGCAGAGTGATCACGGGCATGGGCGCGGGCCGTTCCTTGCGTGGGGAGGGGTGTGAAACAAGGCGCGACCTTTGGGACCGCGCCCGCAACACGTCAAGGTGGGGCAGATGGGGAGGGTGCCGGCAGCACGTCCAGGCCGCGCAGGGCTGTCATGACGGCAGCGGGGTCCAGGCTGTCCAGCGGCAGGCGTTGCAGCGCCGCCGCCCTCGCCCCGCGCGGGGCGGTGAGCGCGGGATCGCTGTCCGCACCGAACAGTGTCAGGGTCGGGCTGCCCACCGCCGCCGCCAGATGGGTCGGGCCGGTGTCGTTGCCCACGGTGACGGCGGCGCGGCGCAGCACCGCCGCCAGCTCGAAGAGCGATGTCCGGCCGGTCAGGTCGATGGCATCGGGCCGTTGCGCCCGGATGGCCCCGGCCAGCGCCGTCTCGGAGGGGCCGCCCACCACCACGGATGGCAGGGGCAGCAGCGCCGCCAGGGCCGGGAAATGCGGCCAGCGCTTGGCCGGGCGGCTCGGGCTCGCCCCCGGCACCAGCGCGACGAAGCGCTCCGGCAGGCCGAGATGCGACAGGTCCGCCTCCAGCCAGCCGAGATCCGGTGCCGGGAAATGGTGGATGCCGGCCATCTCCAGCTGTTCCCGCTGCCGCTCCAGCGTGTGCATGGAATCCCGGAGCGGGTTGGCATGGGGATGGCTGGCGCCGCGCGCGATGCCCGACCACTCCGGGTGGCGGCCGGTCAGCAGGCGGTAGCGCGAGGAGCGTCCGGAGGTTTGCAGGTCATAGACCCGGTCGAACCGCCCGGCCCGCAGCCGGCGCGCCAGGCGCAGCAGCCCGCCCGGCCCGCTCGGCCGGTCGTCCTGCCAGACCTCGTCGAACCAGGGCATGTGCCGGGTGAAGTCCAGGAAGGGCTTCGTGGTCAGCAGGGTGACATGGGCATCCGGATGATGCGCGCGGATCGCCGCGAAGGGGCCGAAGGCCAGGACGATGTCGCCCAGGGCCGAGAGCTTGATGACCAGGATCCTCACAGCAGCTCCCGATACACGTCCAGCGTCGCCGCCTGCATCGCGGCGGTGGTGTAGCGTGCGAGCACCGCCGCCCGCGCCGCAGCACCGATCGCCGCGCGCCCTTCCGCCGGCAGGGCGAGGGCGCGGCGGATCGCCCCGGCCAGCGCCTCCGGATCGCCGGGCGGCACGCGCCAGCCGGTGACGCCCTCCTCCACCGTTTCGCGGGGTGCGCCGAGATCGGCGGCGATCACCGGCACGCGCATGGCCTGGGCCTCGATCACCGTGCGGCCGAAGGGCTCCGGCTTGGTGCTGGCATGCACCGCCAGATCCGCCAGCATCAGCGCCGCCGGCATGTCGCGAGTGATGCCGGGCAGCAGCAGGCGGTCCCCGAGGCCCAGCGCGGCAGCGTCACGCTCCAGCTCGGCGCGGTAGTCGCCCTCCCCCACCAGGATGCCGGTGGGTCCGTCCCCACCGAGCCGCGAGAGGGCCTGGAGGAAGGTGCCCTGCCCTTTCCAGCGGCTGAGGCGGCCGGGCAGCATCATCAACGGGCGCCCGTCCGGCACGCCCCCTTGTGGCAATCCCCAGGCGGCGCGCAGTGCGGCGACGCGTTCCGCCGGGATGGTGTCGGGATCGAAGGCGGAGACATCCACCCCGCGCGGGATCAGCCGCAGCCGGTCCGGCCCGACGCCATGGCGCTGCCGGATCACCTCGGCCACATGCTCGCTGATGGCGATCACCCGGTCGCCGCGCACCATGACCGAGTTGTAGAGGCGCTTGCCCGGGAAATCCTCGCTGTACACACCATGATAGGTGGTGACGAAGCGCGCGCCCGTCCGCCGCGCGGCCCAGAAGGCGGACCAGGCCGGGAAGCGGGAGCGCGCATGCACGATCCGCACCCCCTCCGCCCGGATCAGCCGGGCCAGCGCCCCGGCATTGGCGACCAGCGCGGCGGGGGATTTCCGGTCCAGCGGCAGGGTGATGTGGCGCCCGCCCACCGCCTCGACCTCTCGCGCCATCGCGCCGCCGGCCGAGGCGACCAGGGCGCGGTAGCCCGCCCGCGCGATGGCCTGGGCGATCTCCACGGTGCCGCGCTCCACGCCGCCGGAATGCAGCGCGGGCAGGACCTGGAGGATGGCGGGAGGAGCGGGCATCGTGCCGCCGCTGTAATGCGGAATCGGCGGGCTTGGAACCGTCCGGCGCCGCCCTGCCCGCTTGGCGGCCCCCCGCCCCGCCTCTACAGTCTTGAAAAGCCAAGAGAGGAACGCACCGATGCAGGCAGCCACCATGCAGGCGGCCCCCATGCGGGCAACCCTGCCGCAGGACTGGCGCGAGGGCCATTTCGCGCTGCGGCTCGACACGCCGGAGGGGCCGGTCGCCATCGCCCTGCGCCGGGGGCGGGCCTATGACATGACGCCCGCCTTCGGCACGGTCAGCGCCTGGCTGAACGAGGCCGACCCGCTGGCGGCGATCGAGGCGCGGGGCGAGCCCCTGGCGCTGGACCCGGAGGCGGCGCTGGCGGAGGGCCGCTTCCTCGCCCCGGTGGACCTGCAGGCGATCAAGGCCTGCGGCGTGACCTATGTGCGCTCCATGCTGGAACGGGTGATCGAGGAGCGCTGCCGCGGCGATGCCTCCCGCGCCGAGGCAGTGCGGGCCGAGGTGCGCGGCATCATCGGCGAGGATCTCGCCGCCCTGGTGCCGGGCAGCGAGGAGGCGATGCGGCTGAAGGAGGCCCTCGTCGCCAAGGGCTGGTGGAGCCAGTACCTGGAGGTCGGCATCGGGCCGGATGCCGAGGTCTTCACCAAGTGCCAGCCCATGGCGGCGGTCGGCCCCGCCGCGCCGATCGGCGTGCATCCCGCCTCCGCCTGGTCGAACCCGGAGCCGGAGGCGGTGCTCTGCGTCAACGCGCGGGGGGAGATCCTGGGCGCCACCCTGGGCAACGACGTGAACCTGCGTGACATCGAGGGGCGTTCGGCGCTGCTGCTCGGCCGTGCCAAGGACAACAACGCCGCCACGGCCCTCGGCCCGGCGGTGCGGCTCTTCGATGCCGGCTTCACGCTGGAGGATGTGCGCCGGGCGGAGATCGCGCTGCGAATCGAGGGGGAGGACGGCTTCGTCCTGGACGAGAGCGGGCAGGTCGGCTCGATCAGCCGCGACCCGGCCGATCTGGTGGCCCAGGCGGCCAATGCCCATCACCAGTACCCGGACGGGTTCGTGCTTTTCCTCGGCACGCCCTTCTCGCCCAGCAAGGACCGATCCACGCCCGGCGGTGGCTTCACCCATGCCGGGGGCGACAGGGTCCGCATCGCCTCCGGGCGTCTTGGCGCGTTGTGCAACCAAGTGGCGCGGACGGACGAGTGCCCGCCCTGGCGCTTCGGTGCCGGGGCCCTGTTCCGCTCCCTGGCCGCCCGTGGACTGCCAAGGACTGCATCATGATGGAAGAATTCGGCCGCCTCGACCGCGGCGACGGGGTGGAACTGGCCTGGGCCGCCTTGCAGGGCACGGGGCCGACGGTGGTCTTCCTCGGCGGCTACCACTCCGACATGGAGGGCACTAAGGCGCTCTACCTGCGCGAGCGCTGTTCCGAGCGTGGGCAGGCCTATCTGCGCCTGGACTATTCCGGCCATGGCAGCAGCGGCGGCCGCTTCGAGGACGGCACCATCAGCCAGTGGACCCGCGACGCCGCGGCGGTGATCGATGCCCGTGCCCCGGAGGAGCCGCTGATCCTGGTGGGTTCCTCCATGGGCGGCTGGATCGCGCTGCTGCTGGCCAGGCTGTGGGGCGAGGAGCGCGTGCACGGCGTGCTGGGCATCGCCGCCGCGCCCGATTTCACCGAGGCGCTGATCCCACAGGAGCTGACCGAGGAGGACCGCCTCGCCCTGGCCCGCGACGGCGTGACCTACCGCCCCTCCGACTATGGCGACCCGATGCCCTTCACCGCCGCGCTGCTGGAGGATGGGCGGAACAACCTGCTGCTGGGGCAACCCCTGGGCTACACCAACCCGGTGAAGCTCCTCCAGGGCATGGAGGATGCCGAGGTGCCCTGGCGGCATGCGCTGCGCATCGTGGAGACGGTGGAAAGCCCTGCCGTGTCGCTCACGCTGGTGAAGGATGGCGACCATCGCCTGTCGCGCCCGGGCGATCTTGCCCTGCTCTGGCGCAGCCTGAACGGCCTGCTCCGCCCGGAAGGGGCCTGAGCCTCACCCCTCCGGGTGGAGGCCCTGCTTCGCGGCGATCTGCCGCAGACCTTCCCTGTAGCTGGGATAGCGCCATTCCAGGCCGAGCGCCGCCTTGGTCCGCGCATTGGCCACGAGGCGATGCTCGGACCAGAAGGAGCGCGCCATGGGGGACATCCCCGCCCAGGCTTCATCGAAGGACAGGGCGGGCGGCGGCGGCAGGCCGAGCAGCCGCGCCGCTTCCTCGATGACCAGGGCCGGTTCGGCCGGTTCGTCATCCACCAGATGCAGCACGCGGGACACGGCCGCCCCGGGGCCGCCGGCATCCGCCGCAGCCATCACCGCCTGGGCGATATCGTCGCGATGGATGCGCCCGAAGGCGTGGCCCGGCCGGATCACCCGCCGCGCCTTCCCGGCCAGGACCTCGTCCAGCGCGCTGCGCCCGGGGCCGTAGATGCCGCCGGTGCGGAAGATGTCGAGCTGGGCATGGCCGGCCAGGGCGGCCTCCCAGGCCTGTTCCGCCTGAAGCCGCCGCAGGGAACGCGGCTGGCCCGGCGCGGGGGGGGTCGCCTCATCCACCCATGCGCCGCCCCGGTCACCGTAGACACCCGTGGTGGAGAGATAGCCCACCCAGCGCAGCCGCGCCTCCAGCCCGGCACGAAGCGCCGTGCCATGCCGCGCCAGCACCGGGTCGCCATCCTCCCCGGGCGGGGCGGTGACCACGAGATGCGTCGCGGCCACGATCGCCGGTCCGGCAGCCTCGAAGGGGATCGCTGGCACGGAGCCCGTTCCCGCCCCCTGCCCCGGCTGGCGATGCGTGCCCCGGACGGCGATACCCCGTGCCAGCGCCTCACGGGCGATGGCCTCGCCGGCATAGCCCAGGCCCAGGATCAGGAGATTCGGTGGAGCGTCGGATACCATCGGGAAGGCCATGTGGCGTGGCTCCCCGGTGCTGGCTAGGGCCGCCCTGCGCGCCTTTCCCGGCCCAGGGGCCGGGCGGCAGATTCACGCTTTCGGGCGATGCCGCCTTTCCGACATCTGCTCTAGAATGGGAGGGATGAGTCTGTCCCTCCGACCCGTGCTGATGGGCGCCTTTGCCGCCGCCCTCCTGGCCGCCCTGGCCGGAGGAGGCTGGCAGTTGCTGCGCCGCCCGCCCGTCCCGCTGACGGAGGAGGTGCTGCCACTGCCGCCCGAATCGCCGCGCCTGGACGACAGCCCGGAATATCTCCGCTGCCTGGACCAGATCCCGGACGATCCGCAGGGGGCGCTGGCCTTCGCCGAGGCCTGGCAGGACCGTGCAGGGACGAGCAACGGGTCGCGCCACTGCCAGGCCCTGGCCCTGCTGGCCCTGGGCGATGGCGAGAGGGCCGCTCCCCGGCTGGAGGCGCTGGCGGCGCAGACGGGGTTCAACAACACCGCCCGCGCCGTGCTCTACGGGCAGGCGGGGCAGGCCTGGATGGCCATCGGCGATGCCGGCCGTGCCTATGCCGCCACGACCCTGGGCCTAGCCCTGGCCCCGGACACTGCCGACCTGCTGGTGGACCGGGCCCTCGCCTCCGGCAGCCTCGGGCGCTACGCCGATTCCCTGGCCGATGCGACGCGGGCCACGGAGCTGGACCCGGACCGCCCCGATGCCTGGGTCTTCCGGGCCGCCGCCCTGCGCCATCTCGACCGGCCGCAGGAGGCTCTCCACGCCATCGACCGGGCGCTGACCATCGAGTCCGACAATGCCGAGGCGCTGCTGGAACGCGGCATCCTGCGCCAGTTGAACGGGGACCTGGACGGCGCGCGGGAGGACTGGGAGAGCGTGATCCAGTCCGCCCCGGAGAGCGCGGCCGCCGATCTGGCGCAGCAGAACCTGGCGCTCAGCGAGGCAGGTCCGAAGCGGCGTTAGCTCAGGTCGAGACCGTGGCGACCGAGCCGCCATCCACCCGGTAGTTGGCGCCGTTCACGAAGCTGGCGAGATTGGAGCAGAGGAAAGCGATGGTGGCCGCGACCTCCCCCGGCCTGCCACGGCGCGCGAGCTCCAGGGTCGGGCGTTCTTCCTTCAGGAAGCTCTGCACGGCCTCCTCGAAGGAGGTGCCGTTCTCCTTCGCCCGCTTCTCCATCATCGCGTCGGTCATCGGCGTCTCGATATAGGCGGGGGAGACGCTGTTCACGAGGACGCCCTGCTTCGCATAGGTCTTCGAGAGACCCTTGGTCAGGTTGAGGATCGCTGCCTTGGCCGCGCAATAGGGCAGTTCGTCGGCATAGGGCTGCACCGCATCCTCGGAGCCGATCAGCACCACCCGGCCCCAGCCCCGTTCGGCCATGGCGGGGATGAAGGCCCGGCAGATCCGCACCGCCGCCATGAAGTCCACCTCCAGCGCCAGGCGCCAGTCCTCGTCATCCAGTTCGTGGAAGATTCCGGTCGGGCCGGTGATGCCGGCGGCGTTCACCAGGATGTCCACGGCCCCGAATCGCTCCCACGCGCCCTTCGCCAGAGCTTCGACCTGATCCGGCTTCGTCAGGTCGGCGGCTATGGCGAGAACCTCGCCGGACAGCCCGGCCGCGGCTTTTTCCAGCGAGGTGGCGTCCTTATCGGAGAGCACGACCTTCGCTCCATCCCGGAGCAGGAAGCGCGCCGTTTCCAACCCGATGCCGGAATCGCCGCCGGTGACGACCGCGACACGGCCCTTGATCCCGAGTTCCATCGCTCCGTCGCCTTCCGCCTTGTGCGGAAGGCAAGACGCCCGGCGGCAGGGCGGGTTGCCCGCGCCGCACGCGGTGTCACGGGGTTTTCAGCGCCGGGCCGGGAGGCCGGGTTCAGAAATCCAGGTCGTCGTAATGTTCCGGCGGGGAGACGCCGCTGATCCGCTCGGCCAGGATCGGGCGGAAGGACGGGCGCGACTTGATGCGCGCGTACCAGTCCTTGGCGGCGTCGGACAGGGTCCAGTCCACGTCGCCGATATAGTCGAGCGCCGAGAGATGCGCCGCCGCCGCCAGGTCCGCCAGAGACAGGCTGCTGCCCGCCAGCCAGCTCCGCGTCTCGGCCAGCCAGCCGAGATATTCCAGATGGCCCTTGATGTTGGCATAGCCGGCGCGCAGGGCGGGGCCATCCGGATTGCCCCGTTGAAGCATGCGCTTGAACTGCTTCTCGTAGAGCAGGTTGCGCGTCACCTCGTCGTTGAACTTGCCGTCGAACCAGGCCACCAGCCGTCGCACCTCGGCCCGCTCGGCATGGGTGCGGCCGAGCAGCGGGTTCTCGGGATAGGCCTCGTCCAGATATTCGCAGACCACATAGGAGTCCGCGAGGACCAGCCCGTTCTCCTCCTCCAGCACCGGCACCATTCCGGCGGGGTTGAGGTCGAGGAATTCCGGCCGGCGCTCCCAGACGCGCTCCAGCCGCAGCTCGAAGGGAATCCGCTTCTCCGCCAGGGCCAGTCGGACCTTGCGGCAATGGGGCGAGAGGGGAAGGTGATACAGGACGCGCACGACGCAGCCATTACGGCAGGAGAGCGGCGGCGCCAACCGTCTAAACCGAGTTTTGCGGTGGTTGATTCACGCGGACATCCGGGCCGCGACCAGGGCATGAAGGCGGCATGACGGGGCGGACATGATCCGCCCCGCCAGGACTTTCCGGGATCGCGGTTCCGGTGGCCTATTCGGCTGCCGCCGCCACCTCCCGCATCGGGCGCGAGAGCAGCTTCGCGTAATCCTTCGGCACGATGTGCCAGAAGGCGTTCCGCTCCACCGCCCAGTCGTTCAGCAGCCGGGCCGCGAGGCGCGAGCCGGTCTCCTTGGCATGGCGCGCGATGGTCTCGCGCAGCACGCCCTCCCAGTGCGCCGACTCCAGCCGGCCCCAGAGCAGCGTCTCGGGGTTCAGGCGACGCTCGAAGGTGGCGTCCGCGTCCCAGACGAAGGCCATGCCGCCGGTGAAGCCCGCGCCGAAATTGTCGCCCACGGGCCCCAGGATCACCACCGTGCCGCCGGTCATGTACTCGCAGCCATTGGCGCCAACGCCCTCCACCACCGCGGTGGCGCCGGAGTTGCGCACGGCGAAGCGTTCGCCCGCCTGTCCGGCGGCATAGAGCTCGCCCGCCGTGGCGCCGTAGAGGCAGGTGTTCCCGACGATGCTGTTCTCGTGCCAGACGAGGTTCACGTTGTTGCCCGGCCGCACCACGATCGAGCCGCCCGAAAGGCCCTTGCCGACATAGTCGTTGGCATCGCCCCGCACCTCCAGCTTCAGCCCCTGCACCGCGAAGGCGCCGAGCGACTGGCCCGCCGAGCCGCGCAGGCGGACCGTCAGGTGCCCCGGCTGCAGCCCGGTCATGCCGAACTGCCGCACGATGTGCGAGGAGGTCTTGGTGCCGATGGCGCGATGCGTGTTCCGGATGTTGTACTGGAGCTGCATCTTCTCGCCCCGGCCGAAGAGCGGTGCCGCGTCGCGGATCATGTCCGCGTCCAGCGTCTCCGGCACCTCGTTGCGGCCCTCGATGGTGCAGTAGGGCTTCTCGCCGCCGGAATCCGCCTTCACCAGCAGCGGGTTCAGGTCGAGATCGTCGAGGTCCTCGGCACCGCGCGAGACCTGCTTCAGCAGGTCGGTGCGGCCGATCACCTCCTCCAGCTTGCGGAAGCCGAGCGAGGCGAGGATCTCACGCACCTCCTCCGCGATGAAGGAGAAGAGGTTGATGACCTTCTCCGGCGTGCCGGTGAACTTCTCCCGCAGCGCCTCGTCCTGCGTGCAGACGCCGACCGGGCAGGTGTTGCTGTGGCACTGCCGCACCATGATGCAGCCCATGGCCACGAGGCTCGCCGTGCCGATGCCGAATTCCTCGGCGCCCAGCATGGCGGCCATCACCACGTCGCGCCCGGTCTTGAGCCCGCCATCGGTGCGCAGCTTCACCCGGTGGCGAAGCCGGTTGAGCTGGAGCACCTGGTGCGTCTCGGTCAGCCCCATCTCCCAGGGCAGGCCGGCATACTTGATCGAGGTGACCGGCGAGGCGCCGGTGCCGCCGGAATGGCCGGAGACCAGGATCGCATCGGCCTTGGCCTTGGCCACGCCCGCCGCGATCGTGCCGATGCCCGAGCGCGCCACCAGCTTCACGCAGACCGAGGCGTCCGGGTTGATCTGCTTCAGGTCGTAGATGAGCTGCGCCAGATCCTCGATCGAGTAGATGTCGTGGTGCGGCGGCGGGGAGATCAGCGTCACGCCCGGCGTGGAATGCCGCAGCTTGCCGATCAGCTCCGTCACCTTGAAGCCCGGAAGCTGCCCGCCCTCGCCGGGCTTGGCGCCCTGGGCCACCTTGATCTCGATCTCGCGGCAGTTGTTCAGGTATTCCGCCGTGACGCCGAAGCGCCCGGAGGCCACCTGCTTGATCGCCGAGGAGGCGTTGTCGCCATTGGCGCGCGGCCGGGCGCGGGACGCATCCTCGCCGCCCTCCCCGCTGTCGGAGCGTGCCCCGATGCGGTTCATGGCGATGGAGAGCGTCTCATGCGCCTCCAGGCTCAGCGCACCGAGCGAGATGCCGGGCGCCAGCAGGCGCTTGCGGATCTCGGTGACGCTCTCGACCTCCTCCAGCGCGATCGGCTTCGCGACCTCGGTGCGGAAGTCCAGCAGGTCGCGCAGGGCCACGGGAGGCAGGCGCCGCACCGCCTCGCTGTAGCGCTTGAAGGTCTGGTAGTTCTCCGTGTCCACCGCCTTCTGCAGCGTGTGGATCAGGGAGCCGTCGAAGGCATGGGCCTCGCCCCGGCGGCGCAGCTTGTAGAGGCCGCCCACCGGCAGCGTCACCGCATCGGCGTTCCAGGCGGTCTTGTGCAGGGCCAGGATGCGCCGGGCGATGCCGGAGAGGCCGATGCCCGAGATGCGCGACTGCATGCCGGGGAAGAATTCCGCCACCAGCGAGCGCGACAGGCCGATGGCCTCGAAGTTCATGCCGCCGCGATAGGAGGAGAGCACGCCGATGCCCATCTTGGACATGATCTTCAGCAGGCCCTTGTCCACCGCCTTGCGGTAGCGCGCCACGCAGTCCGTCAGGCTCATCTCGCCCAGCAGGCCGCGGCGGTGCCGGTCGGCGATGCTGTCCTGCGCCAGATAGGCGTTCACCGTGGTGGCGCCGGCGCCGATCAGCACGGCGAAGTTGTGCACGTCCACGCATTCCGCGGAACGGATGTTGAGCGAGCAGAAGGTCCGCAGCGAGTTGCGCACCAGATGCGTGTGCACCGCGCCGACCGCCAGGATCATCGGGATCACGCAGCGCTCGGGCCCCTGGGCCTCGTCGGTCAGGATCACATGGGCGCAGCCGGAGCGCACGCCCTCCTCCGCCTCCCGCCGGATGCGGTCGATGGCATGGCGGAGGCCCGCCTCCCCCTCCGCCGCCGGGAAGGTGCAGTCCACCGAGGTGGCGCTGGTGCCCATATAGGCCCGCATCGCGTCGAACTCGGCATTGGACAGCACGGGGCTGTCCAGCATCAGCATGTCGAGCTGGGTCGGGTCCTCGTCGAGGATGTTGCCCAGGTTGCCGAGGCGCGTCTTGATCGTCATCACCCGCGTCTCGCGCAGGCTGTCGATCGGCGGGTTGGTGACCTGCGAGAAGGTCTGGCGGAAGTAGTGGTGCAGGCCGCGATACTGCTGCGACAGCACCGCCACGGGCGTGTCGTCGCCCATGGAGCCGATCGCCTCGGCGGCATCCTCCACCATCGGGTGCAGGATCTGCTCCAGCTCCTCCAGCGTGTAGCCGACCGAGAGCTGGCGGCGGCGCAGCGCCTCCACCGGCGGGGCCTCGGGCTCATGCTGGTCGGCGCGCACGATGCCGTCGATGCGCGTGGTGCGGTGGACCCAGTCGCCATAGGGCTTGCGGGCGGCCAGCATGTCCTTCAACTCGGCATCGCTGAAGAAGCGCGCATGGTCGAGATCGACGCCGATGCACTGGCCCGGGCCGACGCGGCCCTTCGCCATCACCTGGTCGTCGGGGATCTTCACCATGCCCGTCTCCGAGCCGACGAAGAGCAGCTTGTTCGCCGTGACCGTGTAGCGCAGCGGGCGCAGCCCGTTCCGGTCCAGCCCGGCCACCACCCAGCGCCCGTCCGTGCCGCAGACCGCGGCCGGCCCGTCCCAGGGCTCCATCACCGCGTTGCAGTACAGGAAGAGGTCGCGATGCGCCTCCGGCATGGTGGCGTTGCTGCTGACGCTTTCGGGGATCAGCATGGACTTCACCATCGGCGCGTCGCGCCCGGCCCGGACCAGCAGCTCGAAGACGTTGTCGAGCGTCGCCGTGTCGGAGCCGCCGGCCTGCACGACCGGCTTGATGTCCTCCATGTACGGGTCGAGCAGCGGATGGGCGAGCCGCGTCTCGTGGCTCTTCATCCAGTTGATGTTGCCGTGGACGGTGTTGATCTCGCCGTTATGCGCGATCATGCGGAAGGGCTGCGCCAGCCGCCAGGTCGGGAAGGTGTTGGTGGAGTAGCGCTGGTGGAAGATGGCGAAGCGCGAGACGAAGCGCTCGTCCAGCAGGTCCGGATAGAACTGCGTCAGGCTCTCCGCCAGGAACATGCCCTTGTAGATCAGCGAGCGGCAGGAGAGCGAGCAGAGGTACAGCTCCGGCACCTGCGCGGCGATGGCCTGCTTCTCGATGCGGCGGCGGATCACGTAGAGGTCGCGCTCCATCAGCGCGGGCTCGCGGTTCTCCGGGTCCCAGATCAGGATCTGCTCGATCTCGGGGCGCGTCGCATTGGCCTTCTCGCCGATGCAGGAGACGTCGATCGGCACCTGCCGCCAGCCATAGATGTTGTAGCCGGCGTTGAGGATCTCGACCTCGACGATCTGGCGGCAGCGCTCCTGCGCGCCGAAATCGGTCTTGGGCAGGAAGATCATGCCGACGCCGATGGGGCCCGGGCGCAGCCGGTCGCCGCCGCGCTCTACCGCCTCGGCGAAGAAGTCCTGCGGGATCTCGATATGGATGCCGGCGCCGTCGCCGGTCTTGCCGTCCGCATCCACCGCGCCGCGGTGCCAGACGGCGCGCAGCGCGTCGATGCCGGCCTGCACCACCTCCCGCCGCGCCACGCCGTCCAGGGCGGCGACCATGCCGACGCCGCAGGCGTCGTGCTCGGTGACATCGACATGCGCCTCCTGCGTCAGGCGCGCGGCCTCCAGCGGATAGGCGGCGGCGAAGGCGGAGCCGCTCTCGATCATCTTCTCGCTCATCGTCCTGATCCCTTCCCCGCCCCTCACTCCGCCGCCTGGGCGACGGCCGACTGCTTCTCGTGCCAGTGCTCGATCCGGTCGGCCGCGTCGCGCCCGTCGCGGATGCCCCAGACCACCAGGCTGGCGCCGCGCACGATGTCGCCCGCGGCGAAGACGCCGGGGATGCTGGTCATCATCGTGCGGTGGTCCACCTGCAGCGTGCCCCAGCGGGAGACGCGCAGCCCGGGCTCGCCGAACATCTCCGGCAGGTCCTCCGGGTCGAAGCCCAGCGCCTTGATCACCAGGTCCGCCGGCTCGGTGTACTCGCTGCCGGGAATGGGCTCGACCTGCTGGCGGCCGGTGGCCTCGGGCAGGCCCAGATGCATCCGCACCGCCTGCACGCCGGTCACCTTGCCGGCCTCGCCCATGAAGAACTTCGGCGCGGCGAGCCAGGAGAAGCGGACGCCTTCCTCCTCGGCATTCTTCACCTCGCGCATCGAGCCCGGCATGTTCGCCTTGTCGCGGCGGTAGAGGCAGGTGACCGAGGCCGCGCCCTGGCGGATCGAGGTGCGCACGCAGTCCATGGCGGTGTCGCCGCCGCCGATCACCACCACCCGCTTGCCGGCGGCGTTCAGCGCGCCGCTGTCGAAATCCGGCACCGCATCGCCCAGCCCCTGGCGGTTGGAGGCGATCAGGAAGTCCAGGGCCGGGACGACGCCGTCGAGGTCGTTGCCGGGCACCTCCACGTCGCGCGCCCGGTACACGCCGGTGGCGATCAGGATGGCGTCATGGCGCTCGCGCAGCTCCGCCAGGGAGGCGTCGCGGCCGATCTCGAAGCCCAGCTCGAAGCGGATGCCGGCCTCCTCGAACAGCTTCCAGCGGCGGAGGATGACCTCCTTCTCCAGCTTGAAGTTCGGGATGCCATAGATCATCAGCCCGCCGACCCGGTCGTGACGGTCATAGACCGTGACCTGCCAGCCGCGGCGGCGCATCCGCTCGGCGGCAGCCAGGCCGGCCGGGCCGGCGCCGACGATGCCGACCGAGCGCTCCGTCTCCCGCACCGGCACGGGCGGCTTCACCCAGCCCTTCTCCCAGGCGGTGTCGGTGATGTAGCGCTCCACCGCCCCGATCGTGACGGATTCGAAGCCCTTCTCGATGACGCAGTTGCCCTCGCAGAGCCGGTCCTGCGGGCAGACGCGGCCGCAGACCTCGGGAAAGGTGTTGGTGGCGGCGGAAACCTCGTAGGCCTCCTCCAGCCGGTTCTCCGCCGTCAGCTTCAGCCAGTCGGGGATGTTGTTGTTCAGCGGGCAGTGCACGGAACAGAAGGGCACGCCGCACTGGGAGCAGCGGCTGGATTGCTGCGCGGCGCGCTCGGGCTCGAAATCCGCGTAGATCTCGCCGAAATCCCGGCGTCGCTCGGCGGCATCGCGCTTCTCGGGCTGCCTTTGCTGCAGGCGCACGAACTGGAGCATGCGTTCGGCCATCGTTGATCCCTCTGCAAGCGGCCGGGCGTCGGACCGGATCATTAAAGGAGGTTTGGCAAGCCTATCGCACGCTCCTCGCGTCATTGCGAGTGCAAAAAAGCCCGTTAAGTCAGTATAACTGACATAAATATCATGGTTATTTGTTGAAAATGATTATCAATCTCTTTAAGGGCTGCTATTTAAGGCCGATACGGACCTTTACGGCGAAATCAACCTCGGTTGCGGTAACGGGTGAGGTAGGAGGGCAGGATGGCTTCCAGTGGATGCGGGGTCACCCCCAGCTCCCCCAGACCGGGATAATGGCCCGACACGACGTTATCGTGCCGCAACATAAGCAACTGGTCCTCCGTGAGAGGAGGATTGGGCAGCACGCCCAGGAGCTTCGCCTGCAGCTTCGCGATCCCGGCCGGGATCTCCACGACCCGGCGGCGGCGGCCCAGCATTTCCAGCATCTGCTCCATCAGGGCCTGGAAGCTGGCCACGCGCGGGCCACCGAGCTCGTAGGTCTGTCCCGGCGCGTCGGGGCGCATCGCTGCCGCCTCGACGGCCGCCGCCACATCCCCGACATAGACAGGCTGGAACCGCGTCCGTGCGCCCACGATGGGGAGGACGGGCAGCAGCCGGCTCATCGCGGCGAAGCGGTTGAAGAAGGCATCCTCCGCTCCGAAGACGATCGAGGGCCGCAGGATCGTCGCCCGCGGAAAAGCCGCCCGCACCGCCGCCTCTCCTTCCGCCTTGGAGCGGGCATAGGCGCTGGCGCTGTTGGGGTCGGCACCGATGGCCGAGACATGCACCAGCCGCGACACGCCCGCCGCCGCGCTCAGCCGCGCGATCCGCCCGGCCGCCTCCGCATGCACGCGCCGGAAGTCGCCGGCCCTGCGCTCCGCCAGGATGCCGATCAGGTTCACCACCACCTCGGCTCCCGCGATGGCGCGTGCCACGGCCGCCTCGTCGGCAAGCGCGGCCGCCAGGGGCACGATCTGCCCCACCCGGCCCTGCACCATCTGCCGCCGGGCGCGATCGGGATGCCGGCTGGGAATCCGCACCACATAGTCGAGCTGCGCGAGGCGCTGGACGACATGCCGTCCGATGAAACCCGCCCCGCCGAACACCGTGGCCACCTGTCGCGTCGTCATGCCGGATTCCTTCCCGTTTGCGTTCCCTCAGAGAGATGGAACGCTCCCGGTGGCGGCAAGGACGGGCCAGGCGCGGCGGTCTTCGCGCGGGTGTCGAAAGCATCGCCACCCCCGCTTGACGGCATGGTCACGGGACCGTAAGAGCGGCGCCACACCGCACCGAATTGCCCAGGTGGCGGAATTGGTAGACGCGCTGGCTTCAGGTGCCAGTGACCGCAAGGTCGTGAAGGTTCGAGTCCTTTCCTGGGCACCATGGTTGCTGACCCGCCGGATCGCAGATCCGTTTCCGGCGTTGGACTGACAGGATCGAAGTCACCGGCCCAGGTGGCGGAATTGGTAGACGCGCTGGCTTCAGGTGCCAGTGACCGCAAGGTCGTGAAGGTTCGAGTCCTTTCCTGGGCACCACGTCTCCTGCCCGATCCCCCCCGATATCCATGATGCGGCGACACCCGGGCGCGGATGCTTTCCCTCGCCAGGAGCCGGCTCTTCCTCCAGGCTGCCGGACCGACGCGCCGGCCGGAACCAGACCGCCGCCGAGGCCCGCATCCATGGGAAGCACCATCTTCATGTCCGACCGCCGGATCCACCTGCACCGGCACGACCTGCCGCCCGACCTTGATCTCGGGCCCGTGGTGGCCGTGGATACCGAGACGATGGGCCTCGATCCCCGCCGCGACCGCCTGTGCCTCGTGCAGCTCTCCGCCGGGGACGGATCGGCCCATTGCGTGCAGATCGTCCCGGAAGCCCTGGGCGGCCGGGGTGGGGACTGCCCCAATCTGCGCGCCCTGCTGGCCGACCCGGCGCGGATCAAGCTGTTCCACTTCGCCCGCTTCGATGTCGCCATCCTCCAGGCCGCGCTGGGGGTGGAGGTGGCGCCGGTGCGCTGCACCAAGATCGCCTCCCGCCTCGTCCGTACCTTCACCGACCGCCACGGGCTCAAGGAGCTGTGCCGGGAACTGCTGGGGGTGGAGATCTCGAAGCAGCAGCAATCCAGCGACTGGGGGGGGGCGGAACTGAGCTCGGAGCAGTTGCAGTACGCTGCCTCGGATGTGCTGTACCTGCACGCCTTGTGGGCGCGGCTGGAGGCCCTGCTGATCCGCGAGGGGCGCCTGGAACTGGCGGAGGCATGCTTCCGCTTCCTGCCCACCCGTGGGCGGCTGGACCTGATGGGCTATGCGGAGCCCGATATCTTCGCGCATTGAGCCCCGGCGTCCAGAGCGGCGGCAACGGCTGGCACGATTCTTGATGCGGAAAGTGACTCCGCGTTGACCGCTTGGCCCCGGCGCACCATAACGGGCCGGTGAACGCCTCTTTCCAAGATCCGGACCTCGCCGCGGGACGCCGCGTGCTGGAGATCGAGGCGGCGGGCCTTTCCGCCCTCGCCTCGTCGCTCGACCAACGTTTCCGCGATGCCGTCGCCCTGCTCGCCCGGACCACCGGGCGGGTCGTGGTGACGGGCATGGGCAAGTCCGGCCATGTCGGGCGCAAGATCGCCGCGACCTTCGCCTCCACCGGCACGCCCAGCCAGTTCGTGCATCCCGGCGAGGCCTCGCACGGGGATCTCGGCATGATCGTGGCCGGGGATTCGGTGCTCGCCATCTCCAATGGCGGCGAGACGGCCGAGCTGTCCGACGTGCTGGCCCATAGCCGCCGCTTCGACCTGCCGCTGATCGCCATCACCGGCCGGGGCGGGAGCACCCTGGCCCGGACCGCCGATGTCGCGCTGGTCCTTCCCGAGGTGCCGGAGGCCTGCCCGCTCGGCCTCGCCCCCACCACCTCCACCACGCTGCAGCTCGCCCTGGGCGATGCGCTCGCTGTGGCGCTGCTGGAACGGCGCGGCTTCACCGCCGCCGATTTCCGCGTCTTCCACCCGGGCGGCAAGCTGGGCGCCCAGCTTCGCCGGGTGCGCGACGTGATGCACCGCGACATGCCGCTGGCCCCGCCCGGCCTGCCGATGCGGCAGGCGCTGGTGGACATGACCGCCAAGCGATTCGGCTGCCTGGGCATCGTCGAGGACGGGCGGCTGGTCGGGATCATCACCGATGGCGACCTGCGCCGTGCCCTGGATGACGAGGCCAGCCCGGGCGACCTGCTGAACCGCCCCGCCGCCGAGGTGATGACCCGTGGCCCACGCACCATCGGCCCGGACGCGCTGGCGGCCGAGGCACTGCGCATCATGAACGAGCGCAGCATCACCAGCCTCTTCGTGGTGGAGCCGGATGGCAGCCCCGGTGGCATCCTGCATATCCACGACCTGCTGCGGCTGGGGGTCGCTTGAGCGGCGCCGCCGGAAAGCCCCAGCCCCCGCCGGCCGTCCCGGGGGCCGGGGAACGGGAGGCGCACGAGATGCTGCTGCCCTCCCGCGCCCGGCGGCATTATTCGCGCGGCGCCATGCTGCGCCGGCGCTGGTCGGTGCGGGCGGCGAAGTTCCTGCTGCCGCTCGGCGCGCTGTCGCTGCTGGCGGCCATCGCCCTGTGGCCGGAGATCGACCGCACCACCGACCAGGCGCGGCTTTCCTTCCGCCGCATGGCCCAGAACGCCGCCGACACGATCCGCGTGGTGCAGCCGCGCTATCAGGGGGTCGATTCGCAGGGCCGGCCCTTCAACGTCACCGCCGCCGTCGCCACCCAGACCGCGCAGGACGCGCCGATCATGCTGGAGAAGCCGCGCGCCGACCTGATGATGAGCGGCGGCGGCTGGGTGCTGCTCGAATCCGACAGTGGCCGCTACGACAAGGCCAAGGACCTTCTGGACCTCTGGGGGAACGTGACTCTCTGGAACGACAACGGCACGACCCTGAAGACCGAGGTCGCGCATATCCAGGTCAAGCTCGGCGAGGCCCAGGGAGACCGCCCCGTGGCGGCACAGGGCTCCTTCGGCACGCTGACCGGCGACGGGTTCATCCTCAAGGACAAGGGGGCGGACATCACCTTCACCGGCAACACCCACGCCATGCTGGAGGGCAACCAGTGACCCCCCTGCCTCCCATCGCCGCACGGCGCCCGCGCCGGGCCGGCCTGCTGTCATCCCTCGCCCTCGCGGCCCTGCTCGCGGCCCTACCCGGGGGGCTGGCCTCGCCGGGCGCCCGGGCACAGCCGGTGGACATGACCCGGGGCGGCCCGGTCGAGGTCACCTCCACCAACGGGATCGAGTGGCGGCAGGCGGAGCAGGTCGTCATCGCCACCGGCAACGCGAAGGCCGTGCGCGACGGCGTGACGCTCACGGCGGACCGGCTGGTCGCGCGCTACCGCAACCGCGCGGGACAGGCAGGCGCGGACGGTGCAGCCCCCGCCAATGCCCCTGACCCCGCGGCGCAGCCCGGCGGCGACAGCCCGGTTTCCAACGGCGAGATCTGGCGCCTGGAGGCCGAGGGCAACGTCCATATCCAGACGGAAACGGACCAGGCCCAGGGCGACCGCGGCGTCTATGACATGGACCAGGCGGTCATGGTCCTCACCGGGCGCAACCTGCGCCTGACCACGCCGGACGACACCATCACCGCCCGCGACAGCCTGGAATACTGGCCGCAGAAGCGCATGGCGGTGGCGCGTGGCGCGGCCAGCGTGGTGACCAGCGACAACCGCCGCATCGCCGCCGACACGCTGGTCGGCTATTTCCTGGAACAGGCGCCCGCCCCGGCCCCGGCACAGCCGGTCCGCGCGGGCGCGCAGGGCGGCCAGCCGCGCAGGGCTCCGGGCGAAGGCTCCAAGCTCGACCGCGTGGAGGTCTTCGGCAATGTCGAGATCCGCACCGAGCAGGAGATCGTGCGCGGCGACCGCGGCGTGTACAGCCCCGTCACCGGCATCGCCCGCATCCTCGGCAATGTGCGCATCACGCGCGGCCAGAACCAGCTGAACGGGTCGGAAGCGATCGTGGACATGCGCAGCGGCCTCGCCCGCCTCGTTTCCGCGCCCGGCACCCGCGTGCAGGGCCTCGTCGTGCCGCAGTCCGGCGACCAGCCGGGGGGCGGTCAGGGGGGCGCCCAAGGGGGGACGCAGCCTGGACGGACTGGTAACCCTTCCGGTGCTAATACCGCGCCCAGGCAGGAGCAGGGACAGCCGCAGGGGCGGGGACGATGAGCGCGGCGCGGATGGACAACAGCGAGGGATTGCGACTGGTGCCGGATCAGGGTGGGCTGGTCGCGAAGGGCCTGGGCAAGCGCTACAAGAAGCGCCCCGTGGTGCGCGGCGTCTCGATCAACCTTAAGCGTGGCGAGGCGGTGGGGCTGCTGGGGCCGAACGGCGCCGGCAAGACCACGACCTTCTACATGATGACCGGCCTGGTGCGGCCGGATGAGGGGCAGGTCTTCCTCGACGGCCATGACGTGACGCTGCTGCCGATGTACCGGCGGGCGCGGCTTGGCCTGGGCTATCTGCCGCAGGAGGCCTCGATCTTCCGCGGCCTGTCGGTGGAGGACAACATCCGCGCGGCGCTGGAGGTGGTGGAGCCCAAGCGCGACCGGCGCGAGGAGATGCTCGATGCGCTGCTGGCGGAATTCGGCATCTCCCATCTCCGCCGCGCCCCCGCCCTGGCGCTGTCGGGCGGCGAGCGGCGGCGCTGCGAGATCGCCCGCGCGCTGGCCACGCATCCCGACTACATCCTGCTGGACGAGCCGCTGGCCGGCATCGACCCGATCGCGGTGGGCGAGATCCGCGACCTCGTGAAGCACCTGAAGGATCGCGGGATCGGCGTGCTGATCACCGACCACAATGTGCGCGAGACGCTGGAGATCATCGACCGCGCCTACATCCTCCATGACGGGCAGGTGCTGATGGAAGGCAGCCCGCGCGACATCGTCGAGCATGAGGGCGTGCGCCGCGTCTATCTCGGAGAGCGCTTCAGCCTCTGATGAGCTTTTCCCTCGGCCCACGCCTGGACCTGCGGCACTCCCAGTCCCTGGTGATGACGCCGCAGCTTCGTCAGGCGATCAAGCTGCTGCAGTCCTCCAATCTCGAGGTCGTGGCCTTCGTCGAGGAGGAGCTGGAACGCAATCCGCTGCTGGAGCGAGACGAGACGGAATCCGCGCCGGCGCCGGAGCCCGAGGCGGCCGTGCCGCCGGTGGATTTCCCGTCCGCCACGGCGGACGTGCATCTCGATCTGCACGACACGCAGAATCTCTACGAGGCCACGGAGCTGCCGGCGGCGGTGCGGGGCCAGGCCTCCGGCTTCGAGGATGACGAGCGCGGCATCGACGAGCTGGCGCGCGAGCATCCGCGTTCGCTGCGGGAGGAGCTGGCGGAGCAGGCGCGGCTGACCTTCGGCGATGCGGCGGAGCGGTTGATCGCGGGGCAGCTCATCGCGTTGCTCGACCCGGCGGGGCGGATGCTGGCCACCGATGCCGCCATCGCCGCCGCGATGGGCTGCGCCGAGGAAACGGTGGCCGTGGTGCGGCGCCGCATGCAGCGCTTCGAGCCGGTCGGCCTGTTCTGCCACAGCCTCTCGGAATGCCTCGCGGCGCAGCTCGCGGAGAAGAACCGGCTCGATCCCGCGATGCAGGCGCTGCTGGACAACCTGGAACTGCTGGCACGGCGCGACCTGGGTGCGCTGATCCGGGTCTGCGGCGTGGATGCCGCCGACCTCGCCGACATGGTGGCGGAGATCCGGCGCCTCGACCCGAAGCCCGGCGCCTCCTATGACGACACCCCGGCTCCGACCCTGGTGCCGGATGTCCTGATGCGGCGTGCCCAGGATGAAGGCTGGGTGCTGGAGCTGAATCCCGAAACCCTGCCGCGCATCCTGGTCAATCGCGGCTTCCACGCCCAGGCGCATACGGCCGCCCGCAACAGGGAGGAGCGTGCCTATCTGGCGGAGCGGCTGCAGAGCGCCAACTGGCTGGTGAAGTCGCTGGAACAGCGGGCGAACACCATCCTGAAGGTCGCAGCCGAGATCGTGCGGCGGCAGGACGCCTTCTTCCGCCATGGCATCACCCATCTCCGTCCGCTGATCCTGCGCGACGTGGCGGAGGCGGTGGAGATGCACGAGAGCACCGTCTCCCGCGTCACCGCCAACAAGTACATCGCGACGCCACGCGGCAGCTTCGAGCTGAAATTCTTCTTCACCACCGCGATCGCCGGCACAGCCGGGGAAACCTTTTCCGCCGAGGCGATCCGCCACCGCATCCGCGGCATGATCGACGCGGAGCATCCGGACGAAATTCTCTCCGATGACGCGATCGTGGACCGGCTGCGCACGGAAGGGGTGGACATCGCCCGCAGAACCGTGGCCAAATACCGGGACGCGTTGCGCATACCCAGTTCGGTGCAACGCAAGCGGGAAAAGGCCGTCCCGGTCTTCTGAACGCATCGGGACGGGTCCTCCTGCGACAAGCAGAGGAGGTTTGCTCCGAAATGCACATCATGGTTTCTGGGAAGCAGGTCGAAACCGGGGATGCCCTGAAGGTCCATGTGGCCGAGGGTCTGGAAGTCATCGCCCGCAAGTACTCCGACCGCGCCCTTGAGGCGAACGTCACCTTCAGCAAGGATCGCAGCTTCTTCGTCTGCGACATCAACCTCCATGCCGGCCGCGGTCTTTCCGTGCAGGCCGAAGGCGAGGGCACGGATGCCCATCGCGCCTTCCAGGATGCCGCCACCAAGGTGGCCAAGCGTCTGCGCCGCCACCGCCGCCGCGTGAACGAACACGCGCGCTGCCAGGCGGCGGAGCGCAAGCCGGAGCCCGGCGCCACGGATGTCGTCGCGCTCGTCTGAGCGCCAGATCACACCCGATAAAAACAATCACATAGACAAGCGTTCAGGTGGGGCTTCTTCGGAAGCCCCTATTTTTGCGCGGCGTGCCGGCGACAGGCGGACGCAAAAAGGCGGAGCGCCAGGAGCGCCCCGCTTTTTCGGAGGATGCCGGATGTTGCCGGGATCTGTCGTCCGCCGCACCCGTCCCGTGACAGGACGGGTCCGGCGGCGCCGGTTCAGTGAACCAGGACCGGCTCCATCTCGTTCTGGATGATGGCGGCGATGGCAAGATCCGCTGTCGGGGCCGCGCCGATCGGCGTGCCATCGGCGGAATGGATGGCCACCGCCTTCACCCCGTCCACCACGACGGGGCGGATATAGGCGATCTGCTCGCGGCCGAAGCTGGCCCAGTCGGCGGGGGACAGGCCCTTCAGGACCGTGGTTTCACGAGCTTCGCGAGATTCATTCATGGCGACACTCCTGGGCGCTTCCCGGTAATCCCTTTGGCGAAGCGGCCCTCTGCTGGTGGCCTGTTCTCCCAACGCGGCGGGGCCGCGAGGGTTCAGCACATCGCTGCAAGCCTTTTTGTCGGACACGTCCCGGATCATGGGTCCAGATCCATGGGGCAGGTCCACGGGATCAGTCCTGATCGGACACCACGGGCCGTCCGGCGCCGTTGATGCGGATCGTCCTCACCCGGGTTTCCGGCTGTGGGCGGCGCAGATCGACATGGAGCAACCCGTTGTCGAGCCAGGCGCCCTCGACCTCGATCCCCTCGGCCAGCACGAAAGCGCGCTGGAACTGACGGGATGCGATGCCGCGATGGAGGAAGATGCGCCCCTCCCCCTCATCCTTCTGGCGGCCCCGGATGACGAGCTGGTTGTCCTCCTGGGTGATCTGGAGATCCTCCATGGAGAAGCCGGCCACGGCCAGGGTGATCCGCAGCCTTTCGGCGGCGGTCTGCTCGATGTTGTAGGGGGGGTAGCCCTCGGCGTTCTTCTGCACCCGGTCGAGCATCTGCTCGAGATGGTCGAAGCCGAGGAACAGCGGCGATCCGAAGACGGACGAACGGGACACGGTCTGGTGCCTCCTCGTGGATGAGCGAGACGCGCGGAACCGGCCCGAAGCACCGGCCCGCGACGCACAATGTCGTGCCTCCGCATCCCCGTTGCAAGACGGGGCGACAAGATGCGCCTCTCCCATCGGAGAACCGCGCGCCGGGGAGACCTGCGGCCAGCGGACGTTGCGCCACCGGCGCCGCATGGCTAGATGCCGGGCATCATGGCGAACGACGCCCCTCCCCTGCCCATCCTCCTGATCCCCGACCCCCGGCTGCGCGCCAGGACCCGCGCGATCGGTCCCGCGGATGCCGACAAGGTCCGCGACCTCTCCGACCGCATGCTCGACGCCATGTACAAGGCGCCGGGCATCGGCCTGGCGGCGCCGCAGGTCGGCGAGAGCCTGCGCCTGATCGTGGTCGATCTGCAGCCCGACGAGGCGCGGCAGCCCTATGTGATGGTCAATCCCGAGATCGTGCAGGCCAGCCGGGAGACCGCGCTGCGGGAGGAAGGCTGCCTGTCCATCCCCAACCAGTATGCCGAGGTGGAGCGCCCGGCGGTGGTGAAGGTCCGCTGGCAGGATCTGGAAGGCGCCCGGCAGGAGATCACCGCCGAGGGGTTGATGGCCGCCTGTCTCCAGCACGAGATCGACCACCTGAACGGCGTGCTCTTCATCGACCACCTTTCTCCCCTGAAGCGCAACATGCTGCTGCGGCGCTTCAACAAGGACCAGAAGAACAAGCAGCGCGAGGACTGAGCCCCATGGCCCCGCCGATGCGCCTCGCCTTCATGGGCAGCCCGGATTTCGCCGTGCCGGCCCTGCGTGCCCTGGTCGCGGCGGGCCACGAGGTAGCGGCGGTCTATACCCAGCCGCCCCGCCCCTCCGGGCGCGGGCAGCGGGAGTCGCCCTGCCCCGTCCACCGCGCGGCGCTGGAACTCGGCCTGCCCGTGCGCAACCCCGTCCGGCTGCGGCGCGACACGGCGGAGCATGACGCCTTCCGCGCGCTGGACCTGGATGCCGCCGTGGTCGCTGCCTATGGGCTGATCCTGCCGAAGCCGATCCTGGAGGCCCCGCGGCGCGGCTGCCTGAACATTCATGCCTCGCTGCTGCCGCGCTGGCGCGGGGCGGCGCCGATCCATGCCGCCGTGCTGGCGGGCGATGCGGAGACCGGCATCACCATCATGCAGATGGACGAAGGGCTGGACACCGGCGCCATGCTGCTGCGCGAGGCCACGTCGATCGGCCCGCGCGACACCACCGCCGGGCTGCACGACCGGCTGGCGGAGATCGGGGCCCGTCTGGTCCTGCGGGCGCTGGCGGAGAATCCCTCTCCGGTGCCGCAGCCGGAAGCGGGCATGACCTATGCCCCGAAGCTGACCAAGGCCGATTCGCGGCTCGACTGGCGCGAGGACGCGGCGGCGCTGGACCGGCGGGTGCGGGGCATGACGCCCTGGCCCGGCACGCAGTTCGAGGCTGGGGGCGATGCGATCCGCGTGCTGGCGGCGGAACCCTCCGGCACCGCCGATGCGCCGCCCGGGACGGTGCTCGACACCCTGCCCCGCATCGCCTGCGGCGGCGGCACCGCGCTGCGCCTGCTGCGGTTGCAGCGCCCCGGCCGCGCGCCGATGGAGGCGGATGCCTTCCTGCGGGGCTATGCCCTCCCGCCCGGCACGGTGCTGCCCTTCCCTCCGGACGCCTGAACCGTGCCGAACTACGCCCTCCGGGTCGAGTATGATGGCACCCCCTTCGCCGGCTGGCAGCGTCAGGACGGGCTGCCCAGCGTGCAGCAGGTGGTCGAGGAAGCCGCCCTTTCCCTGAATGGCGGGGAGCCGGTCACGGCGCAGTGCGCCGGCCGCACCGATTCCGGCGTGCATGCGGAGGGCCAGGTGGTCAGCCTGCACCTCGCCGCCGATCTGGCGCCGGAGCGGGTCCGGGAGGCGATCAACTTCCATTCCCGGCCCCATCCGGTGGCGGTCATCGCGGCCGCCCGGGTGGAGGAGGGCTGGAATGCCCGCTTCAGCGCCCGGCACCGGGGCTACCGCTACCGCATCCTGAACCGCCCGGCCCGGCCGGCGCTGGACGAGAACCGGGTCTGGCACGTTCCCCGCCGCCTGGATGCGGAGGCGATGCACGCGGCGGCGCAGGGCCTGCTGGGCCGGCACGACTTCTCCGCCTTCCGCGCCAGTTCCTGCCAGGCGAAGGACGCGATCCGCACCCTGGATCGGCTGGACGTGACGCGGCAGGGGGAGGAGATCCTGGTCGTGGCGGAAGCGCGCTCCTTCCTGCACCACCAGATCCGCAACCTCGTCGGCACGCTCTACGAGGTCGGGATGGGCCGCCGGCCGGTGGGCTGGCCGCGCGCCCTGCTGGAAGGCCGGGACCGGCGCAAGGCGGGCCAGACCGCACCGCCCACCGGCCTCTGCTTCACCTTCGTCCGCTACGACCCCGAGCCCGACTGGCGCTGACCATCGGCGTGATGCGCGGTCAGGCGGCCTGGGGCGCGAGCGGTCCCAGAGCATCGCGCAGCCAGGCATCCTCGGGCGCCTCGGCGAGACAGCGGGACACGTAGCGCCGCATCTCCTCGGTCTCGCCCATCCGGGCCAGCAGATGGGCATAGCCCGCCCGCACGTGATGGTCGGCATCGCGGGCCAGCGCGGCCTCCATGTGGCGGCGCGCCTGCGGGAACTGCCCCAGCTGCTCGTGCAGCTTGCCGACCCGGGCCAGCAGCCCCCAGTTCTCCGGCTCCATGGCCAGGGCGGCGATGGCGCAGTCCAGCGCCTCCCGTACCTCGCCCCGGCGGGAATGCACATGGCCGAGATGGTCGTTGCCGCGCCAGTCGCCCGGCGCCGACTGCCGCATCCGCGCCGCCAGTGCCGCCGCCTCGTCGAGCCGGTTGCCCTTCAGCAATTGCCAGAAGCGGCGGCTCATCACCGCGATGTCCTGGCCGAAGAACTCCGCCACCCGCTCCGCCTCGGCCGAGAGCCGGTCCCAGGGCAGCAGGCGCAGCATCGCCGTCCAGACCTCCCGCACCACCGGCGCCATCGGGGCCTCGTCCAGCAGCGCCTCGATCGCGGCGCAGCTTCCCTGCTGGCCGGTGAGCGGCCCGCCGGCCTCGCTCAGCCGGGTCAGGTTGCGATGGAACTCCCCGTCTTCCAGCCAGCCCGGCTCGGGCACCAGCGCGGCCAGGACACGCATCAGCAGCAGCGCATAGGCGTCCCGCTTCCGTCCCTGGGCCAGCAGCGCATCGGCGGCCACGGAAGCAACGCCTTCCAGCACCGCGAGCGGCGGCCCGCGGTCCAGAAGCGCGCGCAGCCGCTCCAGCGCCGCCTCGGGCTTGCCGTCCAGGACCTCCTCCACCGCGCGCAGCAGATCGGCCAGGGCCTTGCCCAGTTGTGGCTTGGGCTCGCTCCAGCCGTGCGCGTCCCAGTTGCCGCTGTCCAGCAATTCGCGGAGCAGGGCGCGGTTGTGGGGCTGGTGCCGCTCCGCCCGCTCGCGCAGGGCCAGCGGCACGGGCACGCTGCGGATCTCCTTGCCCAGGGCGGCGAGGTGGTCGTGCAACTGGGGATGGATGCCGTCCCAGCCGGAAACCCGTTCCAGCACCGCACGGCCGAACAGGGCGCCGATGGCATCCGCCGTCTCGGAGGAGCAGACGATCAGCACGTCATGCGCGTGGCGTGGCGCCCAGCCGCCCGGCGGCAGGAAGATGGCCTCCGGCAGCGCGGCCGGTGGCGGCATCTGCCGGGGCTCCGGCGGCAGCACATCCGGGCGGAACAGCACGACCGCGGCGAAGCGCCGTCCGCGCCGCTTCTCCTCCGCCCGCTTGAGCCCCACCGCGCGCCACAGCTTGTAGAGCATGCGCAGGCTGTTGTTGTCGCTGCGGCTGCCGGCGAAGTCGAGGTCGAGCGCCTCGTCCTCGATATCCAGCGTCACGCCCGGGAACCAGCCGCGCAGGCTCTCGGGCTCGACCTCGCCCGCCCCGGCCATGGCACGGGCGGCGAAATCCGGGAAGCTCTCGCTGAAGCGGTAGCCCAGGCGACGCGGCAGCGCGAAGCCGGCCTCGCGCCCGAACATGCGGAAGAACTGCGAAAGGTTGGTGGCACCGCCCGTCTTGGCGCCACGCCGCCGCCAGGTGCTGAGAAAGACGCTCGCTCCGCTTTCCGCCGCGATCCGGGCCGTCTCAGGGAAGGTCAGGTCCTCGTCCCGCAACTGGCCATAGATGCAGAAAGCGGTCCCCTCGGGCCGGCTGTCCGTCATACCGGCCGGAACCCGGATGCCAGGCGGCACGCATCCGTCAGCACCGCGGTATCGAGGACCATCCCACACGTCTCCCTGGAAATGCGGGAATAGGTTAACAACCTGTGATAGGTAACGAAAGGCTGTCCCCACGACGCGGAGGGCGAAAACCCCGTGAACGGGGGCGGCCTTCCGTCAGTCCACCATGGCGACGGCCTGCACCGCCCCGGCCAGGAAGATGCTGATCGCCAGGTCCAGCGCCACGAAGGTCGCCGCCTGGAAGGCATTCACGCCCAGGGCCTCCCGCGCCACGAACCATTCCAGCCACATGGCGTAGCCGAAGGCGGCGATGCCCAGCCAGGTCGCCACCATGCCCGGCGGCACCGGCAGCAGCACCAGGAGCACGACGTACTGGACGATGTTCGCCCAGTTCCAGGCGGCGATGAAGCGTGGCCAGCGCGCCAGCAACCCCGCCCGGGCCGCCAGCCAGTAGGAGGCCAGGGCATAGCCCGCCCAGGAGCAGGCGAAGCCCGAGAGCTCCGCCACGAGGAAGCGCAGCGGGTCGGTGCCGACCTCGCCGGCCGCCCCGCTGACGAGGCGCAGCAGCACGAAGGCCGGCAGACAGATGAGGGCCGCCCAGAAGGAGCGCGCCGCCCCTTCCGGCGACAGGCAGGTGAAGTCGATCCCCACCGCCTTCCCGCGCGCCAGCAGGACGGCGCCGCGCAGGCCCGCCAGGACCTGCACCGCCAGGGCGGGCGGGGCGGCGGAAGGCTGTTGGGGCGCGCTCAGCCGAGGCACTCCGCGATCACGGCGCCATAGAGCGCGGCCAGGGCGCGCAGCTCCCCAACGGGCGTGCATTCGTCCACCTTGTGCATGGTGGCCCCCACCGCGCCCAGCTCGGCCACGGGGCAGTGGCGGGTGATGAAGCGCGCGTCCGAGGTGCCGCCGCCCGTGTCGAGCACCGCCTCCTCGCCCGTCACCCGCGTCACGGCGCGCCGCAGCGCCTCCACGAAGGGCCCGGGCGCGGTCAGGAAGGCCTCTCCGGAGCAGGAGAAGCGCGCCTCGTGTAGCGGCGCCTCGGCCTCCAGCGCATCGCGGATCCAGCGCTCCAGGCTGGCGGCGCTGTGCAGGTTGTTGAAGCGGATGTTCAGCGTGGCCTTCGCCTCGGCCGGCACGAGGTTGGTCGTGGGATTGCCGACATCGAAGGTGGTGACCTGGATCGAGGAGGCCTCGAACCACTCCGTGCCTTCGTCCAGCGGCGCCGCCACCAGCCGGTTCAGCGCCCGCACCAAGCGGTGCACCGGGTTGTCGCAGCGTGCCGGATAGGCGACATGCCCCTGCGTGCCCCGCACCGTCAGATAGGCGGTCAGGCTGCCCCGCCGCCCGATCTTGATCGTGTCGCCCAGCCGGAGCTTGGAGGTCGGTTCGCCCACGAGGCACATGTCCGGCACCTGTCCGTTCGCCGCCATCCATTCCAGCACGCGCACCGTGCCGTCATGGGCGTCGCCCTCCTCGTCCCCGGTGATCAGTAAGGAGAGGCTGCCGCGCGGCTGCGGCGCATGGGCGGCGGCGAGCATGGCGGCCACCCCGCCCTTCATGTCCGTGGCCCCGCGGCCGTAGAGCACCTCCCCCGCGACCTCCGCCGCGAAGGGATCGTGGCTCCATCCCTCGCCGGGCGGCACCACGTCCACATGTCCGGCCAGGCAGAGATGCGGCCCCTCCCCGCCCCGCCGGGCGAAGAGGTTCTCCGTCCCGCCGAAGCGCAGCCGGGTGCAGCGGAAGCCCAGAGGCTCCAGGATGCCCTCCAGCACCGCCATCGCCCCGTCATCCGCCGGGGTGACGGAACGGCAGCGGATCAGCGCCTGCGCGATCGGCAGGGGGTCGGCGATGGCGGTCACGGCCCGGGCTCCGGTCAAGGGCGGCTCAATCGCGCAACAGCTCGTTGATCGAGGTCTTCTCGCGCGTGCGGGCATCCACCCGCTTCACGATCACGGCGCAGTAGAGCGACGGCCCCTGCGAACCGTCTGGCAGCGGCCTGCCGGGCAGGTTGCCCGGCACCACCACGGAATAGGCGGGCACGCGGCCGACGAAGACCTCGCCCGTGGCACGGTCGATGATCTTGGTCGAGGCGGACAGGAACACGCCCATCGACAGCACCGAGCCGCGGCCCACGATCACGCCCTCGGCCACCTCGGAACGGGCACCGATGAAGCAGTCATCCTCGATGATCACCGGGTTGGCCTGCAGTGGCTCCAGCACGCCGCCGATGCCGACGCCGCCGGAGAGGTGGCAGTTCTTCCCGATCTGCGCGCAGGAGCCGACCGTCGTCCAGGTATCGACCATGGTGCCGGAATCGACATAGGCGCCGACATTCACGAAGGAGGGCATCAGCACCACGTTCGGCGCGATATAGGCCGGGCGGCGGGCCACGGCGCCCGGCACGGCGCGGAAGCCGGCCTCGCGGAACTGGGTCTCGCTCCAGCCTTCCCACTTCAGCGGCACCTTGTCCCAGGCCCCGGCGCCCTCCTCCCGGCGGAGGGTGTTGTCCTCCAGCCGGAAGCTCAGCAGCACCGCCTGCTTCAGCCACTGGTGCACCGTCCAGTCGCCATTGTCCGAGACCGAGGCGACGCGTTGCTTGCCGCTGTCCAGCAGGCCCAGCGCATCCGCGACCGCCTGGCGGTCGGCGCCCTGGGTGGCGGGGGTCACCTCCGCGCGGCGCTCCCAGAGGGCCTCGATGGTCTTCCGCAGGCTGGACAGGTCCATGGTCGCGATGATCCCGATAGATGTGCGAATGCGTTTGGCGTGACCCTCTCGCGCGCACCAGCAGGCGTGTCAACGCGCCGCTTGCGGGGGAATCGCCCCACCTGCCGGTCCCGGGGCGTCACAATGCCCCACCGGCCCGTGCCAGGATCACCGCCGGCGACAGGATTCGGAGCGCGGAAGCCCATGCTGAGGATCGGAGAGCGGAGCCTGCCACGGCAGCGGGGGCGCTTCGCGCGCGCGGGCGGCGAGATCGCCTATGAGGTGACCGGCGAGGGCCCGGCCATCGTCTTCGCCCATGGCCTGGGCGGCAGTCACCTGTCCTGGTGGCAGCAGGTGCCCGACCTCGCCCGCGACTTCCGCTGCGTCACCTTCGCCCATCGCGGCTTCCATCCCTCCACGGATGCCACGCCGCCGCTGGGCCTGGATGGCTTCGCCGAGGATCTGCTCGGGCTGCTGGACCATCTGGAACTGCCCGACGCGGCGCTGGTCGGGCAGTCCATGGGCGGGTGGAGCTGCCTGGAGGTGGCCTTGCGCGCCCCCGGGCGCGTCCGCGCCCTGGTGATGTCGGCCACCTCCGGCACCATCGACCCGCGCAGCGCCGCTGATCTGGGCGACTGGCCGGAACGCGCCGCCGAGGCCGCCGCGCGATGCGCCGGACTCGGCATCCATCCCGCCATGGGCGAACGCGCGGCGCGGGAGCAGCCGGCGCTCCATCTCCTCTATCGCGGGATCGACGAGAGCGCGGAGGCCGACAAGGCCGCGCTGCGCCCCCGCCTGATGGCCGGGCGCACGAGACCGGCGGAAACAGTCCGGAGCCTCGCCATGCCCACGCTCTTCGTCGCGGGGGAGGAGGACATCGTCTTCCCGCCCGCCGCGGCGCGGGCGCTGGGCGGGATGGTGGGACGGCCGGCGGTGATCGTGCCGGAATGCGGCCATTCGCCCTATTTCGAGCGCGCGGACGGGTTCAACGCGCTGCTGCGGGACTTCCTGGGATAGGCCGCCCCGCCGCCATGGCGCGGGGCGGCCGGAATCCTCAGGGCCGGATCAGTGTTCCCGGCCCGGCATCGGTGAAGAGCTCGGCCAGCACCGCATGCTGCACCCGGCCGTCGAGGATCACGGCGCCTTCGACGCCCAGCTCCACCGCCTGGATGCAGGTCTCGACCTTGGGGATCATCCCGCCCGAGATCATGCCGCTCTCGATCCCGGCCCGCGCCTCGGCCACCGTCATTTCGGGGATCAGGCGCTTGTTCTCGTCCAGCACGCCGGGCACGTCTGTGAGCATCAGCAGCCGCGCCGCCTTCAGCGCCCCGGCCACCGCACCGGCCACCGTGTCGGCGTTGATGTTCAGGGTCTGGCCCTTCGCATCCACCCCCACCGGCGCCACCACCGGCACGATGTCGGCGCCGATCAGCAGCTCCAGGACACGGGTGTCGACCCGCTCCGGCTCGCCCACGAAGCCCAGGTCGAGCACCCTGGGCTCGCCGGTCTGCGGGTCCGTGACGGTCTTCAACGTCTTGCGCGCGGTGATCAGGTTGCCGTCCTTGCCGCTGATGCCGACGGCGATGGCCCCGGCGCGGGTGATCGCCTCGGCCACCTGCTTGTTCACCGAACCGGCGAGGACCATTTCGACGATGTCCACCGTCTTCTCGTCGGTGACGCGCAGGCCCTGCACGAACTCGGACTGCACGTTCAACTGCTTCAGCATGGCGTTGATCTGCGGCCCGCCGCCATGCACCACCACCGGGTTGATGCCGACCTGTTCGAGCAGCGCGATGTCCTGGCCGAAGCGGAAGGCCGTATCCTCCTCCCCCATGGCATGGCCGCCGTACTTCACGACCACGACGGCGTCGTCGTAACGCTTCAGGAAGGGCAGCGCACCGGAAAGGAGCGCGATGTTGTCGCGCACGGTCTCGGTCATGGCATCGGCTCCGATGGATCGCGGCGGTAGGCGCCGTCCGCCTCTTGCGGGCACCGCAGCACAGGGTCAAGGGCCTCCCCGGTGGCCGGGCAACCCCTGGCCGGAAGACCGGGGCGGACAGGGCCAGGATCGGTGGAAGGCCTCTCGGGCGGCAAGGAGCGGGCGGGGTGTGCATCCGGGCCGGTGGGGTCAGCCCGGGTGCTCCCGCTCCTCGCCGCGCCGATCAGCCGGTGCGCGGGCGGGAAATCCGGCGCACCGGGGGGAAGCCACAGGAAGCGTCCGGCCGGGACAGGCCGATGCGGGGGGAACTCTGCGTCACATCGGGAAGCGGTCGGAGATGACCCGGCTCCCCGATGATGCGGCGCAACTCCGGCCTCGTGTCGACCGGGCAGCGGTCGGGCGTCGCGGCCTGGACGGCCGGGGCCAGCAAGGCAACACAGAGTGCAAGGACCACGCCTCTCACCGAAACCCTCCCTGGGGTTCCCCTGTCTTATGATCGTCAGGGGATTCGGGGAAAGCACGCAGAGGTTGATCTGCGGCCATTATGCCGCACTGTGTCTTCGGCGCCTCAGTCCGTTCCGGGGAGCAGAGCCAGGGAGGCGAGTTCCGCCCGGAGTTCGGGGATGCCCAGGCCCTTCTCGCTGCTGGTGGTGATCACCAGCGGATGCGCCGCAGCCTGCTTCGCCACCAGGAGCTCGGCTTCCTGCTGGCGCTTCGCCAGCCGCGCCGACGGCGTGTCGTCGGCCTTGGTCAGTACGATCTGGAAGGGCACCGCCGCCTTGCCGAGCAGTTCCATCGCCGCCCGGTCGGAGTCCTTGGTCTCCACCCGCGCGTCGAGGAGCAGGATGACCCGCCGCAGGGTCGTTCGCCCGCGCAGGTAGTCGAACATCAGCCCCTGCCAGTCCTCCTTCACCGCCCTGGCCGCCTGGGCATAGCCATAGCCCGGCATGTCCACGAGGGTCAGGCGCGCCTGCCCCTCCCCGCCCAGTTCAAAGAAGTTCAACTGCTTGGTGCGCCCGGGGGTGTTGGAAACGCGGGCCAGGGTCTTCTGCCCCGTCAGAGCGTTCACCAGCGAGGACTTGCCCACGTTGGAACGGCCGCAGAAGGCCACCTCCGGCAGCCTCGCCTCGGGAAGCTGGTCGAGCCGCTGGGAGGCGAAGACGAAGCGGCAGGGCCGGGCGAAAAGCAGCCGCCCGGCCTCCAGCGCCGCGAGGCGCTCGGCCTCGCGCTCATCCACCGGAGCGGCCGGGGCACCGGCCTCCGGCTTGTGCTCCGGTGCCTCGCTCATGTCCGCGCCAGCTTCTTCTGCTCGCGGCGCTCGGCACGCTCCTGCCGGGTGATCCAGGCCTGCTGGGCCACCGAGAGGGTGTTGTTCCAGCTCCAGTAGATCACCAGCCCGGCCGGGAAGCTCGCCAGCATGAAGGTGAAGATCACCGGCATCCAGGCGAAGAGCTTGGCCTGGATCGGATCGGGCGGCTGCGGGTTCAGACGCTGCTGCGCCCACATGGTGAAGCCCATGATGATCGCCCAGACGGGCATGTGCAGCATGTGCGGCGGATCCCAGGGGATCAGCCCGAACAGGGTGAACAGGTTGGTCGGGTCGGGCGCCGAGAGGTCGCGGATCCAGCCGAAGAACGGCGCGTGCCGCATCTCGATGGTGACGAACAGCACCTTGTAGAGCGAGAAGAAGACGGGGATCTGGATCAGGATGGGCAGACAGCCGGAGGCGGGGTTCACCTTCTCCGTCTTGTACAGGCCCATCATCTCCTGCTGCATCTTCGCCGGGTCGTCCTTGAACTTCTCCCGGATCTCGTTCATCCGCGGCGTCAGCGACCGCATCCGCGCCATGGACTTGTAGGACTTGTTCGCCAGCGGGAAGAACAGCGCCTTCAGTGCCACCGTGAAGATCATGATGGCGATGCCGAAGTTGCCGACGATGTGGTACAGCCAGTCCAGCGCGTAGAAGAAGGGCTTGGTCAGGAAGTAGAACCAGCCGAAGTCCACCGCCTTGTCGAAATCGGTGACCCCCAGATTGTCGCGATAGGCATCGAGGGTGCGGACCTCCTTGGCGCCGGCGAAGACGCGCGTGCCGAAATCCACCGTCGCGCCCGGCGCGACGCTCAGCGGCTGCGGCGCGGAGAAGTCCACCTGCCAGCGGTCGCCCTCGGGGCCCGGCTGCTCCTGCGTGTGGCGGAAGGCGGCGCGGATCTGCTCCTGCGGCGTCATCGCGGTGACCGCGGCCAGCCAGTACTTGTCCGTGAAGCCCGCCCAGCCGCCGGTGCTGTCCTCCTGGAAGGCCAGCCCCTGCGCCTTGTTCGCGGCATCCTTGGCCGCCGAGTACTTCAGCTCCTGCAGGTGCCCGCCGAGCACGCCGACGAAGCCCTCATGCAGGATGTAGTAGTTCGCGAGCTGCGGCGTGTGCTCGCGCCGCACGCGGGTCCAGGGCAGGACCTGCACCGGCTCGCCGCCGTTGTTGATCACCCGCTGCTGCGCCGAGAACATGAAGTTGTCGTCCACCGACACCACGACCTCGAAGACCTGCCCCGCGCCGTTGTCCCAGCGCAGCGTCACCGGATGCTGCGGCGTCAGCGGCGCCTTGTCCGCCACCGTCCAGTCGGTGTCGGGCCCCGGCACCGGCGTGCGGCCATCGGCGGCGCTCCAGCCCCACTGGGCGAAATAGGGCGCGACCTCCCCGCGCGGCGCGAACATGCGCACCAGCGGCGAGTTCGGCGCGACCGTCTCGCGGTAGTTCTTCAGCACCAGGTCGTCGAGCTTCGCGCCCCGCAGGTTGAGGCTGCCGGCCAGGCGCGGCGTCTCGATCGGCAGGTGCTCGGCCGCGCTGCGCTCCGGCGGCACGGCGCCCTGGGTCGGGGCCGGGGAGCCGATGCCGGGCGGCAGGGGCTCGGTCGGCGCCTGGCGTGCCTGCTGCTGGCTCTGCACCTGCTGCTGCACCGTCGGGCGGTTCCACAGCTCGAAGCCCAGAAGGATGGCGATCGAGATCGCGATCGCGACGAGCAGTCGCTTGTTGTCCATCGATTCAACCGTTCTCGCGGGCGGTGGATGCCCCAATGCGGGGCGATGCGGGCGGGACAGGGTCCCAGCCGCCCGGGTTCCAGGGGTGGCAGCGCAGGATTCGCCGGGCCGTCAGCCAGGTGCCGCGCGCGGCACCATGGCTGGCCAGGGCCTCGAGCGCATAGTCGCTGCAATGCGGGTGGAAGCGGCAGTGGCTGCCGATGATCGGGCGAAGCCCATAGCGATAGGCATGCACCGCGACGGTCAGGACGCCGGCGGCGGGGCTCATGCCCCCGCTCATGCCCCCTGCCCCGGCGCGGCAGCGTCGCCGCCTTCCGTGGCGGCGGGCCTGGGTGCGGCGATGACGCCCGCCTGGCGGAGCGCGCCGCGCAGGTCGCCCAGCAGCGTGGGCCAGTCGCGTGTCATCACCCCATCACGGGCCACGAGCACGAGGTCCCAGCCGCGACGCTCGCAGCCCGGCGGCGGGGCCGCGTGCAGCAGTTCATGAGCGGCGGCGCGCAGCCGCCGCTTGGCGCGGTTGCGCACCACGGCGTTGCCGAGCTTCTTCGTCGCCGTGAAACCGACGCGAAGAGGCCCTTCCGTTTCCGGAAGAGCCTGCAACAGCACACTGGGCCGTGCCGCGCGCTTACCCTTGCCGGCGACGCGAAGGAATTCGCGCCGCTGCTTCAGGCGCGGCAGGGCCATGGGATACGCGGAACCGCGCGCCGTCCGCTCAGGCGGACAGGCGCTTGCGGCCCTTGGAGCGGCGGTTGGCGACGACCCTGCGGCCGCCCACCGTCTCCATGCGGGCGCGGAAGCCGTGCCGGCGCTTCCGGACGAGCTTGGAGGGCTGATAGGTACGCTTCACGGGACGTGGCTCCGTTCGGAAAAAGTGGCTGGATCTGCCGGGACCGACCCCCGTTTCGGGTCCTCCCGGCCGTGCCCGTCTCCGTCCCCTCCCCATGAGGGCAGGGAGACAGGCACGACAGGCAACACCGGCCCCGGTGCACAAGGCAACGGGTCCGGCGCGGTTGGCGCTGTATAGGGAGAGGGTATCGGACCCGTCAACCACTCAACGCGCGGGACCGGCGCGCAGCCGGCCCCATTTTCCTGCATCCGTGCCGCCGGCAATCCTGTCACATCGTGCGATCCCCTCCTGACGCGGGGCGCGGCTGCGGCCATAAGGGGCGGCGCATGCCTGAGACCGACATCGCCGTGATCGGCGCCGGCTCCGCCGGCCTTTCCACCGCCACCCTCGCGACCCTGCTGGGCCGGCGCGTCACCCTCTTCGAGCGCGATGCGCCCGGTGGGCGACGCCTGCGGCAGCGCCTGCCCCTGGACGCGATGCTGGTCGCCGCGCGCACCGCGCAGGCGCTGCGGCAGGGGGGACGACTCGGGCTCCGCGCCGCGGACCTGGCCATCGACTGGGAAGGCGTCCGCGCGCATCTCCGCCGCGCCACGGAGGCCCTGGAACCCGAATCCTCGGAGGCCCGGCTGCGTGGCCTGGGGGTCGATCTCGTTACCGGCTCCTCGGCGCATTTCCTGGCCCCCGACTGCCTGGAGGCCGCCGGCCGCACGTGGCGCTTCCGCCAGGCCGTGGTGGCAGCGGGCAGCGCGCCACTGCTGCCCGCCATCGAGGGGCTGGCCGACATCCCCTATCTCGACGGGCAGAGCGGCCTCGACCTGGACACGCCGCCCGGGCACTTGCTGATCCTGGGCCATGGGGCGGAGGCGCTGGAACTGGCGCAGGCCCATCAGCGCCTGGGCTGCCTCGCCACCGTCGTCGCGGACGGCCCGATCCTCCCCGGGCTGGAGCCGGAACTGGTGGAGCTGCTGCGCGAATCGCTCCGGGCGGAAGGGGTCGCCCTTTTCGAAGGGCAGCCGGCGGCGCGGGTGGAGCGGCATCCCGAAGGGCTGGAGCTGCTGCTGGAGGACGGCCGGCGGATCACCGGCACGCATCTCCTGCTGGCCACCCCGCCCCGGCCGAGGCTCGCGCCGCTGGACCTCGCCGCCGCCGGCATCGCCACCACGGAGGACGGCATCGCCACCGGCCGCGGCCTGCGCGCCCGGGGCAACCGGCGCGTCTGGGCGGCGGGCAGCATCGCCGATGTCGCGGATGCCGGCGCGCATTCCGACCGGGCGGAGGAGCACGCGGCGCTGCTGCTGCGCTCCCTGTTCCTCCGCATTCCCGGCCACCCCTCCGTGCCCCCGCCCACGCGGCTGGTCCGCACCGATCCCGAGCTGCTGCAGGTCGGCCTGACCGCCGCCGAGGCGGAGGCGGCGGGACATGCCGTCCGGGTGCAGCGGCGCGGCCTCACGGAGAATGGCCGGCTGGTCGCCGAGGGCCGGACGGGCGGGCTGGTCCGGCTGGTGCTGGACCGGCGGGACCGGCTGCTCGGCGCCGCCGTGCTGGCACCCGGCATCGCCGCGCCACGCGAGCTCGCCGGGGCCCTGGCGATGCTGCTGGGCCGCCCGTTGCGCGACCTCGCCGCCCTGCCCCTGCCGCAGCCCTCCCTGGGCCCCAGCCTGCGCCTGGCGGCGCTGGACAGGCTTGCGCCGGCCCTGGACCGGCCCATGCTGCGGAAACTCGTGTCCCTGCTCGGGCGTCTGCCCTGACGGTGCCGTTGCGCGGCCCGGCGCCCTGGCGGGACGGAACAAAGGAGAACTCCATGGAACGCAGCCTGGAGGGCCGCACGGCCCTGGTCACCGGCTCCACCAGCGGGATCGGGCGCGGCATCGCCCTCGCCTTCGCCCAGGCCGGGGCGAAGATCCTGCTGCACGGGCTGGGCGCGCCGGGACAGGTGGACAGGGTGCGCGCGGAGCTGGCCGAGGTCACCGGCGGCGAGGTCGCCTATTCCGCCGCCGACCTGTCGGATGCGCGGGAGGTCCGCAAGATGTGCGCCCAGGCGGAGGAAGTCCTCGGCCATGTGGACATCCTGGTGAACAATGCGGGCATCCAGTTCACCAGCCCGGTGGACGAGTTCCCCGAGGAGAAGTGGGACCAGATCGTCGCGATCAACCTCTCCTCCGCTTTCCACGCCACCGCCGCCCTGCTGCCGGGCATGAAGAAGGCGGGCTGGGGCCGCATCATCAACATCGCCTCCGCCCATGGCCTCGTCGCCTCGCCGAACAAGGTCGCCTATGTCGCCGCCAAGCACGGCATCGTCGGCATGACCAAGGTCGTGGCGCTGGAAACGGCGCGCGGCACAGGCGTCACCTGCAACGCCATCTGCCCCGGCTTCGTCCGCACCCCGCTGGCGGAAGCGCAGGTCGAGCCGATCGCGAAGCGTGAGGGCATCTCCGCCGAGGCGGCGCTGACCGAGCACCTGCTGCGCCCCATGGCCTCGCGCCGCTGGGTGGAGGTCGAGGAGGTGGCGCAGATGGCCCTGTATATCTGCGGCCCGCACACGGCCTCCCTGACCGGCGAGATCCTCAGCCTGGATGGCGGCTGGACCGCCGCCTGATGGAAGGCAGCGTTCCTCCCGCCCTGCCCCTCGCCGGCTCCGGGATGGAGGGCCGGGAGGAAGGCAGGGCGAGGCATGCGGTGAACCTCGCCCTCCAGGGCGGCGGCACGCATGGCGCCTTCACCTGGGGCGTGCTGGACCGGCTGCTGGAGGAGGAGTGGCTGGAGATCGCGGCCATTTCCGGCACCAGCGCCGGGGCGATCAACGGCGCGCTCGTCACCCAGGGGCTGGCGGAGGGCGGTCCCGCGCGGGCCAAGGCCCGGCTGGACCGCTTCTGGTGGGGGCTGGCGCAGCGGCTGTCCTTCAGCCCGCTGCGCAACACGCCGCTGGAGAAGGCCTTCTGGGGCTATGATCTCAGCTACAGCCTCGCCTGGCAGGCCTTCGACACGCTGACCCGGGTCTTCTCGCCCTATCAGATGAACCCCACGCCGCTCGACCTGAACCCGCTGCGCGAGGCGCTGGCCGAGGTGCTGGACCCGATCCGCCTGCGCCGGGACCCGGGCGGGCCGAAGCTCTTCGTTTCCGCCACCAATGTCCGCACCGGCAAGGCGCGCGTCTTCGAGAGGCCGGAGATCGGCGTGGAGGCGCTGCTCGCCTCCGCCTGTCTGCCGCAGATCTTCAAGGCGGTGGAGATCGACGGCGAGGCCTTCTGGGATGGCGGGTTCCTGGGCAATCCACCGCTCTGGCCGCTCTATGGCCGGGGGTCGCCGCCCGATATCGTGCTGGTGCAGATCAACCCGCTGACCCGGCCGGACATCCCCTACACCGCCTCCGACATCATGACCCGGATGCAGGAGATCGGCTTCAACGCCTCGCTGATGTACGAAATGCGGGCCGTCGCCTTCGTGCAGCGCCTGCTGGCCAATGGCGCGCTGAACGACCCGCGCTACGGCCAGCTCTACATCCACATGATCGAGGACGAGGAGCTGCTGCGGAACTTCGGCGTCTCCAGCAAGTACAATGGCGAGGGCGAGTTCCTGGCGGCGCTCAAGCGTCACGGGCGGGAGGCGGCGGAGCGCTGGCTACGCGACGGGTCCGGGGTGCTGGGCCGTGCCAACGGGGTGGATCTGCGGGAACGCTTCCTGTGATGCGGCCCCCGTGATGAACCACCCGTGATGGAGCCACGCGTCAGCCCGCTCCCCGCCGTGCCGGACTTCCTGGAGGTGGTGGCGGAGCGGATCTGGCGGGCCTGGTGGCAGGCGGAAGAGCCGGACCCCGGACCGATCGCGGCCCGGCTGCGCCCTGGCCTGCGCGGAGGCGCCCTCCCCCAGGCCCTGGTGGCCCACCGGGATGGGACCTATCTCGGCCATGTCCTTTTGATCGACAGCGACCTCGCCGAACGCCCGGCGCTGGCGCCCTGGCTGGCCGCGCTCTGGGTGGAGCCGGAATGGCGCGGGCGGGGGATTGCCACGCGGCTGCTGGCGGAAGGCGCGCGCCTTGCCGAAGGCCGGGGCTTCGCGGAGGTCCATCTCTGTGCCCGGCCGGCGCTGCGCGGCTTCTATGCCGGGAAAGGCTGGCAACTAGCGGAAACACCGGTGGGCGTGGAGGGGCTGGATGTCTTCCGGCGCCGCCTGCCGGGCGCGGCCGCCGGGGCATAGCGCCCCGGCCTATCGCAGCCAGAGCAGCCGGGCCGGCCGCCCCCGGACCAGCAGCACCACCGCGTTCTGCCGGAAGCGCCGCCCCAGCATGGCCAACCGGCGCGGCGGCGTCAGGACCAGCCGCTGCTCTTCTCGCCAGCAGCCCTCGCCACTGGCCGCGGGCAGACTGGGCAGATGCCGGATGGCCCGGTCCAGGCGTTCCTGACGCCGGCGGTTCTCCCTTTCGGACAGGCGCCGGCCCAGCGGGTTCCAGGCCGTGACCAGCCCGCCCACCAGGGCACCGGGACGGCCCCCGAGGCTGGCGAGCAGCGCGTCAAGCCGGGGGCTGCTCCGGCCGATCCGGACCGGAACGCCGCCGGCCTCGTAGCGGGCGCGGCGATAGGCGGCGCGCAGCCGCGCCGGCACCGCCCCATCGCTCACGACAGGTGCAGGAGCACGCCCTTGAGATAGGCGCTTTCCGGCAGGGCGGGATGCACCGGATGGTCCGGCCCGGCCCCGAAGATGCCGAGGATGCGCCCGTCCCGCCGGGCCCGGCCCAGCCCCTCCACCACCGCGTCGGTGAACTCGCCCGTGCCGACATGGTGGGAGCAGGAGGCGATGAAGAGGATGCCGCCCGGCGCCACCAGACGGGCGGAAAGCCGCGCCAGCCGGGCATAGGCCCGCAGCGCCGGGCCGTGGTCCTTGCGCGTCTTGGCGAAGGCGGGAGGATCGGAGACGACGACGCCGAACTGCCGCCCCTCGGCGGCCAGGGCCTCCAGGCTTTCCATCGCCTCCCCCCGGCGATAGGCGACGCGGTCGGCGAGGCCGTTGCGCTCCGCCGTTTCCCGCGCCGTGGCCAGGGCGTGCTCGGAACGGTCGAGCAGCGTCACCTCGCTGGCGCCGGCCTTCGCCGCCTGAAGGCCGAAGCCGCCCGTGTGGCAGAAGGCATCCAGCACCGTCTGCCCGCGCGACAGCGCCGCCACCCGGGCGCGGTTGTCGCGCTGGTCATAGAACCAGCCGGTCTTCTGGCCGCCCAGCGGGTCCACCGAGAAGGCGACGCCGCCTTCCTCCACCGTGGCGCGGGCATCCTCGCCCATGAGGAGGCGGACCTCCTGCGGCAGCCCTTCCAGCCCGCGCACCGAGGCGTCGTTGCGTGCCACCACGGCGCGGAGCGGCAGCAGGTCGCGCAGCGCCGCGAGGATGTCTGGCGTGGCCAGCTCCATGCCGGCGGTGTTGGCCTGCAGCGCCAGCACGTCGCCATAGCGGTCCAGCACTAGGCCCGGCAGGCCGTCGGCCTCGGCATGGGCCAAGCGGTAATAGGGACCGTCGCGCAGCCGCTCCCGCAGCGCCAAAGCCGAGGCCAGCCTTTCGCGCCAGAAGCCCGGGCCGGCCGCCGCCTCGGGGTCGCGGCTGAGGCGCCGGCCGGCGATCAGGGAATGCGGGTTGTACTGGTAGAGGCCGAGGCGGCTGCCATCGTCGCCCTCCACCCGCACCAGCCCACCGGGCACGAGCGTCTTGGTGGATGCGCCGGTGGCGACCTCGTTGGAGAAGATCCAGGGATGGCCCGCCTTGGCCCGGCGCTCGCGGCCGGGCAGCAGGCGGATCGGGGGAATGTCGGAGTGGGTCATGGAGGCGCGGACCATGCCGCCGGGCGCCGCCGCTGTCCATCGGCCCGGCAGGGGAGGCCGCCGCGCGCCGGACCTGTCAGCGGTATTCCGAGATCTCCACCAGGTTGTCGTCCGGATCGCGCAGATAGACCGAGCGGATCGGGCCGGTGGCCCCGGTGCGGTCCACCGGGCCGAGCTCGATCGCCAGCCCGCGTTCCCGCAGCAGGGCGATCACCGCCTCCAGCGACCGGTCGGCGATCAGGCAGAAATCCGCGCTGCCCGGCGTCGGGTTCACGGCGCGTGGCAGGATCGGGGCTCCGGCCGCCTCGTGCAGGTTGAACTTCTGCCGCCCGAAGCAGAGGGCCACCCGGCCACCGCCGAAGACCTCCTCCCGCATCCCCAGGCCGCGCACGTAGAAGTCCCGCGTCCGTGCCATGTCGCGCACCGTCAGCACCAGATGGTCCAGCCGGTCGATCATGTTCCTGGCTCCTCTCGTTTCCTGCCGCCGCCGGCTCAGGTTTCCTGCCGCCGCCGGCTCAGGTTTCCTGCCGCCGCCGGCTCAGGGCAGCCAGCGGACCTCACGCATCCCGGGCAGGGCGGCGATCTCCTCCAGGAAGGGCGGAACCTGCCGGCGGCTGCTGTAGCGCCCGCGCCATCTCAGCTGGTAGCGCCGCATGCAGGCCCTGCCGCTGTCCCGGTAGGTGACCGCCTGCCGCACCGTCTCGTAGCCCAGGCCCGCGAGGCGGGCCTCCATCCCCAGGCTTCGCAGCGTGGCGCTGTCGCCCGCCAGGAGCAGCGTCCCGGTATGGGTCTGGTGCAGGCGCCCCTCGGCCCATTTCAGCACCCAGACCACGCCGAGGCCCAGCAGCACGCCGGCGAGGCCCAACCCGATCTCCCCGGCCCCCAGGCAGAGCCCGGCCACCGTCACGAACCAGAGCGTCGCCGCCGTGGTGACGCCGGTCACGGTGCCGCCCTGGCGCAGGATCGCGCCGCCGCCGATGAAGCCCACACCGGTCAGGATGCCGAGAGGCAGGCGCATCACATCCATGCTGATGACGCCATGATCGGGGCGGCGGGCGGTGGTCAGCAGGATATCGGCCAGCAGCATCGCCAGGGCCGCGGCGAGGCAGACCAGCATGGTCGTGCGCAGCCCCGCCGCACGGCCCTTGATCCCCCGGTTGATGCCGAAGGCGGCCCCGGCCAGCGCCGCCAGCACCAGGCGGAGGGCGATGTCGGACCAGGTTGGGTCGGTGTGCATGGTGCTCTCGCTCCGCCAGGGGGCGTGACCGGGGGGCGCCCGGGGTCAGCCGGCGTAGTCCGGCGCCTCCCGGTCCAGGATGCGGCGGATGCTGGCGAGGTGCAGCCGCGCGCTTTCCGGGTCGCCTTCCCGCATCCGCGCCGCCGCCTCGCGCGCCACCGGCTCCGGCACGGGCTTCAGCGGCCTTCCGGTGGAGAGGGCCAGGCGCTGGGCCTCGGCGGCGCGCTCCAGGTAGTAGAGGTCGTCCCAGGCCTCGGCGATGGTCGGGCCGACCACCATCACGCCGTGGTTCTTGAGGAAGCCGATATCGGCCTCCCCCATCGCCGCCGCGATGCGGTCCCCTTCCCGCTCGTCGAGGGCGAGGCCGTTGTAGTCCTCGTCCACCGCGATGCGGCCGAAGAACTTCAGCGCCGTCTGCCCGGCGAAGAGCAGCGGCGGCCCCTCGGTCATGGAAAGGGCGGTGGCGTTGGGCATATGCGTGTGGAAGGCCGCCACGGCGCGGGGATGGCGCATGTGCAGCCGGGCATGGATGTAGAAGGCGGTGGCCTCCGGCTTGCCCTCCCCCGCCAGCACGTTCCCCTGGAAGTCGCAGATCAGCAGGCGGGAGGCGGTGAGCTCCTCGAAGGCCCAGCCATAGGGGTTCACCAGCATCAGCCCGTCATGACCCGGCACCAGGGCCGAGAAGTGGTTGCAGATGCCCTCCTGCAGCCCCAGCCGCGCCGCCATGCGGAAACAGGCAGCGAGGTCGCGGCGCGCTTCCAGGACCGCCTCCGAATCGAGGGCGGCGTTGCGGAGGATGGCGGGCGCGCCGCCACCGGTCTGGAATTCATGGGCCATGGCCGAACGGTCCCTGTCTGGCTGTCGGCCCGAAGCCTCGCCTCGCAGGGGCCGGAGGGCAAGGTGCGGGCCGCCGCCGGCCCTTATCCGCCGACCAGCCGCGCGATTCCGAAGGCGGCCCCGGCCGCCACGGCGCCGATCACGGCCGTCTGCAAGGCGCCTGCCCAGCGTGGCATTCCGGTGGCCTTCGCCCTGAGCCAGCCGAAGGCGAGGAGCGCCAGGCCGGTCATCAGGCTGGATACCAGCAGCGCCCGCGGCGTGTCGTCCAGCAGCATGTAGGGAAGCAGCGGCACCATCCCGCCAGCGACGTAGGAGCCGCCGATGCGCAGCGCGGAGCGGGGCGCCTCGCCTGGCGTCGGCTCGCTCAGCTCCAGCTCGAAGCGCATCATGAAATCCACCCAGCGCTGCCGGTCGGCACAGATCGCCTCGGTCGCGGCCTGCAGCACCTCCCCTTGCAATCCCTGGCGATGCAGGATGGCTGCCACCTCCCAGCGCTCCCGCGCCGGATAGTTCGCCGTCTCCGCCCATTCGCGGCGGTATTCCGAGGCATAGCGGTCGGCCTCGCTGCGCGCCGCCAGATAGCCGCCCAGGCCCATGGCGATACAGCCGGCCGCGAGTTCCGCCATCCCGGCCGTCACGATCAGCGGGTTGGCCGCGACCGCGCCGGACAGGCCCGCCGCCAGGGCGAAGGGGACCGTCAGCCCATCCGCCGTGCCGATGACGAGATCGCGCACCAGTGGGGAAGACGTGGCGTGCTGCTCCCTGTGCGGTGGGCCAGGGGGCATCACCGGCAGGCCGGATTTGTTGGGAGCCAGACTGTCCATGCCGCACAGCCTGCCGCAGCGGATCGGAAAAGGCGAACTGATATACACTCATACCATTGAATTCATTTCTTATTTTGAGAATGAGACGCCTTTGCGCCAATCTTGCCGCACTGCAAACTGCCACCCAGGGTTGGCGGATCGGGCGCCCACCTCTATGAACTCACGCTTCGGAGATCACGCCTTGGCCACGACCGAACCAGATTCCCAGGCGCCCGCGCCGCCCAACCCCGCCCTCGCCGCCCAGGCTGCGATCCTGGCGCAACCGGCGACGCCGGCCCGCCGGATGGCCGATGCCATCCGGGTGCTGGCGATCGATGCCGTCGAGAAAGCGAAATCCGGCCATCCCGGCATGCCCATGGGCATGGCGGACGTGGCCACGGTCCTCTGGACCCGCTTCCTCAAGAACGATGCCGACGACCCGCGCTGGGCGGACCGCGACCGGTTCATCCTCTCGGCGGGCCACGGCTCGATGCTGCTCTATGCCCTGCTGCACCTGACCGGGCAGGCGGGCATGGGCATCGAGGAGCTGAAGCGCTTCCGCCAGCTCCATTCCCCCGCCGCAGGCCATCCGGAATTCGGCGAGCACCCGGGCATCGAGATGACCACCGGCCCGCTGGGCCAGGGCATCTCCACCGCGGTCGGCTTCGCCATGGCCGAGCGCCTGCTCGCGGCCCGCTTCGGCAAGTCCCTGGTCGATCACCGCACCTGGGTGATCGCCTCGGACGGCGACCTGCAGGAAGGCATCAGCCACGAGGCTTCCTCGCTGGCCGGGCACCTGCAGCTGAGCAAGCTCTGCGTGCTGTGGGACGACAACCACATCTCGATCGACGGCGACACCGCGATCTCCTTCTCGGAGGACGTGCTGGCCCGCTACCGCGCCTATGGCTGGGCGACGCGGCGGATCAACGGCCACGACCACGAGGAGATCGCCTCGGCCCTCGCCTGGGCGCAGAAGTCGCGCAAGCCGGTGATCATCGCCTGCCGCACCATCATCGGCTTCTCCGCGCCCAAGAAGGCCGGCACCGCCGCCAGCCATGGCGCGGCGCTGGGGCCGGACGAGGCGACGGCGGCGAAGTCGGCGCTGGGCTGGAACCACGGGCCCTTCGAGATCCCCGAGGGGATCAAGGGCGAGTGGGAGACGGCCGGACGCCGTGCCGGCGGCACCCGCCGCTCCTGGCTCAAGCGCCTGGCCAAGCATCCGCAGCGCACCGAATTCGAGCGCGCCATGGCGGGCCGCCTGCCGGACGACTGGGCCGAGACCTTCGGCGCCTATAAGGCGAAGGTGGCCGAGGACAAGCCGAAGATCGCGACCCGCATCGCCTCCCAGCGCGCGCTGGAGGTGCTGGTGCCGGCCATCGCCGAGATGATCGGCGGCTCGGCCGACCTGACGGGGTCCAACAACACCAACGTCAAGGGCATCCCCTCGGTCACGCCGGACAACTTCTCCGGGCGTTACATCCATTACGGCATCCGCGAGCACGGCATGGCCGCGGCGATGAACGGCATGGCGCTGCATGGGGGGCTGATCCCTTATTCCGGCACATTCCTGGTCTTCGCCGACTACCTGCGCCCCTCGCTGCGCCTCGCGGCACTGATGAAGCAGCGCGTCGTGCATGTGCTGACGCATGACAGCATCGGCCTGGGCGAGGACGGGCCGACGCACCAGCCGGTGGAGACGCTGGCCTCGCTGCGCGCCATGCCCAACCTCTTCGTCTTCCGCCCGGCGGATGCGCTGGAGACGGCGGAGTGCTGGGAGCTGGCGCTGCGCCGGGCCGACGGGCCGAGCGTGCTGGCCCTGTCGCGCCAGAACCTGCCGGCCCTGCGCGGCGAGGCGGGCGAGAACCGCTGCGCCCGCGGCGGCTATGTGCTGGCGGAAGCCTCGGGCGAGCGGAAGGCGACCCTGGTGGCCACCGGCTCCGAGGTCCATATCGCCATGGCGGCGCGTGAGGCGCTGGAGGCCGAGGGCATTCCCACCGCCGTCGTGTCCCTGCCCTGCTGGGAGATCTTCGCGTTGCAGGACGCGCAGCACCAGGATGCGGTGCTGGGCAAGGGCCTGCGCGTCGGCATCGAGGCGGCGCTCGGCTTCGGCTGGGAGCGCTGGACCGGCGCTGACGGAGTTTTCATCGGAATGCAGGGCTTCGGCGCTAGCGCGCCGGCGGAACACCTGTATCCCCATTTCGGCATCACGGCGGAGGCCATCGCGGCTGCCGTCCGGAAGAAACTGTCGTAACCACAGGTAGGAAGAAGGGGTTCGTCTCATGGCTGTTAAGGTCGCCATCAACGGCTTCGGCCGCATCGGGCGTCTCGTGCTGCGCGCCGCCTGCGAGAGCGGGCGCGACGATGTCGAGTTCGTCGCCATCAACGATCTCGGCTCGGTCGAGGCGAACGCCCATCTCTTCCGCTATGACAGCGTGCATGGCCGCTTCCCCGGCGAGGTGATCGTCGAGGGCGACAGCATCACCATCAAGGCCCATGGCAAGACCTGGGGCCCGATCAAGGTTTCGGCCGAGCGCGACCCGTCCAAGCTGCAGTGGGACGGCGTGGACATCGCGGCCGAATGCACGGGCATCTTCACCGCGCGCGAGAAGGCGCAACTGCTGCTCGGCACGGGTGCCAAGAAGGTGCTGATCTCCGCCCCCGGCGAAGGTGCGGACAAGACGATCGTCTATGGCGTCAACCACAAGACGCTGACGGCCGAGGACAAGATCGTCTCCAACGCCTCCTGCACCACCAACTGCCTGGCGCCGATCGCCAAGGTGCTGCACGAGAAGTTCGGCATCCTGCGCGGCTACATGGTCACCATCCATGCCTATACGGGTGACCAGAACACGGTGGACACGCTGCACAAGGACCTGCACCGCGCCCGCGCGGCGGCGGTGTCCGCCATCCCGACCTCGACGGGTGCGGCGAAGGCCGTGGGCCTGGTGCTGCCGGAGCTGAAGGGCAAGCTGGACGGCACCGCCATCCGCATCCCGACGCCGAACGTCTCGCTGGTCAGCCTGGACTTCGTGCCGGCCAAGACCGACGGGCTGACCAAGGACGCCATCAACGCGGCGCTGAAGGAAGCCTCGGAGGGCGAGCTGAAGGGCATCCTCGGCTACAACACCGCGCCGCTGGTTTCCGTGGACTTCAACCACAACCCGGCTTCCTCCACCTTCGACGCGACGCAGACGCAGGTGGTCGATGGCGGGCTGGTGCGCGTGATGTCCTGGTACGACAACGAGTGGGGCTTCTCGAACCGGATGAGCGACACCGCCGCCTATCTCGGCAAGCTCTGAGGTAACCGGGGCCGGGGGAGTTCGCTTCCCCGGCCTTTTTTCTTTACTGTTTTAGGATTTTAGTCCTTTATCTGTCCCGACAGGTGGAGGGCTTCGCGATGGCTGGCAAGAGGGTTCTGCTCAAGGTCTCGCCCCAGGGGCAGGTGACGTTGCGGCGCGGGGTGCGCGAGGCGCTCGGGAACCCCAGGCATCTGGAATGCTGGATGGAACAGGGCGTGCTGATGCTGCGGCCGGCACTGTCCGCCACGCTGGACGAGGCGGAAGCCATGTTCGGCAAGCAGGGAATTACGCGGGACGTGCTGGCGGAGGCGCTCCGGATCGTGCGGCGGCGGGTTGGGCAGATGGGTTTTTATTCTTATGTGCCAACCTGATCGCGAAATCAAGGGAATCACGGGGGCCGAAGGTTCCGGGCCAGGGGTGGGCAACTGGATCGGCCTTCCCGCGGATGCTAGGAAGGCGTCGCTGTCTCAGTCAGCCCTTCCCCAGGATCAGGACCTTCCGATGCCAGCTTTCCGCACCCTCGACACGCTCGATCCCAAGGGCAAGCGCGTCCTGCTCCGGGCCGATCTGAACCTCCCCGTGCGGGATGGGAAGATCACGGACATGACGCGGATCGAGCGTCTCGTGCCGACGGTGAAGGAGTTGGCGGAGAAGGGGGCGAAGGTGATCCTGTGCTCCCATTTCGACCGGCCCAAGGGCAAGGTCGTGCCGGAGATGTCGCTGAAGCCGATGGCGGAGGCGCTGAGCAAGGCGCTGGGCAAGCCGGTGGCTTTCGCGGGTGACTGCGTCGGCTCGGAGGCCGAGGCGGCGGTGGCGAAGCTGTCGGATGGCGACGTGCTGCTGCTGGAGAACACGCGCTTCCATGCCGGCGAGGAGAAGAACGACCCGGCGCTCGCGCAGGGGCTGGCGAAGCTCGCGGATGTCTATGTGAACGATGCGTTTTCCGCCGCGCACCGCGCCCATGCCTCCACCGAGGGCGTGGCGAAGCTGCTGCCTTCCTATGCCGGGCGGCTGATGCAGGGCGAGCTGGAGGCGCTGGACGCGGCGCTGGGCAATCCGTCCCGCCCGGTGGTGGCGATCGTCGGCGGCTCCAAGGTGTCCACCAAGCTCGACCTGCTCGGCAACCTGTCGAAGAAGGTGGATGTGCTGGTGATCGGCGGCGCCATGGCGAACACCTTCCTGGCGGCGCAGGGGCATCCGGTCGGCAAGTCGCTGCAGGAGGCGGAGATGCACGACACCGCCCGGCAGATCATGGAGGAGGCGGCCAGGACGGGCTGCGAGATCGTGCTGCCGGTCGATCTCGTGGTGGCGCCGCGCTTCGAGGCGAATGTGGCCACGCGGACGGTGCCGGTGGATGCGGTGCCGGAGGACATGATGGCGCTGGATGTCGGGCCGAAGACGGTGGAGCTGATCGAGGATAAGCTGCGCTCCGCTTCCACCCTGGTGTGGAACGGGCCGCTGGGGGCCTTCGAGACGCCGCCCTTCGACACGGCCACGGTGGCGGTGGCGCAGACGGTGGCGGCGCTGGGCGCCTCGGCCGGGCTGAAGTCGATCGGCGGCGGCGGCGACACGGTCTCGGCGCTGCGCCATGCGGGGGTGATCGACCGCATGACCTATGTTTCCACCGCCGGCGGTGCCTTCCTGGAATGGCTGGAGGGCAAGACCCTTCCCGGCGTGAAGGCGCTGGAGGCGGCCTGAGCCGTCTCGCAGCAGGGGAAAGCCATGGGGGGGCCGGGGCGGAATGACCGCTTCGGCCCCTTTTTGTCATCGGTCTCGCATCCGCTGGGTCACGTTCGGATATTGCGGGAATCCGACCGCGTGTTACGGTCTCTTGCGCGACACTCTTCATTCGCTATTCTGCGAATCATTCGCATCTGGTCCCGGCTCTTCCCCAGGATGACCGGCTTCGGCCGAATGTTTCGTGCATCCGGCTTGCCGATGGGGGCGCCATGGCGCCGCCGGAGCCGCGCCTGGATGCCAATACCGGGCGTGGGAAAGGGCAGGGTTACGGTCCGGCATGGACCGGGGCCCGGTCCGGGGGGACTTTCCTTTCCCCGCTCCGGCTGGTGCGGTGCGTGCCGGACAGGGAAACCCGTCCGGTGCGTGCCGCCCATGCCGGCGGTCGGGTTCAGCCCTGGCAGCCCCTTTCGGCAGCCCCTTTCGGTAGCTGCGCCGGTTCAGTAGCCACGCCGGGGATCGACCAGGTTCGGCAGGGACCGCCCTTCGCGTTCCGCCCGCAGGTTCTCGAACAGAATGTCCAGCGTGCGGTCGTTGTAGACCAGCGGGTCGTCCGCCGACATGTGGGGCGTCACGAACAGGCCCGGCGTGCGCCAGAGCCGGCTTTCCGGCGGCAGCGGCTCCGGCACCGCCACATCGGTCAGGCAGGCGGAGAGATGGCCGCTTTCCAGCAGGTCGCAGACGGCGTCCTGGTCCCAGACCGGGCCGCGCGCGATGTTCACCACCCCTGCCCCGCGCGGCAGCAGCGACAACCGGTCCCGCGACAGGATGTTGCGCGTGCGGGGCGTGAGCGGGCAGGCCAGGACCAGCATGTCGCAGCGTGGCAGCACCGTGTCGAGCGCCTCCTGCGGGAAGGTCTCGTCGCAATCGGGATGGGGCTCGCTGCCGCTGCGGATGCCCAGGACGCGCATGCCGAACTGCCGCGCCCGGCGGGCCGTGGCACCGCCCAGCGCGCCGAGGCCCAGCACGCCGAGCGTGGCGCCGGCCAGGCTGGGGGCGAGGCGTGGCGCCCAGCGTCCCTCCCGCTGGCATTCCGCGAAGAAGGGGATGTGGTTGCGCAGCATCAGCAGGGCCATGATGGCGAACTCGCCCGCCTTGTCGCCATGGGTGCCGCGGTTGTTGAGCATCGCCACGCCGTCCGGCAGCCAGTCGAAGGGCGCCATCCGGTCCACCCCGGCCGAGGTGAAGGAGAGGATGCGCAGATGCGGGGCGCGTTCGCGCAGCGGCGCCGCGCGCAGGGGGTCGCCGGGCAGGCCCGTCCAGGTCACCAGCACCTCGGCCTCGCGCAGCCCGTCCTCCAGCCCTTGCGGGTCTTCCGCCATGGTCATGGCGAGATGGGCCATGTCCGGGTGGCGCGCGATCGCCGCCTCCCACTGGGCCGGGGTGATGCTGAGGTCGGAGGCGGGGGGATTCTGGATGTGCAGGCGCATCGGAGTCGAATGCCAGGAAGCGCCGCGCCGCGCCACCAACCGGCGGCCGATCCGCGAGGCCCATCGCCGCCATTACGAGATATGATCGCGACCCCGATGGCGGGACTTCCTCCCCGGGTCCAAGTCTGCGGCCAGGCATTTTCCCCGAGGGAGACACGGCGTGACGAAGGTTCTGGTCCTCTACTATTCGATGTACGGCCATATCGAGACCATGGCGCAGGCCGTGGCCGAGGGTGCGCGCGGTGCGGGTGCCGAGGTGACGGTCAAGCGCGTGGCCGAGATCATGGCGCCCGAGGCCTTCGCCGCCGCCGGTGGCAAGGCGGACCAGGCGGCCCCGATCGCCAGCCCGCAGGAAGTGGCCGATTATGACGCCATCATCGTCGGCGCGCCGACGCGCTATGGCCGCATTCCTTCGCAGATGGCGCAGTTCTGGGACCAGACCGGCGGGCTCTGGGCGAAGGGCGCGCTGATCGGCAAGGTCGGCTCCGCTTTCACCTCCACCGCCAGCCAGCATGGCGGGCAGGAGACGACCCTGATGGGCATCCACACGATGCTGTTCCACCACGGCATGGTGCTGGTCGGCCTGCCCTATTCCGCGCAGGGGCTGGTCACGCTGGACGAGGTGAGCGGCGGCACGCCCTATGGCGCCTCCACCATCGCCGGCGGCCAGGGGCAGCGGCAGCCCTCCGCGAACGAGCTGGAGCTCGCGCGGTTCCAGGGTGAGCATGTGGCGAAGATCGCGGCGAAGATCGCGGGCTGAACCAGCCGTGGTCCGGGGGCTGGGCTTGCCCGCCCCCGGCTGCCGGTTGCCTCAGCCGAGGCGGATGACCACCTTGCCGAGATGCGCCTGGCTTTCCAGGTGGCGATAGGCCGCCTGGGCTTCCTCGAAGGGGAAGACCCGGTCGATCACCGGCTGGATGCGGTGGAAGGTGACGGCGCGGTTCATCGCCTCGAACATCTCGCGCGAGCCGACGAAGACCCCGCGCAGGTCCATGGCCTTCTGCATGATGGGCAGCGGGTCGATCTGCCCGCCGGTCAGCACGCCGATGAGGTGGACGGCGCCGCCCACCCGGGTCGCGGCGATGGATTTCGGCAGGGTCCCCGCCCCGCCGACCTCCACCACATGGTCCACGCCGCGCTTGCCGGTAAGGGTCCAGACCTCCTTCTCCCAGTCCGGATGGGTGCGGTAGTTCACGCCCGCATCGGCGCCCAGTTCCTTCGCCCGCGCCAGCTTCTCGTCGGAGGAGGAGGTCACGATCACCCGCGCCCCGGCGGCATGGGCGAATTGCAGCGCGAGGATCGAGACGCCGCCCGTGCCCAGCAGCAGCACGGTCTGTTCCGGCCCCACCGGGCGCAGGGCGGTCAGGGCGTTCCAGGCCGTCACGCCCGCGCAGGGCAGGCAGGCGCCTTCCTCGAAGGACAGGTGCGCCGGCAGGTGGACCAGCCCTTCCTCCTCGAAGAGGACGTATTCCGCCAGAACCCCGTCGATGGAGCCGCCCAGGGCGGTGGCGCGATAGGATTCGTCGGGCGGGCCGGCGATCCAGCCCTGCATGAAGATGCCGGCCACGCGGTCGCCCGGCTTCACCCGGGTGACGTCCGGGCCGATCTCGGCCACCTCGCCCGCCCCGTCGGAAAGCGGCACCAGCCCGGGCCGGACCCCTGCCCTGCCGTAGCGCCCGGTGGCCACCATCAGGTCGCGGTAGTTCAGCGAGGTAGCCCGTATCCGCACCAGCACCTGCCGGCGGCCAGGGTGTGGCCTTTCCAGGGTGGTGAGCGTGAGGTCCTCGATCGCCCCGGCCTTGGGCAGATGATAGGCGCGCATCGTCGCGGCTCCCGTTCCATGCGGGGCCGCCGGCCCGATTGCCGGGGCCCCCGTGCGGGAATGGGGGCCGTGGCGGCGGGGTTTCAACCCGCCGCCGCCTCACCTGCGCGTCAGCCGGCCCTTCTCAGCCGTCCAGGGCCGGCGCCGCGTCCTGGACGTGCAGAGAGGCGGAGACCGTGCCGTTCCAGCTTTCCGCACGCAGCGTGCCGCAGAGATGCAGGGGCAGGCCGCCGGAATTGAGCAGCAGATGCGCGAGCGGGCCTTCCTTGGCGCGGAAGCAGACGGCCTTCAGCCGCCCTCCCCCCTCGCCTTCCAGGAAGGCGCGGACGGTGCCGCCCTCCCGCCCCACACGGTCGGCGCGGACGATGCGGGCGCGGCGGATGGCGAAGACCGGTTCCTCGTTGCCGGGGCCGAAGGGCGCCAGCCGCCCGACCTCCGCCGCGAAGCCCGCCGTGGCCGCCTGGACGGTGATCGTGCCCTCCACCGAGAGGTCGGCGGCGGCGGGCAGGGTGTTGGCGTGGCCGAGGCGGTCGTGAAGGAAGGTGCGAACCTCCTCCATCCGCGCCGCCTCGAAGGAGAAGCCGGCCGCCATGGCGTGGCCGCCGCCGGTCAGCATCAGTCCGGACTGCCGCGCCGCGATCACCGCCGCGCCGAGATCCACCCCCGGCACCGAGCGGCCCGAGCCTCGCGCCAGCCCCTCGGCCAGCGAGGCCACCAGCGTCGGGCGGTTGAAGCGTTCCTTCACCCGCCCGGCCACGATGCCGACCACGCCGGGATGCCAGCCCTCGCCGCAGATCATCAGCACGGGGCTGCCCGCCTCGGCCTGCCGCTCCGCTTCGGCGAAGGCGCCGGTCAGGACATCGGCCTCCACCTCCTGCCGCTTGCGGTTCACCTCGTCCAGCCGCGCGGCGATGGCGCGGGCCTCGACCGGGTCGTCCAGCAGCAGCAGGCGCAGCGCCAGGTCGGGCTCGCCGATCCGGCCAGAGGCGTTGATGCGCGGGCCGAGCACGAAGCCGAGCGTATGGGCGGTGGGCGCCTCCTTCACCGCGGCCATTTCCAGCAGCGCGGCGATGCCGGCATGCTCGCGCCGGGCCATGACCTTCAGCCCCTGGGCCACCAGCGCCCGGTTCAGCCCGACCAGCGGCATGACGTCGCAGACCGTGGCCAGCGCCACGAGGTCCAGCAGCGCCAGCAGGCGCGGCTCCGACCGATGGGCGAAGAAGCCGCTGCGGCGCAGGACGCGCTGCAGCGCCACCGCCGCCAGGAAGCAGACGGCGGCGGCGCAGAGATGGCGCAGGCCGGAGGGGCAGTCGAGGCGGTTGGGGTTCACCACCGCCGCCACATCGGGCACCGGCCCCTCGGACTTGTGGTGGTCGAGGACCACCACATCCGCGCGGCCCCGTGCCGCCTCCAGCGCCTCATGCGCCGCGATGCCGCAATCGACGCAGACGATCAGCGTCGCGCCCCGGTCGCAGAGCCCGGCGATGGCCGGCCCGTTGGGGCCGTAGCCCTCCCGGATGCGGTCGGGGACGTAATGCGCGACCTCGCAGCCGAGTTCCCGCAGCACGCGCACGGTGAGCGCGCCGGCGCAGGCGCCGTCCACGTCGTAGTCGCCATAGACGGCCACCTGCTCGCCCCGGCGGACGGCATCGGCGAGCCGCGCCGCCGCCGCCTCCATGTCCTTCAGGCAGGAGGGGTCGGGCAGCAGCGCGCGCAGCGTCGGGTCGAGGAAGTCCGTCGCGGTGTCCGCCGTCACGCCCCGCCCGGCGAGCAGGCGGCCGACGATCTCGGGGAGTTCCAGGCGCTGCGCGATGGCGAGGCCCAGCCGCTCGTCGCCGCCGCGCCAGAGCCAGCGCCGGCCGGTGACGCTCTGCGCCACCCCCAGCACGGGCTCCGCCGCCGTCGCGGTCAGGCCCTCTGGCCCCATACCCTCAGGCAAAGAAGCTGCCGGGCTTGCGCTGGGAGTTGTGGTGGCCCTCGATGTAGCGGACCGTGCCGGTCTTGGAGCGCATGATGATGGAATGCGTCACCGCGCCGGTCTTGGTGCGGCGCACGCCGCGCAGGAAGGCGCCGGAGGTCACGCCGGTCGCGGCGAACATCACGTCGCCCTTGGCCATGTCCTCCACCAGGAACTTCCGGTGCGGGTCGGTGATGCCCATCTCCTTCGCGCGGGCGATCTGCGCGTCGTCCTCGTAGAGCAGGCGCCCCTGCATCTGGCCGCCGGTGCAGCGCAGCGCGGCGGCGGCCAGCACGCCCTCCGGCGCGCCGCCCGAGCCCATGTAGATGTCGATGCCCGAATCCTCCTGCGCGCAGGCCACCACGCCGGCCACGTCGCCATCCGGCAGCAGGGTGATGCGCGCGCCGGCGCGGCGGCAGGCCTCGATCAGCGGCTTGTGGCGGTCGCGGCCCAGGGTGCAGACCATCAGGTCGTTGATCGAGACCTTCTTGGCCTTGGCCAGCTCGCGCAGGTTCTCCTCCGGCGAGGCGTCGAGATCCACCACGCCTTCCGGCAGGCCCGGCCCGATGGCGAGCTTGTCCATGTAGATGTCGGGCGCGTGCAGGAAGCCGCCCTTCTCCGCCACGGCCAGCGTGGCGATGGAGTTCGGCCCGCCGGTGGCGCAGATGTTCGTGCCTTCCAGCGGGTCCACGGCGATGTCCATCTCCGGCCCGCCGAGGCCCACCTTCTCGCCGATGTAGAGCATCGGCGCCTCGTCCATCTCGCCCTCGCCGATCACCACGGTGCCGGCGATGGCGACCGCGTCGAAGGCGCGGCGCATGGCGTCCACCGCCGCGCCGTCGGCGGCGTTCTTGTCGCCGCGCCCGATCCAGGAGGAGCAGGCGAGCGCCGCCGCCTCGGTCACCCGGACCAGTTCCATGACCAGGTTGCGGTCCGCCTTCAGGGACATGCCGCTTTCGCTCATCGCTTCCCGCTCTCCTCAGAAACTCTCGATCCGGATCAGCGCCGGGGATTCCAGCACCGTCTCCAAAGCCTCGATCCGCGCGATGGCCTTGCGCATCGCGCGTTCCGACGAATCATGCGTGGTCAGCACCACGGGCACGGCCTCGCCCGGGGCGCGGCCGCGCTGCAGCATGGATTCCAGGCTGATCCCGGAATCGCGCAGCGCGCCGGTCACGTCGGCGATCACGCCGGGGCGGTCCACCACCATCAGGCGCAGGTAGTAGGCGCCGGTGCGCTCCTCCATCGGCAGGGAGGGCAGCGGGGCGAGGTCGTCGAGCCCGGCGCCCCAGACGGGCGTGTGCCGGTTGCGCGCGATGTCGATCAGGTCGGCCACCACGGCCGAGGCGGTCGGCCCGGCGCCGGCGCCGCGGCCTTCGAGCACCACGCGGCCCACGAAGTCGCCCTCCGCCACCACGGCGTTGAAGACGCCGTCCACGCGGGCCAGCGGGAAGGCGGCGGGGACCATGCAGGGATGCACGCGCGTCTCCACGCCGCGATCGGTGCAGCGGGCGAGGCCCAGCAGCTTGATGCGGTAGCCGAGCTCCTCGGCCAGCTTGATGTCGAGCGCGGTGATGTTGCGGATGCCCTCGACATGCACGGCGGAGAAGTCCACCGGGCGGCCGAAGGCGAGCGCCGCCAGGATCGCCAGCTTGTGCGCCGCGTCCACGCCGTCGATGTCGAAGGAGGGATCGGCCTCGGCATAGCCGAGGCGCTGCGCGTCGGCGAGCGCCTCGGCGAATTCCCGCCCGCGCTCGCGCATCTGCGTCAGGATGTAGTTGCAGGTGCCGTTCAGGATGCCGGTGACGCGCTGGAAGCGGTTGGCCGCCAGCCCCTCGCGCAGCGCCTTGATGACCGGGATGCCGCCGGCGACCGCCGCCTCGAAGGCCAGCGGCACGCCCTGCATCTCCGCCGAACGGGCGAGGGCGGCGCCATGGACGGCGAGCAGCGCCTTGTTCGCCGTCACCACCGGCTTGCCGGCGGCCAGCGCGGCCTCGACCGCGGCGCGGGCCGCGCCCTCGGAGCCGCCGATGGCTTCGACCACCACGTCCACCGCCGGGTCATGCGCCAGCGCGACCGGGTCGTCGTACCAGCGCAGCCCGTCCAGCGGGATGCCGCGGTCGCGCGAGCGGTCGCGCGCCGCCACGGCGGTCACGGCGATGGGACGGCCGGCGCGGGCGGCGATCAGCTCGGCATTGGTGCGCAGGATCTGCAGCGTGCCCGCGCCGACGGTGCCGAGACCGGCCAGGGCGACGGAAAGGGGACGGGTCAAGCGCGCACGAGCTCCGCGGAAGTGTCGGTCGAGGGGCCGCCGTCGCCCGAGCCGGGCGCGGGTCCACCGTTGTCGGCGGCCAGGAAGGAGCGGATGCCGCGCAGGGCCTGGCGGATGCGCTGGGCGTTCTCCACCGTGGCGATGCGGACATGGCCGTCGCCGTACTCGCCGAAGCCGATGCCGGGGGCGACGGCGACCTTGGCCCTGGCCAGCAGCAGCTTGGAGAATTCCACCGAGCCGAGATGGGCGAAGCGCTCCGGGATCGGCGCCCAGACGAACATCGAGCCCTCCGGCATCGGCACGTCCCAGCCCGCCTGCTTCAGCCCCTTGACCAGCAGGTCGCGCCGGTCGCGGTACAGGGTGCGCATCTCGGCCACGCAATCCTGCGGCCCGTTCAGCGCGGCGGTGGCGGCGACCTGGATCGGGGTGAAGGCGCCGTAGTCGAGATAGGACTTCACCCGCGTCAGCGCGGCGATCAGCTTGCGGTTGCCGGCGGCGAAGCCCATGCGCCAGCCGGGCATGTTGTAGGTCTTGCTCATGGAGGTGAACTCCACGGCCACGTCCTTGGCGCCCGGGACCTCCAGGATCGAGGGGGGGATCTTGTCGCCGAAATACAGCTCGGCATAGGCGAGGTCGGAGAGCACGTAGAAGCCGTGCTTCCGCGCCATGGCCACGACCTCCCGGTAGAAGTCGAGATCGGCCAGCAGCGCCGTCGGGTTGGAGGGGAAGTTCACGATCAGCGCGGTGGGCGCGGGCACGGAATGGCGCACCGCGCGGTCGATGGCGCGCAGCATCTCCTCGTCGGGCGTGTGCGGGATCGAGCGCACCGAGGCGCCGGCGATGATGAAGCCGAACTGGTGGATCGGGTAGGAGGGGTTCGGCACCAGGATCGTGTCGCCGGGCGAGGTGATGGCCTGGGCGAGATTCGCCAGCCCTTCCTTCGAGCCCAGCGTGGCCACGACCTCGGTCTCCGGGTCGAGCTGCACGTTGAAGCGGCGGGCGTAGTAGTTCGCCAGCGCCTTGCGCAGACCGGGGATGCCCTTGGAGGCCGAGTAGCGGTGGGTGCGCGGGTCCTGCACCGCCTCCACCAGCTTGGCCACGATATGTGGCGGCGTGGGGCTGTCGGGATTGCCCATGCCGAGGTCCACGATGTCCTCCGCGGCGGCACGCGCCTTGGCCTTGGCGCCGTTCACCTCGGCGAAGACATAGGGGGGAAGGCGGCGGATGCGGTGGAAGTCGTCACTCATGGGTGTAGCCCTTCGGGCCCTCAATTCCTCGGAGCGGCCAGGGTAGCCCTCCTCGCGCCGCAGCGCGAGGCCATCGCGCGACGCGTCTGCCGCGTGGCCGCCCCGCGCCGTCCCTCCCCGGGGGGAATGGCGGGCGGGGCGGGCCAGCGGGGCGGGTTTCCGGCTAGGGATTCGCCGGTTTCGGCGTGGCGGAGGGGGCCAGCAGATCCGCGGGCGGCGGGGCCGGGGGCGCGGGCGCCAGGGTGGGCGCGGGCGGCGGCGCCAGCATCTCGGTGGGCGGGGCCGGGGGCGGCGCGCTGCCGGGATCGGGCGCGCCGGTGCGCAGCACGGAGGTGGGGGGGCTGGGGCCGATGGCCGGGGCCGAGGCCAGGCGCGGCGGCGGCGGCGGGCTGTGCGGCACCTGGTTCGCACCCGGCGCGGGCGGCGGCTCGGGCACCGGGGCGTCGGGCGAGATGGGCTGCGACGCCGCGGCGCGGTTGGCGGCGAGCGCGGTGGTCAGTTGCTCGCGCACCGAGGCCTCCCCCCGGGCCGGGCGGGGGGGGATGCGGGCGAGGTTGGGGAAGCCTTCCTCCAGGCCCGGCGGCGCCTCGCGCCCGCTCAGCCCGTTGCCGCGGATCTCGCGCACGAAGTCGAAGGGCCCCTCGCCCGGCGAGCCGACGCAGGCGCCCAGCGGCACCAGGCAGCCCAGCAGGACGAGCGGGCGCAGGCGCCGTCCTTGCCGCAGCGCCAAAAGCGGCGCGGCTGCTTGCCGCCCCTGCCCACGCAACCTAGGTTTGATCGGCTTGTGGATCATCTGCACTTCCCGCCCGGCCGGGTTCCCGCGGGGCATTCCCATCGGTCCATACCCTTCGGACCGAGGTTTGCCGCAGAACCGGCGAAGCGTGAAGCCATCGGATGCCGCAGGCCGGGAGAGCACCAGGAACACGCCGATGAGCCAGAGTGACAAGACGCCCGATCCTGGTTTCCGCCTGCCGGACCCGGCGCTGGTGACACGAACCATGGCCGATGTCGCGGAGCGCAGCCAGCGCATCGTGGCCGACTTCGTCCGCCGGCAGGGCGACAGCGCGGAGAAGCTGGCCGGCCGCACCGGCGGCACGCCCCAGGTGGAGGGCGGGACGCCGCTCGATCCCTTCAACCTCGGCGGCGCCTTCATGGAGATGGCGAGCCGGCTGATGGCCAACCCGGCCCGGCTGATGCAGGCCCAGATGGGCTTCTGGCAGGACTACCTGACCCTCTGGGGCAACACCGCGCGCCGCATGATGGGGGGCGAGGTCAAGCCGGTCATCTCCGAGGACAGCAAGGACAAGCGCTTCAAGGACGATGCCTGGCGCGAGAACGAGGTCTTCGACTTCATCAAGCAGTCCTACCTGCTGTCGGCGCGGTACATGCAGAACGTGGTGCGCGGCACGGAGGGCGAGCTCGACCCGAAGAACGCCCAGAAGGTCGATTTCTACACGCGGCAGTTCGTGGATGCGATGAGCCCGACGAACTTCCTGATGACCAACCCCCAGGTGCTGCGCCGCACCGCCGAGACCGGCGGCGAGAACCTGTTGAAGGGCCTGACCAACCTCCTGACCGACCTGGAGCGTGGCAAGGGCAACCTGCGCATCAGCATGACCGACCGCAGCAAGTTCGCGATCGGCGAGAACATCGCGGTGACGCCGGGCAAGGTGGTGTATCGCAACGAGCTGATGGAGCTGATCCAGTACAGCCCTACCACGGAGAAGGTGCTCAAGCGGCCGCTGCTGCTGCTGCCGCCCTGGATCAACAAGTTCTACATCCTCGACCTGCGGCCGAAGAACTCCCTCATCCGCTGGGCGGTGTCGCAGGGGCATACGGTCTTCGTCTGCTCCTGGGTCAATCCGGACGAGCACCTCGCGGAGAAGGATTTCGAGGACTACATGAAGGAGGGCCCCTATGCCGCGCTGGACGCGATCCAGCAGGCGACGGGGGAGCGCAACGTCAACGCCATCGGCTACTGCCTCGGCGGCACGCTGCTGGCCGCGACGCTCGCGCATATGGCGGCGAAGCGCGACACGCGCATCAAGAGCGCCACCTTCTTCACCACCATGACGGATTTCGAGGAGGCGGGCGAGATCAGCGTCTTCATCGACGAGGTGCAGCTCAAGGCCGTCGAGCAGAAGATGGGCGAGCGGGGCTTCCTCGCGGGCGGGGAGATGGCGAACACCTTCAACATGCTCCGCGCCAACGACCTGATCTGGAGCTTCGTGGTCCAGAACTACCTGCTGGGGCAGGAGCCCTTCCCCTTCGACCTGCTGTTCTGGAACGACGACAGCACGCGCATGCCGGCGAAGATGCACAGCTTCTACCTGCGCCGCATGTATCAGCAGAACGACCTGGTGAAGCCGGGCGGGATCACGCTGGACGGGGTGCCGATCGACCTGCGGAAGATCAAGATCCCCGTCTATCTGCTCTCGACGCGCGAGGACCATATCGCGCCCTGGAAAAGCACCTATCGCGCGACGCAGATCTATGGCGGGCCGATCCGCTTCGTGCTCGCCGCCTCGGGCCATATCGCCGGGGTGGTGAACGCGCCCGAGAGCGGCAAGTACAGCCACTGGACCAACGAGGCTCTGCCCGCCGATCCGGAGGAATGGCTGGAGGGGGCCACGGAGCTCGCCGGCTCCTGGTGGCCGGACTGGCAGCGCTGGGTCACGGGGCTGGACAACGCCATGGTGCCCGCCCGCGAGCCGGGGGCCGGGAAGCTGCCGGCCCTGGCCGATGCGCCCGGCGACTATGTGAAGGTGATGGCGCAGGACTGACCCCGGCGCCCTGGCGGCCGGGGGTTCCGCCCCGGCCGGAATCCCCGACGGTCAGAACCCGGGCGAGGACCGGAAGGAATCGTCCTCCAGCCCGCGCGTGCCGGTCAGGGAGGGATCGGCGGCGGGCTGAACCACCCAGCCATTCACCGAATCCAGCCGCGCCACCTCCTGCGCCAGGGCACCAAGCGCGATCTCGCTGTTCGGCAGGGGCCCCGGGTCGCGCAGCCGGGCGATCACCCGCTCCCCGCCATTGCGGAAGCGGCGCTCGTCCTCCAGCAAAGCCTGGGCGCGCGTTTCCTGGCCGTCGGCCAGTTCCCGCGCGACATCGGCCATGACCGTGGCCGCTTCCGGCCCGGTCACTTCCGGCTGGATGCCGAGGGCGTTCCGCACCTCGTCGCGGGCGGTATAGACAACCTGCTTCACCCCCGGGGAGACCGGGTTCCAACGCGGATTGCCGGCGAGGTCCGTGCAGAGCCATTCCAGCATCGCCGCGGCCCGGGCCATCCGTTCCGGATGGCCGCGCAGCGCGGCGGCGCCGTTGCGGAAGGACTCGTCGAGTTCCCGGATCGCCTGCCGCCCCTGGTCGGGGCCGGTCAGCAGGCCGGGCGGCGGCGAAATCGGCCGGCGCGGCGTGCGCAGCTCCGCACAGGCGGCGAGCGGCAGCAGGGCCAGCAGCAGGAGTCGTCGTTGCATAGGGTGTCTTCCCATCCCCGGCACGGCTCGGCAACCGCGCTCCCACGTCCGTCTCAGGAGCCGGGGCCGCTGTCCAGATCCTTGGCTGCCCGCAGCAGGGCGAGGTTGGCCTCCGGCAGGTCCGGCAGCCGGGCGAGGCGCCGCAGCGTGTCCGGGGCGAAGACCGGCGGCGGCAGGGCGCGACGCGCCGCTTCCTCGTCGCCCCGGGCCAGCGCCGCCGCCGCATCGGCCAGCCCGGCCATCACCATGGTCCCCGGTGCCCCGGGCTGGATTCCGAGCGCGGCGCGGAGGTTGTCGCGCGCCGCCAGCATGGCGGGGATGGTGATGGGGTTGCTGTGGGTGAAGGCGAGGTCGTGCGGCATCGCCGCCGCCAGCCATTCCAGCCGGATCGCGGCGATGGCGGCCTCGGCCGGCTTGCCCGCCACGATGCGCGTGTCGCGGAAGACCGGCATCGCGCCGTAGATCGAGGCGATGGCCGGGTCCTGCCCCGTCGCGGCGATGGGCGGCAGGGCGGGGGCGTTGCTTTCCGTGGCGCAGGCGGCGAGGCCGGCGAGCAGGAGAAGCGCCGGGGGGCGCAGATGCCTCACTCCAGGCTCTGCGCCAGACTCTGGCGGTGCCGTCCGGACAGTTCCACGTAGTGCGGGGCGGTGCGGGCGAAGATCGCCAGATCCTCCTCCGTCCGCTGCCGCGCCAGGCGCGCGGGCGAGCCGAGCCAGAGCTCGTTGCTGCGGATCACCTTGCCCGGCGCGAGCAGGCCGCCCGCGCCGATCATGCCGCCCGTCTCGATCACCGCGCGGTCCAGCACCGTGGCGCCCATGCCGACGAAGGCGCCGTCCTCCAGCGTGCAGGCATGGATGATGCAGGCATGGCCGATCGTGACATCGGCGCCGATCCGCGTCGGCTCCCCGGCATTGAGGTGGACGATTGTGCCGTCCTGGACATTGGAGCGGGCGCCGACCGTGATCGCGGCGGTGTCGCCGCGCAGCACGCAGTTGTACCAGATGCTCGCCCCCTCCCCGATCTCCACATCGCCGATCACCACGGCGGTGGGGGCGATCCAGGCGGTGGGGTGGATGCGGGGGAGTTTACCCTCGAAGGGGAGGATGTGGCCTGTGTGGCCGCTCATGCCGCCCGGCCCAGCCGCGCCTCGACATCGAGGCCCAGCATCAGGCCGAGGTTCTGGACGGCCGCGCCCGAGGCGCCCTTGCCGAGATTGTCCAGCCGCGCCACCAGCACCGCCTGCTGCCGGGCCTCGTTGCCGAAGACCCGGAGTTCCAGCCCGTTGGTGTCGTTCAGGGCCTCGGCCTCCAGCTTGCCATTCGCCTCGGCGGGCAGGACGCGGACCCAGGGGGAGCCGGCGTAGTGCGCCTCCAGCACTTCGCGCAGGCGGGCCGGCGAGGGCGTGCCCGGCAGCATGTCAAGATGCAGCGGGATGGAGACCAGCATGCCCTGCCGGAAATGCCCCACGCTCGGGACGAAGAGCGGGCGGCGCGTCAGGCCGGAATAGCGCTGCAGCTCGGCCACGTGCTTGTGTTCCAGCGCCAGGCCGTAGAGCTCGAAATTCGGCGCCTTGCCGCCCTCGTGCTCGGCGATCATCGCCTTGCCGCCGCCGGAATAGCCGGAGACGGCGTTTACCGTGACCGGGTAGTCCGCCGGGATGAGGCCGGCATCGAGCAGCGGCCGCAGCAGCGCGATGCCGCCGGTGGGGTAGCAGCCGGGGTTGCTCACGCGCGGGGCCTGGGCCACGGCGGTCGCCTGCTGCGGCGAGAGCTCGGGGAAGCCATAGACCCAGTCCGGGTCCACCCGGTGGGCGGTCGAGGCGTCCAGGACCTTGGGCGCGTCGGTGCCGAGGGAGGCCGCCATGGCGGCGCTTTCCTTCGCCGCGTCGTCGGGCAGGCAGAGCACCACCGCATCCACCTCGGCCATCAGGGCGCGCTTGGCCTCCGGGTCCTTGCGGCGCTCCGCCGGCAGGGAACGGAGCGCGACGCCCGGCAGGTTCTGCAGGCGCTCGACGATCTGCAGCCCCGTGGTGCCGGACTCGCCGTCCACGAAGACGGACGGCAGGGAACCCTTGGCCATGCGGAGAACTCCTCTCGCTCTCGGATGCAGCACGGTGATGACGCAGGCACCGCGCCGGAACAACGGACAAGAACGTGAAAAAGGGCGGCCCCAGCGGGACCGCCCTTTTCCGGAACCAGATACGGCCCGGGCGCCAACCGGCGCCCGCCCCCGGTCAGCGCTTGCTGAACTGGAAGGAGCGTCGGGCCTTGGCCTTGCCGTACTTCTTGCGCTCGACCACGCGCGGGTCGCGGGTCAGGAAGCCGGCCTTCTTCAGGATCGGGCGCAGGGCGGGCTCGTAGTGGGTGAGCGCGCGGCTGACGCCGAGGCGCACCGCGCCGGCCTGGCCGGACAGGCCACCGCCGACCACCGTGCAGATCACGTCGAACTGCTGGTAGCGGTCCGCCACCAGGAAGGGCTGGGCGATCAGCATCCGCAGCACCGGGCGGGCGAAGTACTTCGCCTGGGCGCGGCCATTGACCTGAACCTCGCCCTTGCCGGGCTTCAGCCAGACGCGGGCGATGGCGTTCTTGCGGCGGCCGGTGGCGTAGGCGCGGCCCTGGGCGTCGCGCTTCGGCTCACGGGTCGCGGCGGCCGTGGTGCCCTCGCCGGCCGGGGTGCCGGCGACGAGGGTCTTGAGGTCGGCGAGGGAATTCGTGGACTGGGTGTCGCTCACGGTCAGGCCACCTTGTTCTTGCGGTTCAGCGCCGCGATGTCGACCTTCGACGGCGTCTGGCCGGCGTGCGGGTGCTCGCCACCGGCATAGACGTGGAGGTTGCGCATCTGCTGGCGGCCGAGGGGGCCACGGGTGATCATGCGCTCCACGGCCTTCTCGATCACGCGCTCGGGGAAACGGCCCTCGAGGCGCTCACGCACCGTGCGGCCCTTGATGCCGCCGGCGTAGCCGGTGTGCCAGTAGAACACGGACTGCTCGGCCTTGGCGCCGGTGACGCGGACCTTGTCGGCGTTGACGATCACGACGTGATCGCCGCAATCGACATGCGGGGTGAAGGTGGGCTTGTGCTTGCCGCGGAGGCGATTGGCGACCAGGGCGGCGAGACGGCCGAGCACGAGGCCCTCCGCGTCGATCAGCACCCAGTCCTTCTTGACCTCCGCCGGCTTGATCGAGCGGGTCTGCGTCGAGAGCATGGCGATCCAGATGGTTCAGTAAGAGTGGCGCGGCATATCGCCGTCCTGGCGCTGTAAGTCAAGCCAAATCAGGGTTTTTCCGGTGTGGTATTTTAATACCACAAATCCGGCGGCATTTCGTTACCACAAATTCGGCGCCTTTCCCGCTGCCGGAACGCGGGGCCGTGGCCATGTCCATGCGCGTGAAGCGCGCCCTCCTCCTGCTGCTGTTGCCGCTCGCCCTGCTGGGGGTGGCGCTGGCGGGATTCCTCCGCCTTCCCCCGGCCTGGGACCCTTTCGCGCCCCTGGACCTGCGCGCCGCGCCCAACCCGATGAGCCGGTTCAAGCTGGCGCAGATGAAGTGGCAGCCGGACCGCTGCTTCGCCGCCTTCGAGGCCGCCGGAATCCCCGTCCGCCGCGTCGCGGACCAGCCGTCCGACGAGGGCTGCGAGATCCTGGAGGCGCTGCGGCTGGATTTCGGGCCGGCGCTCGCCCCGGCGGCGCCGATGGCGACCTGCGCGCTGGGCGCGTCCTGGGCCATCTATGTCAATGCCGTCCTCCAGCCGGTCGCGCGGGAGCATCTGGGGCAGGAGGTCGTGCGCATCCGGCAGCTCGGCACCTATGCCTGCCGCGCCGTGCGCGGCGGCCGGGGGGACGGCACGCGTCGCAGCCAGCACGCCACGGCCAATGCCCTTGATGTGGCGGGCTTCGTACTGGCAGACGGGCGCGAGGTGTCGCTGGCCCGCGACTGGGACGATCCCGGGCCGCGCGGCGCCTTCCTGCACGCGGCGCGCGACGGCGCCTGCCGTGTCTTCGACGCCGTCCTGGGACCGGAGTACAACGCCTTGCACCGCGACCACTTCCACCTCGACCGCGGCCCGTGGCGAGCCTGCCGGTGAGTGCCACGCTGCGTCCCGGAGATGGTCCCGTCACGGTGATCGGCGCCTCCGGCCGTTCCGGCGCCACGCTCTGCCGCTCCCTGGCCGCTGACGGCATCCCCGTCATCCCCGTGGTGCGGAACCCGGAACGCTGGGCCGCCACCGGCCTGCCCGGCACGCCGCGCGTCGCCGACCTGAAGGATGCCGCGGCCCTGCGCGCCGCGCTGGCGGATGCCACGCGCATCGTGTCCGGCGCCCATGCCCGGCATGCCCCGGCGATCCTCGCCGCCGCGCCGCCGGCGGCGCGGATCGTGCTGATGGGCAGCACGCGCCGCTTCTCCCGCTGGGCGGATGCGCATGGCGACGGCGTGCGGGCCGGCGAGGCGGCGCTGCTGGCCAGCGGGTGGAACGGCGTGATCCTGCACCCCACGATGATCTATGGCGCCCAGGGGGAGGACAACGTGCAGCGCCTGGCCGCGCTGATGCGGCGCCTGCCCGTCGCGCCCCTGCCCGGCGGCGGGCGGGCGCTGGTGCAGCCGATCCACCAGGACGACGTGACCGCCAGCCTGCGCGCCGCGCTGGCGCGGGACTGGGAGGCGCCCCGAGCGCTGGTGATCGCCGGGCCGGAGGCGCTGCGCTATGCCGATTTCCTGCGGGCGGTGTGCCGTGCCGCCGGGGTGCGGGTGCCGCCGGTCCTGCCCGTGCCGCTGGCGCCGCTGCTGGCGCTGTCCCCCCTCACCCGGCTGCTGCCCTTCCTGCCCACCGTGCGGGCGAGCGAGCTGCGGCGGCTGACGGAGGACAAGGGCTTCGACATCGGGCCGATGCGGGCGGAGCTGGGGGTCGAGCCGCGTCCGCTGGAGGCGGGGCTGGCGAGCACCTTCGGGCGGGGGTGAGGTGGCGATGCGCCCGGCGGCCGCTCTTGCCTCCACCCCGGGCCGGCTCCAAACCTCGGGGCGAAGACACAGAGCGAGGGCCGTCATGCCTGTCCTGAACCGTATCGCCGAGTTCCACGACGAGATGACCGCGTGGCGGCAGGATTTCCACCGCCATCCGGAGCTGGCCTACGAGGAGGTCCGCACCTCCGGCATCGTCGCGGAGAAGCTGCGGGAATTCGGCTGCGATGAGGTCGTCACCGGCATCGCGAAGACCGGCGTGGTGGGGGTGATCCGGGGGCAAGCACCGGGCGACGGCATCGGCTTCCGCGCCGACATGGACGCGCTGCCGATCCTGGAGGAGACCGGGCTCGTCTATGCCTCCACCGTGCCGGGGACGATGCATGCCTGCGGCCATGACGGGCACACCACCATGCTGCTCGGCGCGGCGAAGTACCTGGCGGAGACGCGCAACTTCGCCGGCACCGCCTATGTGATCTTCCAGCCGGCCGAGGAGAATTTCGGCGGCGGCGATGCGATGGTGAAGGAGGGGCTGTTCGAGCGCTTCCCGATGAAGCGGGTCTTCGGCATCCACAACTGGCCCAGCCTGCCCGCCGGGCAGTTCGCCTGGAAGGTCGGCCCGATCATGGCCGCCGTCGCCAACATCACCATCACCGTCACCGGCAAGGGCGCGCATGGCGCCATGCCGCACAACGGCAACGACCCGATCGTGATCGCGGCGCAGATCGTCTCCGCGCTGCAATCCATCGTGGCGCGCAATGTCGAGCCGGTGGAGGCCGGCGTCGTGACCATCGCGCACATCACCGGCGGCCACACCTTCAACGTGATCCCGGAGGTGGTGCGGATGCAGGGCACCGCGCGCTGGTTCAAGCCGGAGATCGGCGACCTGCTGGAGCGCAAGGTGCGCGAGATCGCGGGCGGCATCGCGGCGGCCTTCGGCGCCAGCGCGGAGGTCGATTTCCAGCGCGCCTATCCGGCCACGATCAACGAGGCGGAGAGCACGCGCCTGGCCGCCGAGGCGGCCGCCGTGGTGGTGGGCGAGGGCCGCGTGATCGAGGTGGAGAAGCCGACCATGGGCGGCGAGGACTTCTCCTTCATGCTCAACGTGAAGGACGGGTCCTACCTGTTCCTCGGCGGCGGCCGGACGGGACACGACCCGAACGTCCATCACCCGCTCTATGACTTCAACGACGAGATCCTGCCGGTGGGCGCTTCCTATTTCGCCACGCTGGCGGAACGGCTCCTGCCCCGCCAGGGCTGAGGAGACGGTCCCGCCCGGCGGCGCTTGCCTCGTGCCGCCGGAAGGGCCAGCCTGACCGGATGCTCAGACCGGCCCAGCGGCACCCTTCCCGGCTTCAGGCCCCGGTTCCCCGCCGCGCCGGAGGGCGGGGCCTGCCAGTCTTCGGGCTGCTGCTGGCGGCGGCGGCGCTGGGCGGTTGCGTGCAGGTCGTGACGCCCGATCCCTACTACTATGGGGCACCGGGCTCCGCCGCGGCGGCGGGCGCCGCGGCCGGTGCCGCCCTGGGGGCGGCGATCGATGCCTCCCGGCCGCCGGCCTCCCACAGCTATCCGGCTCCGGCCGTGCCGCCCTATTCCGGGCGCACGAGCCCCTACTAAGGCACGGTCCGGGGGCTCAGCCGCGCAGCACCGCCTCCAGCCGCGTCCAGCCCGCCTCGTCGCCCGGCAGGCCGAAGCGCAGCCGGTCGGGGAGGTCGCGGAAGCCGCGCACCAGGATGCCCGCCCGGCCCAGCCGTCCAAACCAGTCCGCCGCCGCCGCGTGGGAGGCCAGGCGGAAGAGGCTGGTGCCGCCCAGGATGCGGAAGCCCGCCTGGGCCAGCAGCATGTCCAGCCGCAGCGCGTCCACGGCGCAGCGGCGCGATGCCTCGATCAGCCAGTTCCGGTCGCGCAGGGCCGGGATGCCCACCGCCAAAGCGGGGCCGGAGACGGCCCAGGGGCCCATCATCGCGCGCAGCCGCCCGGCCAGGGCGGGCTCGGCCAGGGCGAAGCCCAGGCGCAGCCCGGCCAGCCCGTAGCTCTTGCCGAAGGAGCGTAGCACCAGCAGGTCCGGCCGCGGCAGGAGCGGCGCCGCGTTGCGCTCCGGCCCGTCGAAATCGGCGAAGGACTCGTCCACCACCAGCAGCCTCACCCGGGCCGCCAGCGCCGCCAGCGCTGCCCGGTCGTGCCGGCGGCCATCGGGGTTGTTGGGGTTGCACAGCACCGCCACCTCGTGCCGCGCCAGTTCCCCGGGGTCTTCCGTTTCCGTCACCCGCGCCCCGGCCGCGCGCCAGGACAGGGCGTGCTCGGCATAGGTCGGGCCGAGCACCGCCACGTCGCGCCAGGGCAGGAGATGCGGCAGGAGGCTGATCAGGATCTGCGTGCCCGGCGCGGCGGCCACCATCTCCGGCGATGCGGCGCCATAGGCGGCGGCGGCGATCATCTGGAGTTCCCACAGCGCCTCCGGCTCCGGCAGGCGGGTGAAGGCATCGGCCGGGAAGCGCGGCAGGTGATAGGGCACGGGGTTGATACCCGTGGACAGGTCGAGGAAAGGCTCCGGCGCGCCGGGAAAGAGCAGCCGTGCCGCGGCCAGCCGGCCACCATGTTCGGTCACGGCGCCTGACGCGCCGTCCCGGGGCGTGCTAGCCCCTGCCGCATTCATCGTCAGCAATTCGAACCTGTCCCTTGCCCAGCTTGTTCATCCTGGCCGGCGCGCTCGCGCTGGAAGCCGTCCTTGGCTATCCCGAAGCCGTGTTCCGCAGGATCCGCCATCCGGTGGTCTGGATGGGTGGGCTCATCGCCTGGCTGGAACGCCGTCTGAATCGGGAAACCGGCACGAATAAGGCAAGGCGCCTCGCGGGGTTCCTCGCGCAGTTGCTTCTCCTGAGCGCGGTGGTGGTGCCCGCCGCGCTGCTGCAGCTCCTGCTGCTGCGGTCCCTCCCCTTCTGGCCGGCGGTCGCCCTGCTGGCGCTGCTGGCGGCGAGCCTGCCGGCGCAGCGCAGCCTGCACGATCACGTGCGCGCCGTGGCGCGGGCGCTGGAGGAGCGCGGGCTGGCGGGCGGGCGCGAGGCGGTGTCGCGAATCGTGGGCCGCGACCCCGCCGCGCTGGACGAGGCGGGCGTGGTGCGCGCCGCGACCGAGAGCCTGGCCGAGAACTTCTCCGACGGCGTGGTGGCGCCGGCCTTCTGGTGCGGGGTCGCGGGCCTGCCCGGCATCGCCGGCTACAAGGCCGCCAACACCGCCGACAGCATGATCGGCCACCGCACGCCGCGCTACGCCGACTATGGCTGGGCCGCCGCCCGCTTCGACGACCTGGTGAACCTTCCGGCCTCCCGCCTCTCGGCACTGTGGCTCGTCCTCGCCGCCCTGCTCACCCCCGGAGCCAGCGCGCGGGGGGCGCTGCGCGCGGTGCGGCGGGATGCCAGCCGCCACCGTTCCCCCAATGCCGGATGGCCGGAAGCCGCCATGGCGGGGGCGCTGGGCCTGCGCCTCGCCGGGCCGCGCGTCTATGGCGGCGTGCGGGTGGAGGATCACTGGATGGGCGACGGCCGCGCGGAGGCGGTGCCGGCGGATCTGCGCCGGGCGCTGCGGCTTTACCGGCGGGCCTGCGCGGTGCAGTTCGCGGCGGTGCTGGCGCTGGCCGCGCTCGCCATGGCGGCGGGCTGAGGGCGCGGCGGGGTCAGGCGGCGATCTCTCGCGCCTCGATCGCGTAGCTGAAATGCACGGGGTCCAGGCAATCCGGCTGGCCGTTCGCGGTGAAGGCACAGGGGTACATCAGGAAGGCGAAGTTCGGCTTCTGGTTGCCCATCGCGTCCGGCAGGATGATGTCGGTGGCGCTGTTGTAGCCCACCCAGTTCATCTCCCAGGAGCCGAAGATGCTCTCGCGCAGGGCGCGGATCTCGGCGCTGTCCAGGGCCAGCTTGTGCTCCAGGATGACCTTGCGCACATCCGCCGGATCGATGGGGAACCAGCCGGCATCCTCCAGGAAGACCTCGGAGCGGCAGTGCTGCGCCTTGGAGACGTCGCCGCTGGCGCCCAGCGTCCGGAACTGGCGCGAGCCGGCGACGCGGACCCCGTAGACGTCGCGTGCCGGGAAGCCCGCCGCGCGGGCGAGGCCCGTCATGAGCCCGTTGATGTCGGCGCATTTGCCGCTCAGCCGGCCGCTTTCCAGCATGCCGCGGACATCGCCGAAGCCGCAGCCCGGCGTTTCCGGGTCGCGGGTCGTGTGGTCCACCACCCAGTCGTAGATCGCCCGCAGCCGGGCGCGCGGCTCGCTCAGCCCGGCGGTGATGCGCTGCGCGGTGTCGCGTACGATGCCGTCCGTCTGCACGCTCTCGGTGGGCTGGGTCCAGAACTGGCGCTCGGCCAGGGTGACGGGCACGGCCGGGTCGTGGCCGTCGCGGTCCCGGGTGGCCACGCGCTGGACCAGCTCGGCGCTCCTGGGGGTGTCGGAGCCGGCCTCCCAGTTCATCTTCAGCACCTCGGCGCCGTAGCGCGCGTCCCGCACGACCTGGGCCCGGCCCGTGCCCTGGCAGCGGGTTTCGAGGACAGCCTGGTAGCCGCCGGCCGTCTGCGCCATGGGCAGCCAGAGCTGCGCCGCGCCCGGGGCGTCCTGCAGCGTCACGCGAGTGACGACCTCGAACTGGCGCCAGCCGGGCGGCAGGGGCGCCGGTTGGGGGGTTGGCTGGGCCAGGGCCTGTCCGGGGCTCTGGAGGCCGGCGGTCAGGGTGCCGGCGGCCAGGGTAATGGTGGCTGCGGAAGCCAGAAAGCTGCGACGGTCCATGGATCGACCCCTTCGGTGCCCTGCCTGGGACGATCCTCTCCCGCGCCGCGCCCGGCCCGTCAACGCCGCCCCGGCCGGGAGCCCGATCAGAAGATCGCCAGCGCCCCGTGGGGATCGGGGATCATGCCCGTCCGGCGATGCGCAGCAGGGCTTCCACGTCCACATGCCGCGCCAGATGCGCCGCCAGCGCGTCCAACGCCGCCTCGACCCCGGCCTCGTGCCGGCGCGGCGCCGCGGCGAGGCCCAGGCGCCCCAGCCAGGCCGCCCGCTGCGCGTCGTCGCCGAACAGGCCGTGGACATAGGTGCCCGAAACCAGCCCGTCCGCCGAGACAGCGCCGTCCAGCCGCCCGTCATCGAGGCGGAGCAGCGGGTTCGCCGCGTCCGGCCCCTCGGTGCGGCCCATATGCATCTCGTAGCCGGTGAAGGGCGCGCCTTCCGCCAGCGTCACGCCGCCGGCCGGGCTGAGCCGCTTCTCCCGTGTCAGGACCGTCGAGACGTCGAGCAGGCCGAGCCCCGCCACGCCGCCGGGCGGACCCTCGATGCCCAGCGGGTCCTCGATCCGCCGCCCGAGCATCTGGTAGCCGCCGCAGAGCCCCAGCACCCGCCCGCCCCGCCGCCGGTGCGCCAGGATGTCGATGTCCCAGCCTTCCTCGCGCAGCACGGCGAGGTCGGCGATCGTGGCCTTCGAGCCGGGCAGCACCACGAGGCCGCAATCCCCCGGCAGGGGCGTGCCCCGGCGCAGCAGCAGGAGCTCCACCCCCGGCTCGGCGGCGAGCGGGTCGAGGTCGTCGAAATTGCTGATGCAGGGCAGCACCGGCACGGCGATCCGCAGGGGGGCGCCGGGGTTGCGGGGGGCGGCCCCAAGGGCGGTGAACAGATCCTGTGCGTCCTCAGCCGGCAGGCGGCGCGCCGCGTCGGTGAAGGGCACCAGCCCCAGCGGCGCCCAGCCGGTGCGTTCCGCGATCGCGCGCATCCCCGCCTCGAACAGCGTCGGGTCGCCGCGCATCCGGTTCACCAGGAAGCCGCGGATCATCGCCGCATCCTCCGGCGGCAGAACCGCCTGGGTGCCGACGAGGCTGGCGATCACCCCGCCCCGGTCGATATCGCCCACCAGCACGACCGGCGTGCCGGTGGCGCGGGCGAAGCCCATATTGGCGATGTCGCCCGCGCGCAGGTTGATCTCGGAGGCGCTGCCGGCCCCCTCCACCAGCACGAGGTCGGCCTCGGCCCGCAGCCGCGCGAAGCTGTCGAGGACATGGGGCATGAGTTGGGGCTTCATCGCCTGGTATTCGCGGGCCCGCGCCGTGGCGAGGACGTGGCCCTGCACCACGACCTGGGAGCCGGTCTCGCTCTGCGGCTTGAGCAGCACGGGGTTCATGTGGACGCTGGGCGCCACGCCGGCCGCCCGCGCCTGGAGGGCCTGGGCGCGGCCGATCTCCCCGCCATCGGCCGTGACGGCGGCGTTGTTGGACATGTTCTGCGGCTTGAAGGGCCGCACCCGCAGCCCGCGCTGCGCGAAGAGACGCGCCAGCCCCGCCACCAGCAGCGACTTGCCGACCGAGGAACCGGTGCCCTGGAACATCAGGGCCACGGACATCAGAACTCGATCCCCTGCTGCGCCTTCACCCCCGCCGCGAAATGGTGCTTCACCAGCCCCATCTCGGTGACGAGGTCCGCCGCTTCGACCAGCGCCGGCGGGGCGTTGCGGCCGGTGGCGACGACATGCAGCGAGGGCCGCCGTGCCCGCAGCGCCGCCACCACGGCGTCGGTGCCGAGATAGCCGTAGCGCAGCGCGATGCAGAGCTCGTCCAGCACCAGCAGGGCGAGGTCCTCCCGCGCCATCAGCGCCAGGGCCTTCGCCCAGGCCGCCTCCGCCGCCGCCACGTCGCGGGCGCGGTCCTGCGTTTCCCAGGTGAAGCCCTCGCCCATGCTGTGCCACTCCACCAAGGGGCCGAAGCCTTCCAGCACATGGCGCTCGCCCGTGCTCCAGGCGCCCTTGATGAACTGCACCACGCCGCAGGGCCGCCCATGGCCCAGCATGCGCAGCAGCAGGCCGAAGGCGGCGGTGGACTTGCCCTTGCCGGGGCCGGTGTTCACCAGCAGCAGGCCCTTCTCGATGGTCTTCGAGGCCACCTCGGCATCCTGCACCGCCTTGCGCTTCTCCATCTTCGCGCGGTGGCGGGCGGCTTCCTCCGTGTCGCTCACTTCACCACCATGGGCAGGCCGGCGACGGTGAAGACCACGCGCTCCGCCCGTTCCGCCAGGCGCTGGTGCAGGATACCCGCCGCGTCGCGGAAGCGCCGGGCCAGGGCGTTCTCGGGCACGATGCCGAGGCCGACCTCGTTGGAGACCAGCACCGCCGGGGCGGAACGCTGCGCCAGCGCCGTTTCCAGCGCCACCGCCGCCGCCTCCAGGTCGCGCTCGCCCAGGATCAGGTTGCTCAGCCAGAGCGTCAGGCAGTCCACCAGCACCGGGCGGTGCCGGGCGCGCAGCAGGGCGGCGGGCAGGTCGAGCGGCGCCTCCACCGTTTCCCATTCCGGACCGCGGCGGGCGCGGTGCTCGGCGATGCGGGCGCGCATCTCCTCGTCGAAGGCCTGGGCCGTGGCGATGTAGAGCCAGGGTTTCGGCAGGGCGGCGAGGAGGGTCTCCGCGTGGCGGCTCTTGCCGGAACGGGTGCCGCCCAGGACCAGGGTCAGCATGGGGGTGTCGGGGGAATCGGCAGCCATGGCTTTCCATTGACAGGGCCGGGCCGCCAAGACTACCCCCGCAGCCGATGGTCCCCCGCCATGGGCCGATGCCACCGACAATGCCCGGGGCGGGGGTGAAAAGGGAATGCGGTGAGGGTCGTGCGGCCCGAATCCGCGGCTGCCCCCGCAACTGTGAGCGGAGAGCGGCCTGCCAATCCGCCACTGGCGTGCCGGCCCCGGGAATGGGGCGGCGTGCCGGGAAGGCCGGCAGGCCGCGCCTGATCCGCGAGCCAGGAGACCTGCCATCATCCCCACCGGGCTTGTCCCGGCGGGATGGATCGTGACGCCGGGCGGGGTGCCCCGGCATCGGCGATGCGCCCCGGCCCCCTGGCCGGCGGCCATCGGTTCCCGGCTTCCCCGACCGGAGGGGGCAATGGGAGCGGTCGGCATCCCATGCGCGTGTCGATCCCTGGGGTGCCCCGTTTGGCCGAGCCTGTCCTGCTCCATGTCTGCATCACCTGCCGCGCCGGACTCGATCTGCGCGAGGGCGACGTGCCCGAGGGCCAGCGGCTGCACGACGCCGTGGCCGAAGCCCTGGCGGCGCGGCCGGACAGCCCGGTGCGGCTGCGCGCCGCCACCTGCATGGCCTCCTGCGAGCAGGGCTGCGCCGCCGCCCTCGCCGCGGCGGGCAAGTGGCAGTACCTGCTGGGCCGCCTCCTGCCGGAACAGGCGGGGGACCTGCTGGATTACGGCGCGCTGTTCGCAGCCTCCCGCACGGGGGTGGTCATGCCCTCGAAGCGCCCCGCCTCCCTGAAACAGGTCGTGCTCGGCCGCGTGCCGCCCTTCGCCGCGCCGGAGCCCGCCGAACCCACCCAGACCGCACCGGAGAACGCCGCGTGAGCGCCACCGCCACAAAGATCCCCGCCACCATCGTCACCGGCTTCCTCGGCGCCGGGAAGACCACGCTGGTGCGCCACCTGATGGCCCATGCGCGCGGCCGCCGCATCGCCATCATCGTCAACGAGTTCGGCGCGCTGGGCATCGACGGCGAGACGCTGCGGAGCTGCGGCATCGAGGGCTGCGAAGAGGAGAACATCGTCGAGCTGGCCAATGGCTGCCTCTGCTGCACCGTGGCCGACGAGTTCCTGCCCACCATGCAGGCCCTGCTCGACCGGCCGAACCCGCCGGAGCATATCCTGATCGAGACCTCCGGCCTCGCCCTGCCGAAGCCGCTGATCAAGGCCTTCAACTGGCCCGGCATCCGCTCCCGCGTCACGGTGGACGGCGTGGTGACGGTGGTGGACGGCCCCGCCGTGGCCGATGGCCGCTTCGCCGAGGACCCGGAGGCGGTGGCGGCGCAGCGCGCGGAGGACCCGTCGCTGGACCACGACAACCCGCTGGCGGAGGTCTATGAGGATCAGCTCCTGGCCGCGGACCTCGTGGTGCTGAACAAGACCGACCTGCTGGACGAGGCCGCCACCGCGCGGCTGCGCGCCGGGATCGCGGGCGCCATCCCGCGCGCGGTGAAGGTCGTGCCCGCCCGCGACGGGAAGCTCGATCCCGCCATCCTGCTCGGCCTCAACGCCGCCGCCGAGGACGACCTCGCCGCCCGCCCCTCGCACCACGATGCCGAGGATGGCGCGCACGAGCATGACGACTTCACCAGCTTCGCCCTGCCGCTGCCCGAGCTGGACTCGCCCGAGGCGCTGGTGGCGCGGCTGCGCGCGGTGGCGGAGGCACATGACGTGCTGCGGATGAAGGGCTTCGCCGCCATCGCCGGCAAGCCGCTGCGCCTCGCCGTGCAGGGTGTCGGCACCCGTTTCAGCCACCAGTTCGACCGCGCCTGGGCGCCGGGCGAGGCGCGCCAGGGGCAGCTCGTGGTGATCGGGCAGACCGGGCTGGACCGGGACGCCATCGCCGCCGCGCTGATGGGCTGAGGGAGCGGGCCGCGCCATGCACCTGCTGGTCCGCGAGACGCGCAGCCTGGACGAGGCGGATGCCGCCGTCGATCTCGGCCAGGCGCCCGCGGAGCTGGTGGTGCTCTCCTTCTCCGACGCCGATCTCGGCGCCGCCGCCACGGCCTGGGCGGGGATGGAGGGCGAGCGGCCCGAACTGCGGCTCGCCAGCCTGGGGCGGCTGCGCCATCCGCTTTCGGTCGATCTCTATCTGGAGAACACGCTGGCCGCGTCGCGCTGCGTGATGGCGCGGTTGCTGGGCGGGCTCGACTACTGGCGCTATGGCGCCGAGGAACTGGCGGCGCTGGCGCGGCGGGAGGGGATCGCGCTCGCGCTGCTGCCGGGCGACGGACGGGACGATGCGCGGCTGCGTGCCCTCTCCACCCTGCCGGAACCCGCCTGGCGCTGGCTGGATGCGGGTTTCGCCGCCGGCGGGCCGGAGAATGCCGGGGCGGCGCTGCGCTTCATGGCGGCGCTGGCGCGCGATCCGCTTGCGGCCCTGCCCCCGCCGCCACGGTCCCTCCCCGCCTGGGGCGAGCACGAACTGCCGGGGGATGCTGGCGGGGAAGGTCCGGTTGCTGCCATCACCTTCTACCGCTCGCATCTCCTGGCCGGAGACACCGCGCCGGTCGCCGCCCTGGCCGGGGCGCTGGCGGCGCGCGGGCTGCGGCCCCGGGCGCTGTTCGCCGACAGCCTGAAATCCCCCGGCACGGCGCGGGGCATCGCCGCCACGCTGCGCGGCTGGAAACCGGCGGTGGTGCTGAACCTCACCGGCTTTTCCGCCCGGCGTGACGATTCCGGCTCGCCGCTCGATGCCGCCGGGGTGCCGGTGTTGCAACTGCTGCTGTCCTCCGCCTCGCGCGAAGTCTGGGCCGCCTCGGCGCGCGGGTTGTCGCAGAGCGACCTCGCCATGCAGGTGGCGCTGCCGGAGCTGGACGGGCGCCTGCTGACCACCGCCGTGGCGCACAAGGCCGAGGATGCGGCCATCGCCGGTCTCGGCTTCGCGCGCACCCTGCTGCGCCCGGACCCGGAGGGCATCGCGCTGGCCGCTGATCGCGCCGCCGCCTGGGCGCGGCTCGCCGCCACGCCGCGCGCCGGGCGGCGGCTGGGCATCGTGCTGTCCGATTATCCGGGCGTGGGGGGGCAGGAGGGCCATGCGGTCGGGCTCGACAGCTTCGCCAGCCTCGAAGCCATGCTCGGCCTGTTGAGGGGAGCGGGCTATGACCTGCCCGCGCCGCCGGATGCGGCGACCCTGGCCGAATGGCTTTGCCGCGCCGCGCCCGGGCCCATCCTGTCCCTCGACCACTACCGGCGCCTCTTCGCCGCGCTGCCCGAGGCCTTCCGCGCCCGCGTCGAGGCGGCCTGGGGCGGGGCGGAGGCGGACGCCGCCGTGAAGGATGGCGGCTTCCACCTGCGGCACCTACGGCTCGGCCCACATCTCCTGACCATCCAGCCCGACCGGGGCGATCCGGCGCGGCGCAAGGCGAGCTACCACGACCCCGACCTGCCGCCCCGGCACGGCTTCGTCGCCTTCCATCTCTGGATGCGGGAGGCGGAGCGGGTCCATGCGCTGGTGCATCTCGGCACGCATGGCTCGCTGGAATGGCTGCCGGGCAAGGCGGCGGCACTGGCGCCGGACTGCGCCCCGGTGGCGCTCGTGGGTGGGCTGCCGGTGATCTATCCCTTCATCGTCAACAATCCCGGGGAGGCGGCCGCCGCCAAGCGGCGCCTGGGTGCGGTCACCATCGGGCACCTGACCCCGCCGCTGCGCCCCGCCGGGCTGCATGCGGAGGGGGCGGCGCTGGAGCGGCTGATCGACGAGTATGCCGCCGCCGACGGGCTCGACCGCCGCCGCACCGCCCTGCTCCGGCGCGAGATCCTGGAGCGTGCCGGCGCCTGCGGGCTGCTCGACGAGAGCGGGGTGGCGCGTGAGGCACCGGAGGAGGAGGCGCTGGCCCGGCTCGACGCCTATCTCTGCGACGTCAAGGAGATGCAGATCCGCGACGGGCTGCATGTCTTCGGCCGGGAGCCGGCGCCGGAGCGCCGCGCCCTGCTTCTGGATGCGCTGATGCGCTCCAGTCCCGGCCTGGGCGCGGAGGCGCTGGCCGCGCGGCTCGATGCCTGTGCCCTGGCCGAGCGCGAGGCGCTGCTCGCGGCGCTGGACGGGCGCTTCGTGGCCCCCGGGCCGTCCGGCGCGCCCAGCCGGGGCCGCGCCGATGTGCTGCCGACCGGGCGCAACCTCTTCGCCCTGGACCCGCGCAGCGTACCGACCCGTTCCGCCCTGGTGCTGGCGGAGAAGGCGGCGGCGGAGCTGCTGCGCCGGCACCAGCAGGAGCAGGGCGACTTCCTGCGCCATCTGGTGATCGACCTCTGGGGCAGCGCCACGCTGCGCACCGGCGGCGAGGAACTGGCGCTGGCCCTGGTGCTGCTGGGCGCGCGCCCGGTCTGGGACGCGGAATCGGGGCGCGCCAGCGGCGTCGAGGTGCTGCCGCTCGCCATGCTCGACCGCCCGCGCGTGGATGTGACGCTGCGCATCTCCGGCCTGTTCCGCGATGCCTTCCCGGCACAGATCGCGCTGTTCGACATGGCCGTGCGCACCGTCGCGGCGCGGGACGAGGCGGCGGACTGGAACCCGCTCGCCGCCTCGGCCCGAGGGCTGGAAGGGGGGCTGGAGGGCGACGCCTTCCGCCGGGCCACCGTGCGGATCTTCGGCGCCGCGCCGGGGGATTACGGCGCCGGGACCGAGGATCTGCTCGCCCGGGGCGGCTGGGAGGACAAGGCGGAGCTGGGGCGTGCCTATCTCGCCGCCTCCGGCCATGCCTATGGGCAGGGTCTCGACGGCGCTCCCGATGCGCGGGGCTTCGCGGCGCGGATCGCGGCGGGCGGCGCCTTCCTGCAGGTGCAGGACCATGCCGAGACCGACCTGCTCGACAGTCCGGATCGCGCCGCCCATGCCGGTGGCTTCGCGGCGGCGGCGGCGGGGCTCGGCGCCAGCCCGAGGCTCTACCACGCCGACACCAGCCGCGCCGGAACGCCCAGGCTGCGCGCGCTGGAGGAGGAGATCGCCCGCGTGGTGCGGGGCCGTGCCGCCAACCCGCTCTGGATCGCCGGGCAGATGCGCCATGGCCGCCGGGGCGCGGCCGAGATCGCTCGCGCCGCCGAGGCGCTGCACGGCTTCGCGGCCACGCTTCCCGTCCGCTTCGACCGGCAGTTCGAGCTGTTGTTCGAGCACACGCTGGGCGACGAGGCGGTGGACCGTTTCCTGCGCGACCATAACCCCGAGGCCCGCGAGGCGCTGCGGCGGCGCCTCGCCGATGCGCTGGCGCGCGATCTCTGGCGGCCCCGCCGCAACAGCACCGCCGGGTTGCTGGAGAGCGGCACGTGAGCCCGCCCGCAGCCGAGAGGGGGCCAAGCATGGCCGTGCGGGGCTGGTGTCCCTCGCTGCACGAGCCGATGCGGTCGGGCGATGGCTGGCTGGCTCGCGTCAAGCCGGGCCGTGCCACGCTCACCGCCGGGGCGGCCCGGCTGGTGGCGGCGCTGGCCGCGGGGCACGGCAATGGGCGGATCGAGCTGACCAACCGGGGGAACCTCCAGCTTCGCGGCATCGCGGAGGCGGGGCTGCGGCCCCTGGCGGATGCGCTGGTCGGGGCCGGGCTGGCCGATCCCGATCCGGGCGTGGAGCGGCGGCGCAACCTCGTCTGCCCGCCGTTGCTGGGGCATGACCCGGCGCTGGACCCGCGCCTGCCCGCGCTGATCGCCGCGCTGGAGGGCGCGCTGGCCGATCCGGCGCTGGAGGCGGTTCCGGGCAAGTTCGGCCTGGCCCTGGATGGGGGCGGCGCGCTGCCGCTCGATGCCTCGCGGGCGGATATCCTGCTGCGTGCCGAGGGCGGGGCGCTGCGGGTCCTGCTGGATGGGGCCGTGGAGACGGCACTCTGCCCCTGGGAGGAGGCCGTCCCGGCGGTGTCCCGCCTGCTGCGCCGCTTCGCCGCCGCGCGGGGCGGGGTGCCTGACGGCGTGGAGGAACCCCGGCGGCTGCGCGATCTGGTGCGGCGGGAGGGAGGTGCCGCGCTGTTGCGGGAGGCCGGGCTCCTGCCCGGTGCTGCCGGCCCAGATCCGGGTTCTGGTCCTGGTTCCGCCGCCCGCCCCGGCTTCCTGGCGACGGCACCCGATGGCCGGATGGGGGCCTTCCTGCTCGGCCTGCCGCTGGGGCGGCTCGGCGCCGCGCAGCTCGCGGCCCTGGGCGGGATCGCGGAGCGGTTCGGCGATGGTACGCTGCGCCTGACGCCCTGGCGCCTCCTCGTCATCCCCGGCGTCCTGGCGCGGGACGCATCCCGGCTCGCCGGGGCCGTCGCGGCGGCGGGGGGGATCGCCGATGCGGGCGACCCGCTGCTCCGCATCCGCGCCTGCCCGGGGCTGCGCGGCTGCGCCAGCGCCGGCGTGGACACGGAGGCCGATGCCGCCACCCTCGCGGCGCGCGGACTGCCGCGCGCGGGCTTGCTGCACCTCTCCGGTTGCGCCAAAGGCTGTGCCCATCCCGGTCCCGCCGCCGTCACCCTTGTCGGGGAGGCCCCCGGCGGAGAGGCGGGACGCTACGGCATCCGCCGCGACGCCACGGCGCGCGAGGCGCCGGAGCGTCGGGGACTCAGCATCGGCGAGGTGGCAGACTGGCTCCTCGGCGCACAGGACAGGACGGGCGGCCAGGACGCGGCCCAGAAGGTGGCATGACCTACGACTATATCCGCGACGGCGCGGCGATCTACCGCCAGTCCTTCGCCACCATCCGGGCCGAGGCCGATCTTTCCGGCTTCTCCGCGGAGGAAGCCCGCGTCGCGGTGCGCGTGATCCATGCCTGCGGCATGGTGGAGGTGGTGCGCGCCCTGCGCTTCTCGCCCGGCTTCACCGCCGCGGCCCGCCAGGCCCTGCTGGACGGGCGGCCCATCCTCTGCGACGCCAAGATGGTCGCGCATGGCATCACCCGCCCGCGCCTGCCGGCCGCGAACGAGGTGGTCTGCACGCTCGACGCGCCGGGCGTGCCGGAACTGGCGCGCGAGATCGGCAACACGCGCTCCGCCGCCGCGCTGCACCTGTGGGGCGGGCTGCTGGAGGGCGCGCTGGTGGCGATCGGCAATGCCCCCACCGCGCTGTTCCACCTGCTGGAGCTGCTGGATGCCGGGGCGCCGCGCCCGGCGGCGGTGATCGGCCTACCGGTGGGCTTCGTGGGCGCGGCGGAATCCAAGCAGGCCCTGGCCGCGCGGCACGACATCCCCTGGATGATCGCGGAGGGCCGGCTGGGCGGCAGCGCCATGGCCGTGGCCGCCGTGAACGCCCTGGCGAGCGAGGCCGAGTAGCGTGGCCGCCTGTCCCGCTGCTTCCGGCACGCTCTACACGCTGGGCCTCGGCCCCGGCGATCCGGAGCTGCTGACGCTCAAGGCCGCCCGAATTTTGCGGGAAACGCCGGTCTTCGCGCATTTCGCCAAGCGCGGCCGCGCCGGGAATGCCCGCACCATCGCCACGCCGCATCTGCCGCCCTCGGCGGAGGAGTTGCGTTTCGAGTATCCCTATACCACCGAGATCCCGCTGGACGATCCGCGCTACCTGACCGGCATCGCGGGCTTCTACGAGGAATGTGCCGCGATCCTGGCCGCGCGCCTGCGGGCCGGGCAGGATGTCGCGCTGCTCTGCGAGGGCGATCCGTTCTTCTACGGTTCGTCGATGTATCTCTTCGACCGGCTGCGGGACGAGTTCCGGCAGGAGGTCGTGCCCGGCATCACCGCCATGGGCGGCTGCTGGGCCCGGGCCGGGACGCCGATCGTGCATGGCGACGACATCCTCACCGTCCTTCCCGGCACGCTGGACGGAGAGCGCATGGCGGAGCGGCTGCGCGGCACCGATGCGGCGGTGATCATGAAGGTCGGCCGCAACCTGCCGAAGATCCGCGCCGCGCTGGAGGCGGTGGGCCTTACCGCCCGCGCCCTCTATGTCGAGCGCGGCACCATGGCGGAGGAGCGGATCACGCCGCTCGCCGAGCGAGACGACGCGCCCGCGCCGTATTTCTCGCTGGTGCTGGTCCCGGGCCGGCAGCGGCCGCGATGAGCGGCTCCATGTCGGCTGCCGGCTGGCTCCGCGTTATCGGCCTCGGCCCCGGCGCGCCGGACCTGCTGGCGCCCGAGGCCGCCGCCGCCCTGGAGGGGGCGAGCGACCTGATCGGCTACGGTCCCTATGTCGCCCGCGTGCCGGACCGCCCCGGCCTCACCCGCCACGCCACCGACAACCGCGTGGAGCTCGACCGCGCCCGTCATGCCCTGGCGCTGGCCGCCGGGGGGGCCGCGTGGCCGTGGTCTCCGCCGGGGATGCGGGCGTCTTCGGCATGGCCAGCGCGGTCTTCGAGGCGCTGGAGGCCGGGCCCGTGGAATGGCGGGGCCTGGACATCGCGGTGATCCCCGGGATTTCCGCCATGTTCGCCGTGGCGGCGCGGGTCGGCGCGCCGCTGGGGCATGATTTCTGCGCCATCTCGCTGTCCGACAACCTCAAGCCCTGGTCGCTGGTGGAACGCCGGCTGCGCCTCGCCGTCGAGGCCGGCTTCGCCATCGCCCTCTACAACCCGATCTCCCGCGCCCGCGCCTGGCAGCTTGGCCAGGCGCTGGACCTGTTGCGCGACATGCTGCCGGGCACGGTGCCGGTGGTCTTCGCCACCGCCGCGACGCGGCCGGAGGAGCGCATCGACATCGTGCCGCTGGAACGGGCCGATCCCGGCCGCGCCGACATGCGCACCCTGGTGCTGGTCGGCACCGAGGCCTCGCGCCTGATCGAGCGTCCCGGCGGACGGCCCTGGCTCTACGCGCCGCGCAGCGCCTCATGACGGGCCAGGACCCAGCACAGGGCCCCGCTGCTGTCCGTGGCGGTCTCGGCGGGGGGCAGGGCCGGGCGCGACACCATCACCACCGGCAGGCCGAGCTCCCGCGCCGCCTCCAGCTTGGCCACCGTCGCGAGGCCGCCGGAATTCTTGGTGACGATCACCTCGATGGCGTGTTCGCGCAGCAGGCGGCGCTCGGCCTCCACGGTGAAGGGCCCGGCTCCGGGCAGGAAGGTGGCGTGCGGCGGCAGGCTGGCCGGGTCCGGCGGGTCGATGCTGCGGATCACGTAGCGGTGCCAGGGCGTGTCGCAAAAGGGCGCCAGTTCCTTCTGCCCCACGGTGAGCAGCACGCGGCGCGGGGTCTCGCCCGATGCCCCGCCCAGGGCCCCACCGAGAGCCCGGGCGGCGGATTCCATGTCCGGCACAGGGGTCCAGCGATCGCCCTCCCCGGCCACCCAGGCCGGGCGCTCGATCCGCAGCAGGGGCAGGCCCGCCAGCGCCGCCGCCTCCACCGCATGGCCCGACATCCGGGCCGCGAAGGGGTGGGTGGCGTCGATCAGCAGGTCCACCGCCTCGGCCCGCAGGAATTCCGCCAGCCCCGACGCGCCGCCGAAGCCGCCGCGCCGCACCGGCACGGGCTGCGGCCGGGGGGAGCGGGTGGCGCCGGCCAGCGAGAGCACCACGTCGAAGCGCTCGTCGCCCGCCAGCACGATGGCCAGCGCCGAGGCCTCGGTGCTGCCGCCCAGAATCAGAATGCGTGTCAGGATTCGCGTCGGCGAGGGGTCGTCCATGGCGCGCTGGCTTAGCATCATCGGGCTCGGCGAGGATGGGGCGGAGGGGCTGTCGCCCGCCGCCCGCACGCTGCTCGCCGGCGCCATGCATGTCTTCGGCGGGCAGCGGCACCTGGCGCTGGCGGCGCCGCTGCTGCGGGGGGAGGCGCATCCCTGGCGCAGCCCGCTCGCGGAAAGCTGGCCGGAGCTGCTGGCCCTGCGCGGCCGGCCCGTCGCGGTGCTGGCCTCGGGCGATCCCTTCCTCTTCGGGGTCGGCGCCAGCCTGGCGCGGCTGGTTCCGCCGGAGGAGTTCCTGGCCCTGCCGGCGCCGTCCTCGCTCGCCTTGGCCTGCGCGCGGCTCGGCTGGGCGATGCAGGAGGTGGCAACGGTCTCGCTCTGCGGCCGCCCGCTGGAAACGCTGCGCCCGGCCTTGCAGCCAGGGGCGCGGGTGCTGGTCCTGGCCGCCGATGCCGCCACGCCCGGGGCGGTCGCCGGCTTCCTGTGCCGGCATGGCTTCGGCCCCACGCGGATGCACCTGCTGGAAGCCCTGGGCGGTCCGCGCGAGCGGCATCGCCGCCTGATGGCCGGGGAGCCCCTGCCCGCCCCGATCGACCCGCTGAACCTGCTGGCGCTGGAGGTCGAGGCGGCGCCCGGCGCCCGCGTCCTGCCGCTCGCCAGCGGGTTGCCGGACGAATTCTTCGAGCATGACGGGCAGATCACCAAGCGCGAGATCCGCGCCGTCACCCTGTCCAGCCTCGCGCCACGGCAGGGCGGGATGTTGTGGGATATCGGCGCCGGCTCGGGCTCCCTGGGCATCGAATGGATGCTGCGGCACCCCGCCAACCGCGCCATCGGCTTCGAGCCCCGCTCCGAACGCGCCGCCCGGGCCGCGGGCAATGCCGCGCTGCTGGGCGTCCCGGCGCTGCGGATCGTGGAAGGCCGTGCCCCGGAGGCCCTGGCGGGGCAGCCGGCGCCGGATGCCGTCTTTGTCGGCGGCGGGGTGAGCCATCCGGGCCTGCTCGACGCCGCCTGGGAGGCCCTGCGCCCCGGCGGGCGGATCGTGGCCAATGCGGTGACGCTGGAGGGCGAGTCCGCCCTCGCCGCCGCGCTGGGCCGGTGTGGCGGCACGCTGGCGCGGATCGGCGTGGAGCGGCTGGACCGGCTGGGGGGGATGCACGGCTTCCGCCCCGCCATGACCGTCACGCAATGGGTGGCGGAGAAGCCATGAGGGAGGTCTTCGCCGGTATCGGCTGCCGCCCGCTCTGCCCGGCAGAGGAGATCGTCGCCCTGCTGCGCCGTGCCGAGACGCTGGCGGGGTGCCGGGCCACGCGCCTCGGCATCCCGGATTTCCGGACCGGGGCGCCCGGCCCGCGCGAGGCCGCCGGGCGCCTCGGCCTGCCCATCCAGCCCATCCCGCGCGCGGCGCTGGAGGCCGAGCAGCCCCGCTGCCCCACCCGTTCCGGGGCCAGCCTGCGCGCGACCGGGCTGGCCTCCGTGGCCGAGGCCGCCGCGCTCGCTCTGGCAGGGCCGGGCGGGCGGCTGGTGCTGCCCCGCATCGCCTCCGCCAACGCCACCTGCGCCCTCGCGACAGGACCCGCATGACCGTCCATTTCATCGGCGCCGGCCCCGGCGCGCCCGACCTGCTGACCCTGCGCGGCCGCGACATCCTCGCCCGCTGCCCGGTCTGCCTTTACGCGGGCTCCATCGTCCCCGCCGCCATGCTGGAGCACTGCCCACCCGGGGCCCGGCTGGTGGACACGGCGCCGATGAGCCTGGACGAGATCGAGCGCGAATATGTCGCCGCCCATGCCGCCGGGCAGGACGTCGCCCGGCTGCATTCCGGCGACCTGTCGATCTACAGCGCCCTGGCGGAACAGCTCCGCCGGCTGGAGGCGCGCGGCATCCCCTATACGTTGACGCCGGGGGTCCCCGCCTTCGCCGCCGCCGCCGCCACGCTGGGCCGCGAGCTGACCGTGCCGGGGGTGGCGCAGAGCGTGGTGCTGACCCGGGTTTCCGGCCGCGCCTCCGCCATGCCGGCGGGCGAGACGCTGGAGGCTTTCGGCGCCACCGGCGCGACGCTGGCCATCCACCTCGCCATCCATGCCATCGCGCGGATCGTGGAGACGCTCACGCCGCTCTATGGCCCGGACTGCCCCGTGGCGGTGGTGGTGCGGGCGAGCTGGCCGGACGAACGCATCCTGCGCGGCACGCTCGCCACCATCGCCGCGCGGCTGGCCGAGGCCCCGGCGGAACGCACCGCGCTGGTGCTGGTCGGCCCGGCGATGGACGCCGAGGGGTTCCGCGAGAGCGCCCTCTACAGCCCCGACTACCGCCGCCGCTTCCGGGGCAGAGGTGGTCCTCAGACAGAGGGCGGCGAGACGTGACGGAAGGGCGCCCGGCCCAGCAGCCGCCCCTCGCGGTCGAAGACCACGAGTTCCAGCATCGAGGGCGCGCCGAGCAGCACATGCGCCGCGGTGTCCCAGGCCCGCAGCGCCACCGCCTCGCCCAACGCGATCCCGGCCTCCGCGGCCAGGGCGAAGCCCTCGGCCACGGTGTTCGCCATGGCGATGCGCGCCGCCACCGCCTCCGGCGCCCCGCCTTCCCGCGCCAGGGCGGCGAGCGCGCCCAGATCGGCCGAGCCGCGTTTGGAATGCAGGTCGAGGCGACCCTGGGCCAGCTTGGTCATCTTCGCCAGGCCGCCCGCCACGGTGACGCGCGGCACCGGATGCGCGCGCAGGTATTTCAGCATCCCGCCGACGAAGTCGCCCATGTCGATCAGCGCCTGTTCCGGCAACCCGTGCAGGTGCCGGATGGCGTCCTCGGAGGCGCTGCCGGTGGCGCCCGCGACGTGGTCCAGCCCCATGGCCCGCGCCACGTCGATGCCGCGATGGATGGAATGAATCCAGGCCGAGCAGGAATAGGGCACCACCACCCCGGTCGTGCCCAGGATGGAGAGGCCGCCCAGGATGCCCAGCCGGGGGTTCAGCGTCCGCTGCGCCAGGGCCTCGCCGCCCGGCACGGCGATCTCCACCTCCAGGTCGGGCTCCGCGCCCACCTCCGCCAGCGCCTCGGCGATCATGCGGCGCGGCACCGGGTTGATGGCGGGCTCGCCCACCGGCAGCGGCAGGCCGGGCCGCGTCACCACGCCGACCCCCGGCCCGGCGCGGAAGCGCAGCCCGCTCCCCGCCGCGCCCCGCCGCACCGTCGCCCGCACCAGCGCCCCGTGTGTCACGTCCGGGTCGTCGCCCGCATCCTTCACCACGCCCGCCGAGGCCCAGCCCTCCCCCCGCGCCTGCTCCGCGAGCGCGAAGCCGGGTTCCTCCCCGCGCGGCAGGCGGATGGTCACGGGATCGGGGAATTCGCCGGTCAGCAGGGCCGTGAAGGCCGCCTTCGCCGCCGCCGTGGCACAGGCCCCCGTGGTCCAGCCCCGGCGCAACGGTGGTTCGGCTTGCACACCCCCCAGCATAGGCCCGGCCCCGGAGCCTGTCATGGCGCGGCGGCGCTGTTGGTTCGGACCGGGGCCAGAGGGGCTCTGCCCCTCTGGACACCCCGCCCAGGGACGTTGGTCCCTGGGAACCCTGTGAGCGCTCCGCGAGGAGGGGGATTGGGACAGCGGTCGCCATTGGCACGCCGGCAGCCATCACCCCCTCCTCGCGGAGCGCTCATGGCGGGGTCTCGGGGGGATACCATCCCCCTGAGCGGCCCCTTCTTCAGCAAAGGGTCCGGGAGGCAGAGCCTCCCGGTTCCCCGACCCGACCATCAGGACCCTTCACCATGAAGGGCCTGATCCTGGCGGCGCCGCGCTCGGGCTCGGGCAAGACGACGGTGGCGCTGGCGCTGCTGGCGGCGCTGCGGGCGCGGGGCGTGGCGGTGCGGGCGGCGAAGTCGGGGCCGGACTATATCGACCCGGCCTTCCACGCGGCGGTGACGGGGTGGCCTTCGCCCAACCTGGACAGTTGGGCCATGCCGGCACCGGTGCTGCGGGCGATGGCGGCGCAGGCGGGGCGGGAGGCGGGGCTGCTGCTGGTGGAGGCCTCGATGGGGCTGTTCGACGGGCTGGCGCCCTCGCCGCTCAGCCCGCCGGGGCGGCAGGGCAGCGGCGGCGACCTGGCGGAGGCGCTGGGGCTGCCGGTGCTGCTGGTGCTGGACGTGTCGGGGCAGTCGCAATCGGCGGCGGCGGTGGCACGGGGCTTCGCCATGCACCGACCGGGGGTGCGCGTGGCGGGGGTGGTGCTGAACCGCGTCGCCAGCGCGCGGCACCGGGCGGGGGTGGAGGCGGAGATGGCGGAAACCGGGCTGCCGGTGCTGGGCTGCCTGATGCGGGAGGCGGCAATCGCCCTGCCGGAGCGGCATCTCGGCCTCGTCCAGGCACAGGAGCTCGGGACGCTGCCGGCACTGCTGGAGCGGCTGCGGGAGGTGGGGGGGGCGCTGGACCTCGATGGCATCCTGGCGCTGGCCGGGCCGCTGCCCGATGGGGAGATGGTGGATGGCCCCGGTCTTCCGCCGCCGGGACAGCGCATCGCCCTGGCGCGGGATGCCGCCTTCTCCTTCGCCTATCCGCACCTGCTCGACGGCTGGCGGGCGGCGGGGGCGGAGATCCGTCCCTTCTCCCCGCTGGCCGACGAGGCGCCGCCGGAGGGCTGTGATGCCTGCTGGCTGCCCGGCGGTTATCCGGAGTTGCATGCCCCTGCCCTCGCCGCCGCCACACGCTTCCGCGAGGGGCTGCGGCGCTTCGCCGGGACGCGGCCTGTCCATGGCGAGTGCGGCGGCTTCATGGTGCTGGGCGAGGCGCTGCGGGATGCGGCGGGCGAGTGGCACGCCATGGCGGGGCTGCTCGGCCACCGCACCAGCTTCGCGAAGCGCCGCATGAACCTCGGCTATCGCCGCGCCACGCTGCTGGCGGATGGGCCGCTCGGCCCCGCCGGGACGGTGCTGCGCGGGCACGAGTTCCATTACGCCACGGTGGAGGATTCCGGCGCCGATGCGCCTTTCGCCAGCCTGACCGACGGGCTCGGCCAGCCGCTGCCGCCCTCGGGCGCGCGGCGCGGCCGGGTCAGCGGCAGCTTCTTCCACGCCATTGCCCGCGACGACGGATGACATGACCGCCTTCACGACCCTCGACTCCCTCCGTGCCGCCTGCCTGGACCTGCCCGGAGGCGACGAGGCCGCCGCCGGGGCGGTGGCCGCGCGGCAGGCCAGGCTCACCAAGCCGCCGGGCAGCCTCGGGCGCCTGGAGGAACTGGCCGCCTGGATGGCGCGCTGGCAGCGGCGCGGCATGCCGGCGCTGGACCGGGTGGAGGTGCTGGTCTTCGCGGGCAATCATGGCGTGGTGGCGCGCGGCGTCTCACCCTATCCGCCCTCGGTGACGGCGCAGATGGTGGCGAACTATGCGGCGGGCGGCGCCGCCATCAACCAGATCGCGCGGCTGGCCGGGGCGGAGCTGCGCGTGGTGCCGCTGGCGCTCGACACGCCGACGGGGGACTTCACCGAAGGCCCGGCCATGGGGGAGGCCGAATTCCTGGCCGCCGTCTCCATGGGCCATGCCGCCCTGCGGCCGGGAACGGAACTGCTGTGCCTGGGCGAGATGGGCATCGGCAACACCACCGCCGCCGCCGCCCTGGCCGCGGCCCTGTTCGGCGGCGACGGGCATCGCTGGGCCGGGCGCGGCACGGGGGTGGACGATGCCGGGCTGGCCCGCAAGCGCGCCGCCGTGGATGCCGCCCTGGCCCGCCATCCGGAGACACGGCGGGACCCGCTGCACGCCGCGCGCGCCCTGGGCGGGCGGGAGACGGCGGCCATGCTCGGCGCCGCCCTGGCCGCCCGGCAGCGGGGCGTGCCGGTGCTGCTGGACGGCTATGTCTGCCTCGCCGCGGTGGCGCCGCTGGCCCGGCTGCGCGGTGATGGGCTGGACCATGCCCGGGCGGCGCACCGTTCCGCCGAAGCCGGCTGCGCCACGCTGCTCGCCGCGCTGGGGATGGAGCCGCTGCTCGATCTCGGCCTGCGGCTGGGCGAGGCATCCGGCGCCGCGCTGGCGGTGCCGCTGCTTCGTGCCGCGCTCGCCTGCCATGCCGGGATGGCCACCTTCGCCGAGGCCGGGGTTTCGGACCGCGAGGCGTGATCCGCCGCCTCGCCGGGCGGCTGCGGGACGATCTGGTGGGCGCCGCCATGGTGCTGACCCGGCTGCCGGCCGGTGCCCTGGCGCGGAAGGGCTGGAGGGGGGATCTGTCCGGCGGCGTCTGGGCCTATCCGTTGGTCGGCGCGCTGGTGGGGCTGCTCGGCGGCGTGGTGGGGGCGCTGGGGCTGTGGCTGGGCCTGCCGGGCGGGCTCGCGGCGGCCTGGGCCCTGGCGGCGCTGCTGTTGCTGACCGGGGCGCTGCACGAGGACGGGCTGGCCGACACCGCCGACGGCTTCGGCGGCGGGCGGGACCGGGCGCGCAAGCTGGAGATCATGCGCGACAGCCGGATCGGCAGCTATGGCGTGCTGGCCCTGGCGCTGTCCCTCGGTATCCGGGGCCTCGCTCTGGCTGCGATGCCGGGGCCCGGGACGATGGTGGCGTCGCTCGTGGTGAGCGGGGCGCTGGGGCGGGGCGCGATCCTGGGCGTGCTGGCGCTGGCGCCGCCCGCGCGGCCGGATGGGCTGGCAGCGCTGCTCGGCCGGCCGGGGGGAGGGCTGCTGGCGGGCGGCGCGGCGCTGGCGGCGCTGCCGGGACTGGCGCTGCTTCCGCTGCCGGTGGCGCTGGGCGGCATCCTTCTCGCGGGACTGGCCGCGCTGGCGATGGCGCGGCTGGCCCGGCGGCAGGTGGGTGGCCATACGGGGGATGTGCTGGGCGCCTGCGAGCAACTGGCCGAGGCGCTGGTGCTGAGCCTGCTGGCGGCCTGCCTGGTGAGACCTGGCTGATCCGCTGGCTTGCCGCCTGCCGCCCGGGATGGAAGGCTGCGGCATGGCCGATCCGGGACGAGACCTTCCTTCCCAGGTGTTCCTGCGGCGGCGCGGGGTGTTGCGGGCGCTGGCCGCCGCGCCCCTGACCGGGCCGGGTCTGGCCCGGCCGGCCCTGGCGCAGCCTTCACCCCTCCCTGGCTGGGCCTCCGTCTGGGCGGCCCCGGCACAGGGCCCCTATCCGGTGGGCTTCACCTCCGCCCAGCCGGAGCAGGGGCGCAGCCTGCCGGACCCGGCCGGTGGCGCCCGCGACCAGAGCTTCCGCATGGTGCTGCGCCCCGGCTTCTGGGGGCCGCGCCTGCGGCTGCGCTTCTCCAATGCCTTCGGTACGCGGGCGCTGGTGATCGGGGATGCCTGGGCGGGGGTGCAGTCCGGCGGGGCCGCGCTGCTGCCGGGGAGCAACCAGCCGGTGCGCTTCGGGGGCGGGCGGCGCGTCTCGATCCCCCCGGGGGGCGAGGCCTGGTCCGATCCTGTCCCCCTGCCCTTCAGCGATCCGCCGCCCGCGTTGCTGGAAGGGCGCAAGCTGGCGGTTTCCTTCCATATCGCCGGGCCGAGCGGGCCGATGACCTGGCACGCCACGGCGCTCCAGACTTCCTATCTCTCCGCGCCTGGGGGCGGATCGCTGGGGGAGCGGGAGGATGAGGGCGGCTTTCCCTTTTCCACCACCTCCTGGTTCTTCCTCGACGCGGTGGACATGCAGGCTCCGCCCGGTCTGCCCGTGGTCGTGGCATTGGGCGATTCCATCACCGATGGCGTGGGCGCCACACTGAACGGCGATGACCGCTGGCCGGATGTGCTGGCCCGCCGCCTGGGCGCCGCGCATGGCGGGCCGGTTTCTGTGGTGAATGCAGGGATCAACGGCAACCGCATCCTGGGGCCGGAGGGCTACGGCCCCGGCGCCCCCTGGCCCGGCGGCCCGCCAGGGCTGGAACGGCTGGAGCGGGATGTGATCCGCCTGTCCGGCGTGCGTGCGGTGATCTGGGCGCTGGGAATCAACGACCTGGCGCGCGGCAGCGGCGTCACGCCGGAGACGGTGGTGGCGGGGATGCGGGAGGGCGCCCGGCGGCTGCGGGCCGGCCTTCCCGGGGTGCGGCTGGTGGGCGCCACCCTCACCTCGGCCCTGGCCAGCACCAACCCTGCCCATGGCGGCGCGGAGCAGGATGCGCGCCGGCGGGCGGTCAACGAGGCCATCCGGCATTCCGGCCTGTTCGACGCGGTGGCGGATTTCGACCGCGCCACGCTGGACCCGGCCACGGGCGGGCTGCGGCCGGAGATGGTGCCGGGCAGCACGGCGGGCGGCGCGGGGGATGGGCTGCACCCGAACCGGGCCGGCTACCTCGCCATGGCGGAGGCGGTGCCGCTGGACGCGCTCCTGCCGGCGCCTCCCGGGAGACCGGTCAGTCCGCGGTGATCCTCGCCACCTCGATCACCTTGGCCCAGCGCGTCCGCTCGCCCTCCATGAAGCGGCGGAAGGCGTCGCCGGGCATCGGATAGGGGTCCGCCCCCTCCTTGCGCAGGCTCTCCGCGAGGTCCGGTGCGTCAAGGCTGCCGAGGATCGCGCCTTCCAGCCGCGCCCGCACCGGCTCCGGCGTGCCATGCGGCACCAGGATCCCGTACCAGGCGGTGACCCGGTAGCCGGGCAGGGTCTCGGATACCGCCGGCACATCCGGGAGGGCCGGGGAACGCTTGTCGCCGGTCACCGCCAGGGCCCGCAGCGCCCCGCCCTGCACCAGGCCCAGCACGGAGGGCAGCGTGCTGATCATCACCGCCATATGGCCCGCCGCCACGTCGGTCAGGCCGGGCGCCGCGCCCTTGAAGGGGAAGTGCACCGCCTCCACGCCCGCCTGTTGCAACAGCAGGGCCATGGCGAGGTGCCCGGCCGAGCCGTTGCCGGGCGAGGCGTAGTTCAGCTCGCCTTTCTTCGCCCGGGCCTCGTCGAGCAGCGAGGCGAGGTCCGCCGCCTTCGTGCCGGGGCCGGCCACCAGCACGAGCTGCGTTTCCGCCACCATCGCCACCGGGTCCAGCGCGGCGAGCGGATCGACCTTCAGCGTCTTGCCGAACAGGGTCGGGTTCACCGTCATGGGACCCTGGTTGCCCATCAGCAGCGTGTAGCCATCCGGCTTCGCGGTCGCCACCAGCTCGGTCGAGAGGTTGCCGCCCGCGCCCGGACGGTTCTCCACCACCACGGCCTGGCCCAGCGCGGTGTGGAGGCGCGCGCCCAGGGCGCGGGCGACGGAATCCGTGCCGCCGCCGGGTGTGTAGGGGAGGATCAGCCGCAAGGGACGGTCCGGCCAGGCGGCCTGGGCATGGGCGGGCGAGGCCAGCGGCGGCAGGGCGGTCGCCAGGGGAATCATGGCCAGGGAGATCGTGGCCAGGGCGGAACGCAGCGCGCGGCGGCGCGGGACAAGGGACATGGACGGGTTTCCGGCAGGTTCTTCTTCTGCCGGAGAGCGAAGGCGAGAAGCGGGCGGAGGGCAAGGGGCGAAAAGCCCACGCGCCTCAGGCTCCGGGCAGTTCCACCCGCAGCGTCGTGCCGAAGCCCGGCGCGGGGGCGAGGAGGTCCGGCGCCGCCCCCCGCAGCAGCGCGGGCAGCACCCGCATCGGTCCGCCATGGGTCACCAGCACGGCGTCCCGGCCCGCCTCGCGTAGCGTATCGGCCAGGGCGCCCAGGCGCGCGAGGAAGTCGGCCATGCCTTCGCCGCCCGGGGGGGTGAAGCCGGTGGGATCGGCCGCCCAGGCGTCCAGCGCCGCGCGGGGCACGGCATCCCAGGGCAGGCCTTCCCAGGCGCCGAAATCCAGCTCCCGCAGCCGGGGTTCCAGGCGCGGCGCCGGGCCGAGATGCCGTGCGAGGTCGCGGCAGCGCCGGGCCGGGCTGCTCAGCAGGATGGGCTGGCTCAGCCGGGAGGTTTGGTCGCGCATGGCGGCCAGTTCCGCCGCCGTCGCCGCGCGCGCCGGGAGGTCGAGCCTGCCGTAGCAGCGTCCCGCCCCGTCCGGGACGGGCAGGTGGCGGACCAGCAGCAGGCGCATCACCCCCGGCTGGAAGGGCGCGGCCCGTCGCTTTCCATGAGCATGCCGCGGATGAGGTGCTTGAAGGGGGTCAGCCGGTTGCCCAGGCGCAGCGCGGCATGGCGGGCGAGGCGCGCCGGGGCGCGTTCGTCCGTGTAGAGCTTCGCCAGCAGGTTGGTCCCCGTATAGAGCGGCCAGGTCGCGCGGCGGTGCCGGCTCTCATAGGCCGCGAGCGGTGCGTCCAGCGCCTCCGCCCGGGCGAGGTCCGCGCCGCGCGCCAGGGCGCCGCGCAGCTCCTCCGCCAGCGTGTGCGCGCCGCGCAGGCCGAGGTTGAAGCCATGCGCCGTCACCGGGTGCATCCCCACCGCCGCGTCGCCGATCAGGGCGAAGCGGGGCGCCACGAAGCGGCGGGCATAGGTGGTGACCAGCGGGTAGGTGTGGCGGCTGCTGACCAGGCGCATCGCGCCGAGACGGTTCCGGTAGCGCTCGGTCACCTCGGCGGAGAAGGCGGTGCCGTCCAGGGCGGCCAGACGCTCGATCTCCGGCTTGGGCAGGGTGATCACCGCCGAGGAGCAGCGGCCGTTCAGCGGCAGCATGGCGATGGTCTGGTCGTTGTCGAACCACTCGGTCGCGACATGCCCGTGCTCGCCCTCATGCTCCAGGCGGCAGACCAGCATGGATTTCGCGAAATCCGTGACGTCGGCCTCGATCCGCTGCGCCTTGCGCAACGGCGAGAAGCGCGTGTCCGCCGCCACCACCAGCTTCGCCGCGACCTCCCGCCCATCGGCCAGCGCCAGGCGGGCGCCCTGGCGGGTGATCGTGGCGCCGGTGACGCTGGTGCCGGCCAGCAGCGTCAGCCCCGCCTGCCCCCGCGTCGCCGCGAAGAGCGCGCGGCGGATCAGGTGGTTCGGCACGAGCTGGCCCAGCGCGGCCTCGGCCCGGTCGGACACATCGAAATGCAGGGCATAGGGGGAGCCGCCGTTCAGCACCCGGGCCTCGCGCAGCGCCGAGGCGGCACCGGCGGGCAGGTGGTCCCAGGCGCCCAGGGCGCGCATCAGGTCCTGCGAGAGATGGGTGAGCGCGATCTCGCGCCCGTCGAAACCCGGGTCGGCCAGCCGCGCCTCGGGCTGCGTCTCGATCACGGCAAGCGACAGTCCGCTGCCGGCCATTTCCCGCGCGAAGGCGAGGCCCACCGGCCCGCCGCCCACGATCGCCACGTCGAACTGCATCTTACGCTCAACCCCCGGATCGCCGGATGTTCCTGTCCCGGCCGGAGCGGCCCGGGGAGCATCCCGATGGATCAACGTCGCATGAGGGGGAGAAGGGTGGGGCGACCTACGGGATTCGAACCCGTGACATCCAAGACCACAACCTGGCGCTCTACCGACTGAGCTAAGGCCGCCACACGGTGTGGCGCGGTGTAAGGCCCGTCCGTGGCGTCGTCAACGGGGGTCGCGCGCGAAGTTTGGCACGCCCCCCGCCGCCTCCCCTCCCCTCCGTTCTAGACCACCCGCGCCTTGCCGCCCGCCTGCTCGCGCCCGGCCTTCCAGGCCTCCAGCCGCGCCAGGGCCTCGTCCAGCACCTCCAGCCGCTTGCAGAAGGCGAAGCGGGCATAGTGGCTGGGCGCGTCCGGCCCGGCATAGAAGGCGCTGACGGGGATCGCCGTCACCCGCGCGGCCTCGGTGATGTGGCGGCAGAAGGCCACGTCGTCCCCGGCGAAGCCCAGCGGCCGGAAATCGGCGGTGATGAAGTAGGAGCCCATGGCGGGCAGAACGCCGAAGCCCAGCCGCTCCAGCCCCGCCGCGAGATGGTCGCGCCTGGCCTGGAGCCCGCCGGACAGGCCCTCGAAATACGCATCCTCCTTGCCCAGCCCCAGCGCCACCGCGCGCTGCAGGTTCGGTGGGGTGGTGAAGGTCAGGAGCTGGTGCGCCTTGGCCACGTTCGGCGCCACGGAGCGGTCGCAGGTGATGTAGCCCACCTTCCAGCCGGTCAGGCTGAAGGTCTTGCCGGCCGAGCCGATGCGCAGGCAGCGTTCGCGCATGCCGGGCAGGGTCATCAGCGGGATGTGCTTCCAGCCGTCGAAGGTCAGGTGCTCGTAGACCTCGTCGCAGACCGCATAGGCGTCGTGGCGCTGCACCAGCTCCGCGATGAAGGCGAGCTCGGCGGCGGTGAAGACCTTGCCGGCGGGGTTCATCGGGCTGTTGAGCAGGATCGCCTTGGTCTTCGGCCCGAAGGCGGCGGCCAGCTCGGCGCGCGGCAGCTCCCATTTCGGCGGGGCGAGGCGCACCAGCTTCGGTACCGCGCCCAGCATCCGCACCACCGGCAGGTAGGTGTCGTAGAGCGGCTCGATCAGCACCACCTCGTCGCCCGGGTCGAGCAGCGCCATCAGGCAGGCGGTGATCGCCTCGGTGGCGCCGGAGGTGACGACCACCTCCGCCGCCGGGTCGATCTCCAGCCCGTAGAAGCGGCGGTTCGCGGCCGCCACGGCCTCCCGCAGCTCGGGCACGCCGGTCAGCGGCGGGTACTGGTTGCGGTTGTCGAGCAGCGCGTCGGCCGCGGCCCGCACCACATCCGCCGGCCCTTCCTCGTCCGGAAAGCCCTGGCCGAGGTTGATCGCCCCGTGCTGCGCCGCCAGTGCCGACATGACGGTGAAGACCGTGGTGCCGGTGGCCGAAAGCAGGGTGTTCTGGGGCCGGGCGACCTTCGATCCGGCGTTCTGGGCTTGGCCTGGGGGCTTCATCTGTGGATGCGCTTCGTCTCTGATGGGGAGGCCCGGCGGGGTGCTCCCGATTCTCACGGGACCCGTCGCGGCGGCGGGCCCGGAAACGGGCCCCGGCGCGGGGGCCTGGGGATGCGGCGGCCCGAATCCGGCGCGGCGGTCCGGCCCGGCGCCATGCCGGGTTTGCCGCGCGGGTTTCCAGGCCCGGAAGGATAATGGGACCCCCGGCACGGCGGCGCAACCATGGTCCCTGGTGGCATCTGCCGCCAAAACAGGCAGAATGCCGCCGGGGATGGCGCATTCCGGGAGCGGGAGCGGTGAAAACCGCTCGCCACGGCCATTGCCCGCGCGGCACGGGCCGTGCAACACCGGGTACGCCCGTGTCGCGGGCCAGCGCCGGCAGGACAAGGCCGGCGATCGCGAGGGGAAACGGCCCTCGTGCCGTCAGGCGGCGCGGGGAAACGGGACGGCGGAGCCGATGAAGAAGATCGAGGCCATCATCAAGCCCTTCAAGCTCGACGAGGTGAAGGACGCCCTCCATGAGATCGGGCTCCAGGGCCTGACGGTCGTGGAGGCCAAGGGCTTCGGGCGCCAGAAGGGCCATACGGAGCTCTACCGCGGCGCCGAGTACGTGGTGGATTTCCTCCCCAAGGTGAAGATCGAGGTGATCTGCCCCGACGACCTGGTGGAGCGCGCCATCGAGGCCATCACCGCCGCCGCCCGCACGGGGCGGATCGGCGACGGCAAGATCTTCGTGTCCGACGTGCAGGAGGTGATCCGCATCCGGACCGGGGAGCGCGGCGAGGACGCCGTCTGACATAGCGAGATTCCGGGCGACCGGCTCCGGGGTGGGTGTCCCGAGGGGACCCGCCGGGGCCGGCGGCCGGCGAAACGTGGGCCGGACGGCCCGCGAAGTGACTGCCACGTTCTAGGGAACAGGATCAGGACACGATGGCGAAGAAGCCCGCAGCAGCCCCGGGGGTCCCGGACGGCGTTTCCAGGGTCATGGACATGATCAAGGAGAACTCCGTCGAGTACGTGGACTTCCGCTTCACCGATCCGAAGGGCAAGTGGCAGCACACGGCCCAGCACGTCTCGACCGTCTCGGAAGAGGTCTTCACGGACGGGATCATGTTCGACGGCTCCTCGATCGCCGGCTGGAAGGCGATCAACGAGTCCGACATGATCCTGATGCCGGACACGGCCAATGCCTGCATGGACCCGTTCTCGGCCAAGCCGCAGCTGATCCTCTTCTGCGACATCATCGAGCCCTCGACCGGCCAGGCCTATGGCCGTGACCCGCGCGGCACCGCCAAGAAGGCCGAGGCCTATGTCGCCGCCTCCGGCGTGGGCGACACCGTGCTGGTCGGCGCCGAGGCCGAGTTCTTCGTGTTCGACGACGTCAAGTTCGGCACCGGCGGCAACTTCGGCCACTACAGGCTGGAGAGCATCGAAGGCCCCGGCGCCAACATGAAGGACTACCCCGAGGGCAACATGGGCCACCGCCCGCTGGTGAAGGGCGGCTACTTCCCCGTCCCGCCGGTCGATAGCGAGATGGACCTGCGCGCCGAGATGCTCTCGACCATGATCGAGATGGGCCTGCCGGGCGAGAAGCACCACCACGAGGTGGCGCAGTCGCAGCACGAGCTGGGCACGCGGTTCGGCAAGCTGGTGACGATGGCCGACCAGATGCAGATCTACAAGTACTGCGTCCAAAACGTCGCCCACAGCTACGGCAAGACCGCGACCTTCATGCCGAAGCCGATCTATGGCGACAACGGCTCGGGCATGCACACCCACCTGTCCATCTGGAAGGACGGGAAGCCCATGTTCGCGGGCAACGGCTATGCCGACCTGTCGGAGATGTGCCTGTTCGCCATTGGCGGCATCATCAAGCACGCCAAGGCGATCAACGCCTTCACCAACCCGTCCACCAATTCCTACAAGCGCCTGATCCCGGGCTTCGAGGCCCCCGTGCTGCTCGCCTACTCGGCGCGCAACCGCTCGGCCTCCTGCCGTATCCCCTACACCACCAGCCCGAAGGCCAAGCGCGTCGAGGTCCGCTTCCCCGATCCGACCGCGAACCCCTACCTCTCCTTCGCGGCCCTCACCATGGCGGCAATGGACGGGATCAAGAACAAGATCCATCCGGGCGAGCCGATGGACAAGGACCTGTACGACCTGCCGCCGGAGGAGCTGAAGGACATCCCGACGGTGTGCGGCTCGCTGCGCGAAGCGCTGGAGAGCCTGGCGGCCGACCACGAGTTCCTGCTCGCGGGCGACGTCTTCTCGCGGGAGCAGATCGAGAGCTACATCGATCTGAAGTGGAACGAGGTCTATCGCTTCGAGCACACGCCGCACCCGGTCGAGTTCGAGATGTACTACTCCGCCTGAACCCGCGTTCCGGGCCGCCCGATGCGGGTGGCCCGGCTGGCGGAGCAGGGCTTGCGAAGGGCGCCGCGAGGCGCCCTTCGTGCTTTCCGCTCGCCTGTTCTTGTCGGAAGCCGGTCCCGCCCGCTCCTTGCGCCGTGGCCACGGACCTCTATTTTCGATCCTCCGTGAAACACTGCGTTGGAGGAAGCATCGTGACCCTGGAAACGGCTGCTTGACCTCAGCGGACGTCCTGACGGCGCTGCGTGACGCCACCGCCACCCTGCACGCCCGTCTCGACGCCGGGATCGATCTGGACAGGCACCTGGCATCCCCGGTGGCCTATGCGCGCTTCCTTTCGGCCATGCTGGGCATCGTGGCGCCGCTGGAGGCGATGCTGGACCGCTTCGACTGGCAGGCCACCGGCCTTGCGCCCGACGTGGCCCGCTGGCGTGTGCCGCTGCTGCGGAACGACCTCCGCTTCCTGGGCCTGCCGCCCGCGGAGCTGGACGCCCTGCCCCTCGCCCCTTCCCCGCTTCCTCCCGCGACACGGGATGCCGCCTTCGGCGCTCTCTACGTGCTGGAAGGCTCCGCCCTCGGCGGGCAGGTGATCCTGCGCCGGGCTGAGGCCTTGCTCGGCCTGGGTCCGGAGCACGGCGCGTCCTTCCATGCCAGCCTGGGCCGGCCGGTCGGCGAGAGCTGGCGGCGCTTCCGCCAGGCGCTGGCGCTCCATTGCACGGATGCCGGGGGCGCCTGCGACGCGGCCCGCGACAGTTTCCACCGCCTGGAATCCTGGCTTTCCGCCATGGAGGCCCGGCACGAACCCGGCCGCGCCGCGCTGGCCGGGGCGCCGGCGTGAGCCAGCCCTCGCCCTCCCTGCCGTTGCCCGACCTCCGCGCCCTGCCCGGCCGCCCGGACACGAGCACCTGCGACCGCGAGCCGATCCATGTCCCGGCCTCCATCCAGCCCCACGGGCTGCTGCTGGTGCTGGACCCGGACACGCTGCGGGTCCTGCAGGCCGCCGGCGACATGCAGCATCTCCTGGGCGTCCCGCTGGATGCGGCGCTGGGCGTCGAGGCGGGCCGGTTCCTGCCGCCCGGCGTCATCCAGGCGCTTTGCGCCCCGGCCCCCGCCCCGCAGGAGCCCTGCCTGCCCCGCCTTCCCGCGGGCGCCCGGCTGCTGAGCGGGGTGGAGCTGCGGCCGGGACGCTTCTTCGACCTCCAGGGCCGCGACAGCCCCGCCGGGATCATCGTGGAGATCGAGCCCCGGGGCGTGCCGGGCCCGGTGCGCCAGGACGACACGCTAGCCCTGGTCCAGGGCATGATCGCCAGCCTCCAGGGTGCCGCGACCGCCCGGCAGTACTGCGAGGCGGCGGCGGCGACGATCCGCGACATGACCGGCTTCGACCGCGTGATGGTGTACCGCTTCGAGCCCGACGACACGGGCTGCGTCGTGGCGGAAGCCAGGGCGGAAGGGACCGGCTCCTATCTCGGCCTCCACTTCCCCGCCTCGGACATCCCGAAGCAGGCCCGCGCCCTCTACCTGCGCAACTGGATGCGGCTGATCCCGGACGCGCACTATATCCCGGAGCCGCTCATGCCGGCGCTCAGCCCGAGGACGGGCGAGGCGCTGGACATGTCCGATTGCTCGCTGCGCGCGGTCTCCCCGATCCATCTGCAGTATCTGCGGAACATGGGCGTGCAGGCCTCCATGTCCCTGTCCATCCAGCAGGGCGGGCGGCTCTGGGGGCTCATCGCCTGCCACCACCGGACCGCCTGGCACCTGCCCGTCGCCATGCGCGCGGCCTGCGAGCTCTTCGCCCAGATGTTCTCGCTGCAGCTCGAAACGCTGGAGCAGCGGGAGAACCACGAGGATGCGCTGCGCATGCGCCGGGTGCACGAGCACCTGGAGCAGGTCATGGCGCAGGAGGAGGAACTCGGCGAGGGGCTGATCCGCCAGCGGCCGAACCTGCTCGACTACCTGGAGGCGGGCGGCGTGGCGGTGCTGGCCTCGGGACGATACGCCACGGCTGGCCAGACCCCGACGCGGGAGCAGGTCAACGGCCTGGTGGAATGGCTGCGCGGCACCGTCGAGGAGCGGATCGTGGCGCTGGACCGCCTGCCGGAGCTCTATCCCCCGGCCCGGGAATTCGCCGATGTCGCCAGCGGCGTCCTCGCCCTCTCGGTGAGCCGCGCGCCCCAGGACTATATCCTCTGGTTCCGGCCGGAGATGGTGCGGACGCTCCACTGGGCGGGCAACCCGGACAAGCCGGTGGAACCGGGCGCCGGACCCGGGCAGCTTTCGCCCCGCGCCTCCTTCGACACCTGGACCGAGACGGTGCATGGCCGCGCCAGGCCCTGGCGGGCGGTGGAGATCGAGGCGGCGCAGGCGCTGCAGCTCAGCCTGCTGGAGGTGGTGCTGCGCCGGATCGAGGACGCCTCCGAGGAGCGCGGGCGCGCCCGGGCGCAGCAGGACCTGCTGATGGCGGAGCTGGACCACCGGGTGAAGAACACCCTGGCCAATATCCAGGCCCTGGTGCGCCACACCAAGAGCGGCGCCGGCAACCTGGAAGGCTTCGTCCACGACTTCGACCGGCGCATCCGCGCCATGGCGGTGGCGCACAGCCTGCTGACCAGCACGCGCTGGGAGGGGGCGGACCTGCGGGCCCTGGCGGAGGAGGAGCTCCGTCCCTATCGCAACGCCAGCGAGCAGCGCGTCACCGTCGCGGGGCCGGAGGTCCGGCTGAAGCCGAAGGCAGCGCTGGCGCTGAGCCTCGCCTTGCACGAGCTGGCGACGAATGCCGCGAAATACGGCGGGCTGTCGGTGCCGGAGGGACAGGTCGCGGTCACTTGGAACATGGATGGCGAGCGCATCATCCTGCACTGGGTGGAAAGCGGCGGCCCGCCGGTGCAGCCGCCGCGCCGCCGCGGCTTCGGCTCGACCGTGGTGGAACGTGGCCTCTCCTATGAGCTCGGCGGCCAGGCGAAGCTCAACTTCGATCCGGCCGGGCTGCGCTGCGCGGTGACCATCCCGCTGAAGCAGCTGGTGGAAAGCGCGCCCGCCTCGCCCACCGCCGCGCCGCGCCGGCCCGATCCGGCCCCGGGCACCATCGCCGGGCGCCGCATCCTGGTGGTGGAGGATGCCGCGCTGGTGGCCATGCAGGTGAGCCGCGCGCTGGAGGATGGGGGCGCCGTGGTCGTCGGCCCCGCCGCCGCGCTGGCCCAGGCGATCCGCCTCGCCGTCTCGTCACGGATCGATGCCGCGCTGCTGGATGTGGACCTCGACGGGGAAAGCGTCTTCCCAGTGGCCGATGTCCTGGCGGAGCGGGGGATCCCCTTCCTGTTCACCACCGGCTTCGACGCTGCCACCATCGTGCCCGAGCGGTTCCGGGGCACCACGGTGCTGGGCAAGCCCTATGGTACCGACGACATCCAGCTCTGCATCGTCGCCCTGCTGCGCGACCGCCCGCCGGCCGGTGGGCCAGGGGACTGAGCCGGGGGGTTGAACCGGGGGGCTGAGCCGAATGGCTGAGCCGCCGGAACGGCCCGCGCGACCGGCGGCATCGCGCTTGCTTCCCCCCGTCTTTGCCGGCGTGGAAACATGACGGATCACACCGAGGGGGAATCGGGACTGTGGAATCCTTTTTCCGGCTGCGCGAGCACGGCACCACGCCGCGCACGGAGATCATGGCGGGCTTCGCCACCTTCCTGACGATGGTCTATATCGTCGTGGTCAATCCCAACATCATGGCCGCCGCCGGCATCGACCAGGGGGCGTCCTTCGTCGCCACCTGCCTCGCCGCCGCCATCGGCTCGGCGCTGATGGGGTTGCTGGCCAACTATCCCATCGCCCTGGCGCCGGGGATGGGGTTGAACGCCTATTTCGCCTTCGCCGTGGTGGGCGGCATGCACATCCCCTGGCAGGTGGCGCTGGGCGCCGTCTTCCTGTCGGGCCTCATCTTCCTCGCGGTGTCGGTGCTGCGGATCCGGGAATGGCTGATCAACACCATCCCGCTCTCGCTGAAGCTCGGCATCGCCGCCGGGATCGGTTTCTTCCTGGGCATCATCGGGCTGCAGGGCATGGGGCTGGTGGTGGCGAACCCGGCCACCATGGTCGGGCTGGGCCATGTGGCGGAGCCGAAGGTGCTGCTCTCCTGCCTGGGCTTCCTGCTGATCGCCGGCATGGTCGCGCGCAACGTGCCGGGCGGGATCATCATCGGCATCCTCGTCACGGCGCTGCTCGGCATTCCCTTCGGGCTGACCACCTTCCATGGCGTGGTGTCGCTTCCGCCCTCGCTGGCGCCGACCTTCCTGCAACTCGACATCCCCGGCGCCATCGGCCTGGGCGTGGCGGGGATCGTGTTCACCTTCTTCATCGTGGACCTGCTGGACAATGCGGGCACGCTGATCGGCACCACGCACCGCGCCGGGCTGATGCGGCCGGACGGTTCCGTGCCGCGCCTCGGCCGCGCGCTGCTCGCCGATAGCGGCGGCGCCATCATCGGCTCCGTGCTCGGCACCTCCACCACCACCAGCTATATCGAGAGCGCGGCCGGCATCCAGGCCGGGGGGCGCACGGGGCTCACCGCCCTGACCGTGGCGGTGCTGTTCCTGCTGACGCTGTTCCTGGCGCCGCTGGCCACCTCCATCCCGGGATATGCCACGGCGCCCGCGCTGGTCTTCGTCGCCTGCCTGATGGCGAAGTCGCTGCGCGACCTGGACTGGGAGGACATCACGGACTACGCGCCCGCCATCATCACCGCGCTGTCCATGCCGCTCACCTTCTCGATCGCCTCGGGGATCGGCATCGGCTTCATCACCTATGCGGTCATCAAGCTGCTGGCCGGCAAGGCGGGGCAGGTGTCCGGCGCGGTGTGGCTGATCGCCGCGCTTTCGGCGGTGAAGTTCTGGATGGGCGCAGGCTGAAACGCGCGGGGCGGCCGGGGGTGGCATGATGCCCCCCCCGGCCGCCCCCGCCCTTGGGTCCGGTGCGGGTCGGATCAGGCGGCGGCAGCCTCCGCCGCGCGGTTCGCGGATTCGATGGTCTCGCGTACCATCGGATAGATCTCGGTGCTCCAGCGGCGCCCGTTGAAGACGCCGTAATGGCCGACGCCCTTCTGGACATGGTTGCGCTTCCGCTCCGCCGGCAGGCTGGAGCAGAGATCGAGCGCCGCCGCCGTCTGGCCGACGGAGCAGATGTCGTCCCGCTCCGCCTCGACCGTCAGGATCGACATGTCCTGGATCAGCTCGGGCCGGACCAGGCGGCCGCCGACGGTCAGTTTGCCCAGCGGCAGGGAATGGTCCTGGAACACGATCTTCACCGTTTCCAGGTAGAATTCCGCCGGCAGGTCCATCACCGCCAGATATTCGTCATAGAACCGGCGATGCGCGGTGGCCGCCTCTTCCTCCCCCGACACGATGTGTCGGAACTGGTCGGCATAGGCCTTCACGTGCCGGTCCATGTTCATGTTCAGGAAGGCGGTGAGCTGCAGCACGCCGGGATAGACATGGCGCCCGGCCCCGGCGAAGCGCCAGGGGACGGTGGAGATCAGGTGCTGCTCGAACCAGGAGATGGGGCGGGAGGTCGCGAGCTCGTTCACGGAAGTCGGGTTGACGCGGGTGTCGATCGGCCCGGCCATCAGCGTCAGGCTGCGCGGCCGGGCGGGGTCGCGTTCCTCCGCCATCAGCGCGGCGGCGGCCAGTACCGGCACGGCGGGCTGGCAGACGGCCACCACATGCGCGCCCGGGCCCATCGCCCGCAGGAAGGCGCTGATGTGCGCGACGAAGCCGTCGAAGCCGAAGGAACCCGCGCTGACGGGGACCTCACGGGCATTGTGCCAGTCGGTGATATGGACGTCATAGTCCGGCAGCATCGTCGCCACGGTGCCGCGCAGCAGGGTGGCGAAGTGTCCGGACATCGGAGCGACCAGCAGCACCGGCGTCTGCTTCCGCTTCGTGTCCTTGCGGAAGCGCAGGAGGGTGCCGAAGGGCATGGCGTGCACCGCCTCCTCGGTCACGGCGACGCTCTCGCCATCGACCTGGACCGAGGTGAAGCCGAAGGGGGGGCGCTCATGCGTGGTCCGCGCCCCGCCCAGGATGTCGAACATCGCGGCCCAGTGGCGCAGGGGGAAGACGCCCGGCACGGCCTCGTCGAACTGGCGGAGAAGCCGGCTGCTTCCGCGCGCGAAGCCCTGGAAAGGCGCAAGGATATCCTGCTGCGCCTGGTAGGCGTCATAGAACATGGTTCTGGCACTCTCCCTGCATTGCCGTGTCGTCAAGGATCGTCGCGGAACACGCTGCGGTTGCTTTTCTTGTCCGTGACTATCGCTCGTCATACTGGACGAATGGTGTACGCAATGAACGCACGCGGTTACTGGCGGATGCGCCGCGTGTATCAAAATATGGTACGCCTCCCCGCCCCCTATGCAAGGGGCTGCATGGCAAGCCACCCGGTTCGTGGGGGCTTCTCCCCCGCCATCGCCCTGTTCCGCCCCCCCGGGCCGTGCCCTTAGTGCCTCTCCCTTCACGTCAGCGTCGGGTCGCGCCGCCCCGCCCGGCGGGCTAAGCCGGTTCTCCGTCCAAGCCAGAAGAAGCCGGTCCCCCCGAGTCCCATGCCTCTGCCCGCCGCCTTCCAACCCCTGCGCCATCCGAATTTCCGGCTGCTGTGGACCGCGACCCTGTTCAGCAACATGGGGCTGTGGGTGCAGAACACGGGCGCGGGCTGGCTGATGACCATCCTGGACGGCCGCCCCGGCATGGTCGCCCTGGTGCAGACGGCGAGCCTGCTGCCGGTCTTCCTGCTGGCCATGCCGGCCGGGGCGCTGGCCGATATCCTCGACCGGCGGCGCTTCCTGATCGGGGCGCAGCTCTGGATGTGCTTCTCCGCCCTGCTGCTCTGCCTGCTGGCGGCTGTGGGCGTGATCGGCCCCTGGGGGTTGCTGGCGCTGACCTTCGCGCTGGGCATCGGCTCGGCCATCAACTTCCCGGCCTTTTCCGCCGTGACGCCGGAACTGGTGCCGCGCGCCGACCTGGCCCAGGCCATCGTGCTGAACGGTATCGGCTTCAACCTCGCCCGTGCCCTGGGGCCGGCGCTGGGCGGACTGCTGATGGGCATGGCGGGGCCGCAGGCGACCTTCGCCCTGAACGCCGCCTGCGTGATGGTCCTGGTGGTGGCGCTGTTCCTGTGGCGGCGGCAGGCCCCGGCGGGGCGCCTGCCCAACGAGCACTTCCTCTCCGCCATGCGCACGGGCGTCCGCTTCGTGGTGGCGAGCCCGGCGCTGCGCGGCACGATCCTGCGCTCGCTCGTCACCTTCTTCGCCGGGGCGGCGATCTGGGGGCTGCTGCCGCTGCTGGTGCGGCGCCAGCTCGGCCTGGGGCCGGAGGCCTATGGGCTGATGCTGGCGGCAATGGGGACCGGCGCGGTCTGCGCCGGCTTCCTGCTCCCCTCCCTGCGCAGCCGGATGAGCTTCTCCACCCTGGTGGTGCTGGGCACCACCGCCATGGGCGCGGCGCTGGTGGTGCTGGGCCTGTCGCGCCACTGGCTGCCGGCGATTCTGGCCATGCTGGTCTATGGCGCCTGCTGGATCTCGGCCGCCAGCACCTTCGGCGCCTCGGCGCAGCTTTCCGCCCCGTCCTGGGTGCGGGCGCGGGCGATGGGGCTCTACCAGGTCGCCACCTTCGGGGCGATGGCGCTGGGTTCGGTGCTGTCCGGCGCGGCGGGCGAGGCCTTCGGCATCCCGGCGACCCTGGCGGGATTCGGCATCGGCGGAGCCATCGGGGCCTGGGCGTTGCAACGCCTGCCGATGGAGAACCCGCCGCCCCCGCCGCCGCCCGGCGCGGATATCCTGCACCCCGCGCCCGAGAGCCCCGATCCCGGCCTGGCATCCGTCCTGGCCCGCGATGCGCTGCCGGTCATGGAGTCGGTCCGCTACCTCGTGCCCGAGGTGGACCGCGCCGAGTTCCTGGCTGCCATGCGCGAGGTCCGGGGCGTGCGGATGCGGGCCGGGGCGGTGAACTGGCGGCTCTATGAGGATGTCGCGCATCCGGAGCGCTTCGTGGAGCTCTGGACCATGGAGTCGTGGATGGAGCACCTGCGGGAGGCCGGGCGTATGACCGATGCGGATGCCGCAATCCTGGCCCGCGCCGCGGCGTTGCACCGCGGCAGCGAGCCGGCACTCGCGGGGCGATACCTGAGCCTGGAGCCCTGAAACCTTCATCCTCGCCACGCGCTGGCGCGGTAGCGGAACGCCGTGGCGTTTCGGATAAAGATCCAATCGGACCACCTAAGGAGTCGATTCCATGGCCAAGGCTCAGGGCAAGGGTGACACGGGTTATTCGGGCACCCGCTGGTCGACCCGGAACAGCGTCGGCGAGAACGCCAAGAACGTCTCGCTCACCACGCTCCAGGCGCTGCTGACGGACGCGATCGACCTCTACAACGCCACCCGTCAGGCGCACTGGAACCTGAAGGGCACGAACTTCATCGGCCTGCATGAGATGCTGGACGGTTTCTACAACGACCTGAACGAGAGCACCGACGCCCTGGCCGAGCGGCTGGTGCAGCTGGGCGGCGTGGCGAACGGCACGACCCAGAACCTCGCCAGCACCACCCGCCTCCCGCCCTACCCGGCCGATCTGCTGGACAGCATCGGCCATGTGAAGGAGCTGTCCGAGCGCTATGCCATGGTGGGCAAGGCGCTTCGCGACGGCATCGACGAGACGGACGATGCGGGCGACGCCGACACCTCGGACCTGCTGACCGAGCTGTCCCGCGACATCGACAAGAAGCTTTGGATGCTGGAGGCGCACCTCCAGGGCCACGGCAACTGAGCCTGCGGCCGCTGGAACCTCCGGCGGCTGGCCGTCCCCTTCGCCGGGGCGCAGGAGACCAAGACCCCTCCCTCTGGCATCCGGCCGGGCGGAGGGGTTTTTGCTGTCATCGGGCCTGTGCCCCGAGGACGCGCCATTGGACGAGCGCCAGCCGGTAAATCGCCGCGCCACCGCCCGCGAAACTTGCGGTTCCCTGCCACACGGCCTATTTTCCCGGCGGGGGACCGGAACACAACATGAACGACTTGTTCGGCGGCCGCCCTCAGAAGGGGCCCGCAAACCAGAGCTATTCCGCGGCGGATATCGAGGTGCTGGAGGGGCTGGAGCCCGTCCGCCGGCGCCCCGGCATGTATATCGGCGGCACCGACGAGAACGCGCTGCACCACCTGGCGGCGGAGATTCTCGACAATTCCATGGACGAAGCGGTGGCCGGCCATGCCGACCGCATCGAGGTCGCGCTGGAAGCCGGCAACCGCCTGACCGTTCGCGACAACGGGCGCGGCATCCCGGTCGATCCGCACCCGAAATTCCCGAAGCTCTCGGCGCTGGAGGTGATCCTCACCACGCTGCATTCGGGCGGCAAGTTCTCTGGCAAGGCCTACGACACCTCGGGCGGGCTGCACGGCGTCGGCTCCTCGGTGGTGAACGCGCTGAGCGAGCGCATGGAGGTGGAGGTCGCCCGCGACCGCACCCTGTTCACCCAGGCCTATGAGCGCGGCAAGCCGGTCACGAAGCTGAAGAATGCCGGCCCGGTGCACAACCGGCGGGGGACCACGATCCGGTTCACGCCGGACCAGGAGATCTTCGGCAAGCAGCTCTTCTCCCCCGCCCGCCTGTACCGGCTCTGCCGTTCCAAGGCCTATCTCTACAAAGGCGTGGAGATCCGCTGGTCCTGCGATCCGGAGCTGATCAAGGACGAGACCCCCGCCACCGCCACGCTGCATTTCCCGGGCGGCCTCTCGGACTTCCTGGCGGCCGCCGTGGAGAGCCGCGCCACGGTCGTCCCCGCCCCCTGGTCGGGCGAGGTCTCCTTCCCCGAGGGCCAGGGCCGCGCCGAATGGGCGGTGACCTGGCTGGAACATGGGGACGGCTTCCTCAACGCCTATGCCAACACCATCCCGACGCCTCTGGGCGGCACGCATGAGGCGGGGTTGCGCAACGCGCTGGTGAAGGGCCTGCGCGCCTATGGCGAGCTGAAGAAGGAGAAGCGGGCCGGCGGGGTCACCGCCGAGGACCTGTTCGGTGGCTTGGCCGGGATGCTCTCGGTCTTCGTCCGCGACCCGCAGTTCCAGGGCCAGACCAAGGACAAGCTGACCTCGCCGGAGGCGGCGAAGCTGGTCGAGGCGGGGCTGCGCGACCATTTCGACCACTGGCTGACCGGCGACACCCGCAACGCGGACAACCTCCTCGCCTGGGCGATCGAGCGGGCCGAGGAGCGGCAGCGGCGGCGCGAGCAGAAGGACACGCCGCGCAAATCGGCGACGCGGCGGCTGCGCCTGCCCGGCAAGCTCGCCGACTGCTCGCTGGAGAATGCCGCGGCGACCGAGCTGTTCCTGGTGGAGGGCGATTCGGCCGGCGGTTCCGCCAAGCAGGCCCGGGACCGCCAGACCCAGGCGGTGCTGCCGCTGCGCGGCAAGATCCTGAACGTCGCCTCGGCCTCCGCCGACAAGCTGCGCGGCAACCAGGAGCTGAAGGATCTGATCGAGGCCCTGGGCTGCGGCGCGGGCGAGCGCTTCGACATGAACCGCCTGCGCTATGGCCGCGTCGTCATCATGACGGATGCCGATGTGGACGGCGCCCATATCGCCGCGCTGCTGATGACCTTCTTCTACAAGGAGCTGCCGGAGCTGGTGCGGCAGGGCCGGGTCTTCCTGGCGCAGCCGCCGCTCTACCGGCTGCAATCCGGCGCCGTCTCCGTCTATGCCCGCGACGACGCGGACCTGGAGCGGGTGCGGAAGCGAAGCTTCAAGCCGAGCCAGAAGGTCGAGGTCAGCCGCTTCAAGGGCCTGGGCGAGATGCCGCCCATGTCGCTGAAGGAGACCACCATGGACCCGCGCAAGCGGACCCTGCTCAAAGTGGTCCTGCCCCCCGAGGAGCGCGCCCAGACGGCGGAGCTGCTGGAGGCGCTGATGGGCCGCAAGCCGGAGCTGCGCTTCCGCTTCATCCAGGAGAATGCCGCGAAGCTGGATGTCGAGGCGGTGGACGCCTGACGCTCCCCTTCCCATGCGGTCTGCTCAGCCGAGCAGGCCGCGCAGGAGGAGATGGGCACCGAGCAGCAGCAACCCGCCGAAGAAGATCCGCCGGAAGACCGCAGGGCGCAGCCGCTTCTGCAGCCACTGCCCGAGCGCCATCCCGAGCAGAGCCGGCAGCAGCGCCAGGGCCGAGCCCGTCGCCCCGGCACCGTCCAGCGCGCCGCCATCGGCCAGCACCGCCGCCAGCGCCAGGGTAGAGGTGGTGAAGGACAGGCCGAGCGCCTGCATCAGCGCCGGGCGTTCGAGCGACAGGGCCTGGAGATAGGGCACCGCCGGCAGCACGAAGACCCCGGTGGCGGCGGTGAGCAGCCCGGTGCAGAAGCCGGCGAGCGGGCCGAGCCACCCCTCCCGCCGGGGTGGGACGGAGGGCAGGCGCAGCGGCGAAAGGCCGAACAGCGCATAGGCGACCAGCACGAACCCCAGCGCCCCCTGCCCGACCCAGGCGGAGCCCCCCGTCAGCACCCCGCGCCCGGCCCAGCAGCCCAGGACGGTCGCCAGCAGCATCGGCCAGAGGCGGCGCAGCAACCCCGGCAAGGCGTGCCCCGTCATCTGCCAGAAATTCGTCAGCAACGAAGGCAGGATCACCAGCGTGGCAGCCTGGGCCGGCGCCATGAACAGGCTGAGCAGACCCATCCCGACCGTGGGCAGGCCCAGCCCGGTCACGCCCTTGGTGAATCCGGCCAGGAGGAACACCGGTGCGATGCCGGCGAGAAGGGAAAGGGGAAGGTCCATGGCCGCAGGCTGATCCGCGCGCCGCCCTGCCACAATGCGGGAATGCTTGAGGCAGCCTTCGTCCTGGGCGTAGGCAGGCGTCCATGCATTTCGACCTGACCGACCTCCGGCTCTTCGCGGCGATCGCCGAGTGCGGCAGCATCACCGCCGGGGCGGAACGGGTCGGCCTGGCGCTGGCCTCGGCCAGCGCCCGCGTCCGGGGTATGGAAACGGCGCTCGGCGCGCCGCTGCTGGAACGCGGCCGGCGCGGCGTGCGCCCCACCCCGGCGGGGCAGACGCTGCTGCACCATGCACGCCGGGTGCTGGAGGAGATGGAGCGGCTGCGCGGCGGGTTGCGCGACCATGCCCGGGGCGGGCTGCGCGGCCATGTCCGCCTGCTGTCCAACACCGCCGCCATCGAGGAGCACCTGCCCGCCGCCCTGGCGGGCTGGCTGGCGGCCAATCCCGGCATCGACCTCGACCTGGAGGAACGCCCCAGCCAGGAGATCGCCGCCGCCATCGCCCAGGGCGAGGCGGAGGCGGGCATCCTGTCCGGGGAGGCCGGGACCGGCGGGCTGGAGGCCCATCCCTTCCGCATCGACCGGCTGGTGGTGGTGGCGCCGCATGGCCATGCCCTGGCGGAGCGGTCCGTCCTCCGCTTCGCCGAGGTGCTGGAGGAGGATTTCGTCGGCCTGCCGGCCGGCAATGCCCTGTCGGCGCATCTGTCGCAGCAGGCGGCGCGCCTCGGCCATGTGCCGCGCTTCCGGGTCCGGCTGCGCGGCGTCACCGCCCTCGCCCGCATGGTGGAGGCCGGGGTGGGCATCGCCGTGCTGCCGGAGATCGTGGCGCGGCGCTGCCAGCGGGAGATGGCGCTGGCGGCCGTCCCCCTGGCCGATCCCTGGGCCCTGCGCCGGCTCATGCTCTGCGTTCGGCGGCTGGACGCCCTGCCGGTCCATGCCCGCCGTCTGGTGGAGCACCTGATCGCCACGGGCCCGGAGGAGACCCCCGCCCCGGAGGGCGGAGCGGCGTGATTCGTCCCCCTCCCGGGGGCGGTTCAGCCGTCGGCCAGCACCGTCACCTTCGGCCAGGTGGCGACCAGGGCCTCGGCGGTGCTGAGGTTGGTGGCCATGGGCACGTCATGCACCGCCGCGATGCGCATCAGCGCCCGCACATCGGGCTCGTGCGGCTGAGCCCAGAGGGGGTCGATCAGGAAGATCAGCGCGTCCACCCGCTTCTCGGCGATGCGGGCGCCGATCTGGAGGTCGCCCCCGAGAGGGCCGCTCAGCACACGCTCCACCTTCAGCTCGGGGATGGCCTCCTTCAGCCTCTGGCCCGTGGTGCCGGTGGCCAGGATGCGGTGGCCGGAGAGCAGGGAGCGGTGCCGCTCCGCCCAGGCGATCAGCGCGTCCTTCTTGGTGTCATGCGCCACCAGGGCGAGGTCGAGGATGCTCATCGCCATGCGACTCCGATCGGGGAACGGCCCGCATCATGCCGCAGCCCGTCGCCGGGCGTCAGCCCAGCAGCCAGTCCCGCATCAGCGCGTTCACCACGGGCGGGTTCTCCAGCGGCGGCAGGTGGCCGCTGCGCGGCACGCGGTGCAGGGCGGCGCCAGGGATGCCGGCGGCGATCTCCTCCGACAGGGCGGGCGGGGTCATGGCATCCGCCTCCCCCACCGCCACCAGCGCCGGCACCCTGATGGCGCCGAGGCCGGGGCGGGAGTCCGGGCGCCCGAGGATCGCCGCCTGCTGCCGCAGGAAACCCTCCCGCCCCACCGCCATGGCCATGTCGGTGATCAACTGCCCCAGCCTGCCTCCGCTGCCCTCGCCCAGATGGTCGGGATGCAGGATCTGCGGCATCAGGCGCGGCGTGACGCCCCGGAACCGGTCCGGCGCGCTGCCCCGGGTCAGCGACATCAGCCCGCGCCGCCGCCTTTCCTGCTCGGGCGCCTCCGGACGCGCCGAGGTGTCGAAGAGGGCGAGGCGCAGCACGCGCTCCGGCGCCTGCCGCATGATCTCGAAGCAGACGTAGCCGCCCATCGACAGGCCGGCGAGGGCGAAGCGCTCCGGGGCCGAGGCGAGCACCCGGGCGGCGATGGCCGCCATGCTGTCATCGAGGCTGATGTCGGGGACCCGGCTTTCGGCGATGCCGGCCAGGGCCTCCGTCTGGTGGTGCCAGAGGCGGGCGTCGTTCAGCAGGCCGGGCAACAGGAGAAGGGGGATGCGCGTGCTCACGCCCGGGCGATAGGCGATGCCGGAATGCCCGTCCAGCGCCGAAAACCTTGCTTTCAACAGGCTATGCGCGCATATGCGGCGAAGCCTGGGTCGGGCGGGACCGGTTTCGGTCCCCTGGCCAGTCCGCCACCATGCTGGCGCGACGCCCGGGCTGCAGAAGAGGATAGCCGCGGAAAGGCCGCGGCATAACCCGCCTGGCGGTCTTCCGCCGGGCGCCGCAGGACCGATCAGATTTGAACGAAACGCGCAACGCTGCCGCCGCGGCGGATCACAGCGACAAGCCGGAAGCCACGGGCCATGAGCAGGCCCATGACCAGTCTCATGACAAGGCTGGGCAGCCCGGGCCGGTGACGCCCGAAGGCACCACGCCCGAGCAGGAAGAGAGCACTCCCTTCGAGCCCGAGCGCCCCGGCGAGGGCAGCACCGAAGAGACGCCCGAGCAGTTCTACGAGGACGCCGTGGTGCCGAACCCGGATGTCCCGCCCGAGGGTGGCGCCACGCTGCCGGGCGAGACCGTGCCGGCGCGCGAAGGCGACGAGGTGCCGGGTTCCTCCGCCGCCGAGATCGGGCATTTCGCCGGGGAAGTGGCCGGGCCGCTGCCGGACGAGCCGGTCTCCGCCGCTCCGGAGGAGGCCGCTCCCGCCACCGCCCAGGCCCCCGAGGCCGAGGCCACGCGCGAGACTGCGGAGCCCGAGGCCGTGGAGCCGGAGCAGGCCCCCGCCGCGGAGCCGGAGGAGCCCCTGCCGCCCTTCTCGGATCTCGGCCTGAGCGAACTCCTCCTCCAGGGCATCGCCGATGCCGGCTACGTCACCCCGACGCCGATCCAGGCCCAGGCCATCCCGGTGGTGCTGATGGGCCGCGACGTGCTGGGCGTGGCCCAGACCGGCACCGGCAAGACGGCCTCCTTCGTGCTGCCGATGATGGACATCCTGTCCGGATCGCGCGCCAAGGCCCGCATGCCGCGCTCGCTGATCCTGGAGCCGACGCGCGAGCTGGCGCTGCAGGTGGCCGAGAACTTCGTGAAGTACGGCAAGCACCTGAAGCTGAACCATGCGCTGCTGATCGGCGGCGAAAGCATGGACGAGCAGAAGGCCATCCTGAACCAGGGCGTGGACGTGCTGATCGCCACGCCGGGCCGGCTGCTGGACCTGTTCGACCGTGGCCGCATCCTGCTCGCCGACTGCAAGATCCTCGTCATCGACGAGGCCGACCGGATGCTGGACATGGGCTTCATCCCCGATGTCGAGCGGATCGTCGGCATGCTGCCGCCGCTGCGCCAGACGCTGTTCTTCTCCGCCACCATGGCGCCGGAGATCCGCAAGCTGGCCGATGCCTTCCTGAGCAACCCGAAGGAGATCAAGGTCTCCCGCGCGGCCTCCGTGGCCCCGACCATCGTCGCGGGCGTGGTCTTCTGCCGCACCATGGAAAAGCGCGAGGCGCTGCGCCGCCTGATCCGGCGGGAGCAGGTGAAGAACGCGCTGATCTTCTGCAACCGCAAGCGCGACGTGGACATCCTCTACAAGTCGCTCAAGAAGCACGGCTTCTCGGTCGGCTCCCTGCACGGGGACATGGACCAGTCCGCCCGCTTCGCCACGCTGAACAGCTTCAAGGCGGATGAGCTTCAGCTCCTCGTCTGCTCCGACGTGGCGGCCCGCGGCATCGACATCGGCGGGCTGTCGCACGTCTTCAACTTCGACGTGCCCTTCCATTCCGAGGACTATGTCCACCGCATCGGCCGCACCGGCCGCGCGGGGCGGGAAGGCCATGCCTATACCCTCGCCACGCCGGACGACGCCAAGCTGCTCCAGGCGGTGGAGAAGCTGACCGGCAACCCGATCCCGCGCATCGAGATCGACGGGATCGACGCCGTCTCCGAGGAGGAGATGGAAGCCGCCGCCCGCAGCCCGCGCGGCGGACGTGGCCGGCGCGAGGAGCCCGCCTCCCGCACCCGTTCCGCCCGCCCCGCTTCGGGCCGCCGGGAGGAAGGGCGCGCGCCCCGCGAGGAGAAGGCCCCCCGCGAGGAACGCGCCCCGCGCGAGGCCCGCCCGCCCCGCGAGGAACGTGGTGCCCGCGAGGAGCGTGCGCCCCGGGAGGATCGCGCCCCGCGTGCCGAGCGTCCGCGCCGCGAGGCGGGGCCGGAGGCCGCCGCCCCGGCCCGGCGCGAGGGCGCCGAGGTGGAGCGGGAGAGCCGCTATGGCAGCCGTGGCCGTCACGAGGGGGGCCGCTACGAGGACCGCTATCCCTCCCGCCGCGACCGCGACGATCTGGGCCCGCCGGTGCTGGGCTTCGGCGACAACGTGCCGGCCTTCATGCTGATCCCCATCCCCCGCCCGCGCCGGGTGGAGGAAGCCGCCTCGCCGGAATCCGAAGCGGCCTGATCCACGGTGCCGGCGCGCTTCCCTGCCCCAGACGGGGCATGGGAGCCCCCCGGCACCGCGTCTTCCGGAAAGGGCCTCCCTTGGGCGGTGACATCCTCGACGTCGAGCGGACCATCCAGCTCGCGATCGCGCCCGCCTTCCTGCTGAGCGGCATCATGGCGGTGCTCAACATCCTGGCGACACGGCTTTCCCGGCTGGTGGACCGCACCCGCGCCCTGCGCGCCGGGGCGGAACCGGCGCCCGGGGAGCTGTCCCGGCTGGGACGGCGGGCGCGCCTGGTGCAGTTCGCCATCACCGGCTGCGTCCTCTCGGCCTTCCTGCTCTGCGCCCTGCTGGTGATCTCCTTCGCCGGCCCGTTCTTCGACCTGCGCGTGGGGCTGCTGCTCGGCGCGCTGCTGGTCGCGGCGCTGATCGTGCTGATGGGGTCGCTCGCCTTCTTCCTGGCCGAAATCTGGCTCACCACCCTGCATCTGGACGAAGCGTGAGCACGTTCGAACTCGACATCACGGCCATGGGCTCGGGCGGCGACGGTGTCGCCACCCTGCCGGAAGGGGGCACCGCCTTCCTGCCCTTCACCCTGCCCGGCGAGCGGGTCCGCGCCCGCATCGCCGGCAAGCGTGGCGAGGCCGTGATGGCGGAGGCCGAGGCGGTCCTGCGCCCCAGCCCGGAGCGCGTCGCCCCGCCCTGCCGCTATTTCGGCACCTGCGGCGGCTGCGCGCTGCAGCACTGGGACGGCGCGGCCTATCGCGCCTGGAAGGCCGCGCGGCTGGCCGAGGCGCTGGCCCGCGCCGGCTTTCCCGACACGCCCGTCGCCCCGCTGGCCCCCTGCCCCACCATGACGCGCCGCCGCGCCGACCTCGCCATCCGCCAGGGCGCGGACGGGGTGCGGATCGGCTTCCATGAACGGGCCGGGACGCATGTGGTGGACATGCGGGAATGCCATGTGCTCGGCCCCGCGATCCTCACGCTGCTGGAGCCGCTGCGCGGCCTCTTCGCCCGGCTGCGCGGCTTCCGGCGGGAGGCCTCGGCCCTGGTCAACCTGCTCGACACCGGGCCGGACCTGCTGCTGCGCACCGATGCGCCCCTGACCGCCCAGGACCGCCAGATCCTGGCGGCGTTCGGCGTGGATCACGGCATTCCCCGCATTGCCTGGGCCCGCGACAAGGGCGCGCCGGAGATCGCGGCGCAGAGCGGCGGCGTCTCGCTGATGCTCGATGGCGTGGCGGTGCCCCCGGCGCCCGGTGCCTTCCTCCAGGCGACGCCGGAGGGCGAGGCCGCGATCGTCGCGGCCGTGCTGGCGGCCCTGCCGCGCAGGCTGCCTGCCAAGGCCCGGATCGCCGATCTCTATGCGGGGGTGGGCACGCTGTCCCTGCCCCTGGCCCGGCTCGCCCGGGTGGATGCCTTCGAGGGCGAGGCCGAGGCCGTCGCGGCGCTCGCCGCCGGCGCCAACAAGGCCATGCGCCGCGTCCAGGCCAAGCGCCGCGACCTCGCGCGGCAGCCGCTGTTGCCCGCCGAGCTCGGCGCCTATGCCGCCGTGGTGCTGGACCCGCCCTATGCCGGCGCCGCCGAGCAGATGGGAATCATCGCCCGGAGCCGGGTGGAGCGGGTGGTCTATGTGTCCTGCAACCCCGTCGCCCTGGCGCGCGACGCGGCGCTGCTGAAGCGCGGTGGCTGGCGTGCCGTTTCGGCCGTGCCGGTGGACCAGTTCCTGTGGTCGCCGCACCTCGAATCCGTGGTGGCATTCGCCCGGGGCTGAAGGCATCCTGGCGGGCTGACCCCACGAGGTCCCCACCTTCCCCCGGATTCCAACCCAAGTTGCACGACGACCCGACCACGCCTCACCCGGACATGGAGCAGACCCTCCCCGCCAGCCACTTTCCCCTCGGCCAGGTCGCCACCGGCTTCGCGGCGCTGATCGCCGTGCTCGCCTGGCTCGAGCTGGGTTTGCAGTTCCTGTCGCTCCTGGAGCGGACGCAGTCCGTCGTCGCGGCGCTCTGGGTCCTGCTGGGCTATTTCACCATCACCACCAACCTGCTGGTGGCCCTGGTCTTCACCGGCATCGCCCTGCGCCGCCCCGGCTTCGCCGCCCCCGGCCTGGTGGGGGGCACGACGCTGGCGATCATGCTGGTGGGCGTGGTCTATGCGCTGCTGCTGCGCGGCCATGTGCCGGTGCTGGGCGACAGCCTCGCCCGCACCGCCAACATGCTGATGCACGACGCCATTCCGGCGCTGGTGCCGCTCTTCTGGCTGCTCTTCATGCCCAAGGGGCGACTGCGCGGGCACGATCCGCTGATCTGGGCGATCTACCCGCTGGTCTATCTCGCCTATGCCCTGCTGCGCGGCGAACTCGGCGGCCGCTACGCCTATCCCTTCATCGACGTGGCGGCGATCGGCTGGGCGCGGACCGGGCTCAACACACTGGGCATCTCGGCCGGCTTCCTCGCCGTCGCCTTCGCCCTGGTGCGGCTGGACACGCGCCTCGCCCCCACCGGGAGGAATGCCGAGGCGGAGGATGAGGTGGCGGTCTGACGGCCGCCGCCCCGGTCAGACGTGGAAGCTCTCGCCGCAGCCGCAGCGGCCCTTCTCGTTCGGGTTCACGAAGGTGAAGCCCGCCGACATGGTCTTCACCTCGTAGTCCATGATGGTGCCGATCAGGAACAGCGTCGCCTTGCGGTCCACCAGGATGGTGATGCCCTTGTCCGTCACCACCTCGTCGCCCGGCCCGGGCTCGTCCACCCAGTTCAGGTCATAGGCCATGCCGGAGCAGCCCTTGGTCTTCACCGCGATGCGCAGGTACTTCCCGTTCTCGCCGCTCTCGTAGAGGCGGCGCAACCGGTCGGCGGCGGAATCGGACAGCGACATCAGCGGCGGCAGGGCGCGCTTGGGCCGGGTGGGGGTCTCGGTCGTCGTGCTCATCGGGGGGGACAACCTCCTCAGTACATGTTCAGGGCGAGGCGGGCGTCCTCGCTCATCCGCGACGGGTCCCAGGGCGGGTCCCAGACGACCTCGACCTCGACGTCGCTCACATTCGGCACGGTGCGGACCGCTTCCTCGACCATGGTCGGAAGCTCCTGCGCCGAGGGGCAGGAGGGCGTGGTCAGCGTCATCTCGACCTTGACCGTGCCGTCCTCGCCGATCTCCACCGCGTAGATCAGGCCCATCTCGTAGATATCGACGGGGATTTCCGGGTCGAAGACCGTCTTCAGCGCGTTCAGCACGGCCTCTTCCTGCACGCCCTCGGGCGCGGCGGGGGGCACCTCCCCATCCGGGGTCCAGACGCCATGGGAGGCGGCGGCCGGCTGCGTCGCGGCGGGTTCCTCCGTCACAGAGAGGTCCTTGGCGGGCGTGTCACTCACTCGACGCCTCCTTCGCGCCCTCCAGGGCGGCATTCAGCGTGTGCCAGGCGAGGGTCGCGCATTTCACGCGGCTCGGATACTCGGCGACACCGCCCAGAACCTGGAGACGCTCCATCTCCTCGGCAAGGTCGGCGCCACAATCGGGGCAGGTGCCTGTCATCGCCAGTTCGCGGAACTTCGTGCCCAGCTCCTTCGCCTCGCCGGGGCTCTTGCCGCGCACCGTCTCCGTCATCAGGGAGGCGCTGGCCATGGAGATGGCGCAGCCCTTGCCCTGGAAGGCGGCGTCGGCGATGTGGCCCTCCCCGTCCAGCTTGACCCAGAGCTCCATCCGGTCGCCGCAGAGCGGGTTGTCCCCGCGCGCGTGGCGGTCGGCATCCTCCAGCCGGCGGAAGTTCCGCGGCTTGCGGCCGTGGTCCAGGATGACCTCCTGGTAGAGATCGCGAAGATCGTCGAACATCAGCGCACTCCCAGGCCCTGTCCGGGATGGGCCATTCCGATGGCCGCCCCGGCGCCGGGCCTCACGCGAAGAACTCCCGGGCCTTGGTCACGGCCTCGGCGAGATAATCCACCTCCTCATGCGTCGTGTAGAGGCCGAAGGAGGCGCGGCAGGTGCTTTCCACGCCGAAGCGGGCATGCAGCGGCTCGGCGCAATGACGGCCGGAGCGCACGCAGATCCCCGCGCGGTCCAGCAGCGTCGCGACGTCATGGGAATGGGCGTTGTCGATGGAGAAGGCAAAGACCCCGCCCCGGTCCTGCGCCCGGCCCAGCAGCGTCACGCCCTCGATATTCCCCAGGCGCTGCATCGCGTGGTCCACCAGGGACCGTTCATGCGCCTCGATCGCCTCCATGCCGATGGCCTCGACATAGTCGATGGCGGCATGCAGCCCGATCGCCTCGATGATCGGCGGCGTGCCCGCCTCGAAGCGCAGCGGCGGCTCGGCGAAGAGCGAGCGCTCCAGCGACACCTCGGTGATCATGTCGCCGCCGCCCAGGAAGGGCGGCATGCGCTCCAGCACCTCCATCCGGCCGTAGAGGATGCCTAGCCCGGTCGGGCCATAGAGCTTGTGCGCGGTGAAGACGTAGAAGTCGCAGCCCAGCGCCTGCACGTCCACCTTGCGGTGGACCGCGCCCTGGGAGCCGTCGAACATCACCCGCGCCCCATAGGCGTGGGCGAGATCCACGATCCGCCGCGCCGGCACCACCGTGCCCAGCACGTTGGACATATGGGCGACGGAGACCAGCCCGACCTTCCCGTCGGCGAGCTTCGCCTCCAGGTCGGCCATGTCCAGCTCCCCCGCATCGGTGACGCGGCAGATGCGCAGCTCCACCCCGTGGCTGTCCCGCAGCATCTGCCAGGGCACGAGGTTGGCGTGGTGCTCCATCTCGCTCACCAGCACCGCCTGCCCCGGCTTCAGCACGCCGCGTCCGAAGGAATGGGCGACGAGGTTGATCGCCTGGGTGGAGCCGGTGCCGGTCAGCACGATCTCGCGCTCGTCGCCCGCGTTCAGGAAGCGGGCGGCAGCGCGGCGGGCGGCCTCGTAGGCCTCGGTCGCCTGCTCGCTGAGGTGATAGGCGCCGCGATGCACATTGGCATAGGCGGTCTCCATCATCTCCTTCATCGCATCGATCACGGCACGCGGCTTCTGCGCCGAGGCACCGCTGTCGAGGAAGACCAGCGGCTTGCCGCGATGCGTGGTGGAGAGGATCGGGAAGTCCTTCCGGACCCGCGCCACGTCGAAGGCAGGAGCAACCGGGTTTCCCAGGGGGCCGTCCATGACCGTTACGCCGCCTCCCCCTCGCCCGACGTGCCGATGCCGTAGCGCGTCCACCAGATGGCGATCGCCTCCTCCAGCGCACCCTTCGCCGTCTCGGAGGACACGATCTCGATCGCTTCCTCCAGGAAGGCACGCACCAGCATCGCCCGCGCCGCATCGGCTGGGATGCCGCGGGAGCGCATGTAGAAGAGCTGCTCCTCGTCCAGCGCGCCGACCGTGGCGCCGTGCGAGCACTTCACGTCGTCGGCATAGATCTCCAGCTGCGGCTTGCTGTCCATCTCCGCGTTCTCGGAAAGCAGCAGCGCCTGGTTCATCTGGTAGCCGTCGGTCTTCTGCGCCGCCTGCCGCACCAGGATCTTGCCCTGGAACACGCCGCGCGCGCGGCCGGCCAGCACCGTCTTCACCGTCTGGCGGCTGGGGCAATCCGGCGCGGCATGGTCGATGGCGGTGGTGATGTCCGCCACCTGCCCGTCGGCCGCGAGCTGCGCGCCGTTCAGATGCGCCTCCGCCTTCGGCCCGTCCAGCCGCAGCCGGATCTCGGACCGCGCCACGCGCCCGCCGGCGTTCAGCGCGAAGCCGTCATAGACCCCGCGCGCCGCGACATGGACGTTGATATGGGCGAGGTGGAAGGCCTCCACCGGCTCCCGCTGGGCGCGCACATGCACGATGCGCGCATCCTCCGCCACGGCGATGTCGAAGACCGGGTTGTGGAGGTGCTGGCTGCCCTCCGGGCCCGTCGCCGTTTCCAGCAGCATCAGCGAGGCGCCGCGCGCCAGGCGGATGACGTGGCGCGGGTGATAGGCCATGGCCACCGGCCCCGTCGCCACGGTCAGCAGCTCCAGCTCGCCACCCTCGGCGCCTTCCGGCAGGTCCAGGAACAACCCGTCCTCGAAGAGCATGGCGTTCAGCGCCTCGGCCGGGCGCAGCGCATCGACCTCGCCCAGCAGGCCGGCGGCCTGCACCAGATGCTCGCTCAGCGGCGCCGCATGGGGCGGCAGCTCCGACAGGTCTGGCTGGAAGCGGCCGTCCAGGAAGACGGCGCGGTATTCGCAGCGCTTCGACGGCAGGGGGGGGCCGCTTTCCACCGAAAGCAGCGGCTCGCGGAACTCCGCCCGGCTGACCGCGGTGATGTCCGTGTAGCGCCAGGCCTCGACGCGGCGCGTCGGCAGGCCGGTGGTGCGCAGGATCTCCGCCGCCGCCTCGCGCAGCGCGTGGATGGCGGGGATGTTGCGGCCCGGCAGGCGGTCCCGCAGCCCCTCGTAGCGGGCGAGGAAGCTGGTGCCGCCGGGCGTGTTGGCGGGGAGCGCGGTCACGCGGCCTCCTCGATCACCGTGGCATAGCCCTCGGCCTCCAGGCGGTGCGCCAGCTCCGGCCCGCCGGAGGCGATGATGCGGCCATTGGCCAGCACATGCACCCGGTCCGGCACGATATAGTCCAGCAGCCGCTGGTAGTGGGTGATCACCAGCGCCGAGAAATCCGGGCCGCGCTGGGCGTTCACGCCCTCCGCCACGATCTTCAGCGCGTCGATGTCCAGGCCGGAATCCGTCTCGTCGAGGATGGCGAGCTTCGGCTGCAACAGGGCCATCTGCAGCACCTCGTTGCGCTTCTTCTCGCCGCCCGAGAAGCCGACATTGACACCGCGCTTCAGCATGTCCTCGGGCATGGACAGCTTCTTCATCCGCTCCCGTGCCAGCTTCAGGAACTGCATCGCGTCCAGCTCGCTCTCGCCGCGCGAACGGCGCAGCGCGTTCAGCGCGGTGCGGAGGAAGTTGGCATTGCCCACGCCCGGCAGTTCCACCGGGTACTGGAAGGCCAGGAACAGCCCCGCCGCCGCCCGCTCCTCGGGCTCCATCTCCAGGATGTCCTGCCCGTCGAAGCTGGCCGTGCCGCCCGTCACCTCATAGCCCTCGCGCCCCGAGAGCACGTAGGACAGGGTGGACTTGCCCGAGCCGTTCGGGCCCATGATGGCATGCACCTCGCCCGTCGGCACTTCCAGGTCGATCCCGCGCAGGATCTCCTTGCCGTCGATCTCGGCCCGCAGCCCTTCAATCTTCAACATCGCTCTTATCCCATCCGGCGCCGGCGCGGCACACGCTGGTGCGCCACGGCCGGGCCTGTTCTCCTGTCGTGCCCCGAGCGGGCGGATGCCTCAGCCGACCGAGCCTTCGAGGCTGATCGCCAGCAGCTTCTGCGCCTCGACGGCGAATTCCATCGGCAGCTCCTTCAGCACCTCGCGGCAGAAGCCGTTCACGATGAGGCCCACGGCCTCCTCCTGGTTCAGCCCGCGCTGGCGGCAATAGAAGAGCTGGTCCTCGGCGATGCGCGAGGTCGTCGCCTCATGCTCCACCTTGGCCGAGATGCAGCGGTTCTCGATATACGGCACGGTGTGCGCGCCGCACTGGTCGCCGATCAGCAGGCTGTCGCACTGCGTGAAGTTGCGGGCGTTCCGCGCCTTCGGGCTGATCTTCACCAGGCCGCGATAGGTGTTCTGCCCCTGGCCGGCGCTGATGCCCTTGCTCACGATGGTGGACTTCGTGTTGGCGCCCAGATGGATCATCTTGGTGCCGGTATCGGCCTGCTGCCAGTTGTTGGTGATGGCGACCGAGTAGAACTCGCCCACGCTCTCATCGCCCTGGAGGATGCAGGACGGGTACTTCCAGGTGATGGCGGAACCCGTCTCCACCTGGGTCCAGCTCACCTTCGACCGCTTGCCGCGGCAGGCCGCGCGCTTGGTGACGAAGTTGTAGATGCCGCCCACCCCGTTCTCGTCGCCCGGGTACCAGTTCTGCACCGTGGAGTACTTGATGGTGGCGTCGTCCATCGCCACCAGCTCCACCACCGCGGCATGAAGCTGGTTCTCGTCACGCTGCGGCGCCGTGCAGCCTTCCAGGTAGGAAACCGTGGCGCCCTCGTCGGCGATGATCAGCGTCCGCTCGAACTGACCCGTGCTCTTGGCGTTGATGCGGAAATAGGTGGACAGGTCCATCGGGCAGCGCACGCCCTTGGGGATGTAGACGAAGGACCCGTCGGTGAAGACCGCCGAGTTCAGCGCCGCGAAGAAGTTGTCCCCCGCCGGCACCACCGTGCCCAGGTACTGCCGCACCAGCTCCGGATGCTCGCGCACCGCCTCGGAGATGGAGCAGAAGATGATGCCGTCCTTCTCCAGCCGCTCCTTGTAGGTCGTGGCCACGGACACGCTGTCGAAGACCGCGTCCACGGCCACCGGCACGCGCTCCCCGTCCTGCGGGTCCGCCGGCATCTCGCCCGCGCCCTCGACGCCGGCCAGGATCGCCTGCTCCTTCAGCGGGATGCCCAGCTTGGCATAGGTCTTCAGCAGCTCGGGATCGACCTCGTCCAGCGACTTCGGCGCGGCCTTCTGCTTCGGCGCGGCGTAGTAGTAGGCGTCCTGGTAGTCGATCGGCGGGTACTTCACCGCCGGCCAGCGCGGCTCCTCCATCTTCTTCCAGGCGGCAAAGGCCTTGAGCCGCCAGTCGAGCAGCCACCCGGGCTCACCCTTCTTGGCGGAGATGAAGCGGACGATATCCTCGTTCAGCCCCTTGGGGGCCATGTCCATCTCGATATCCGTCTCGAAGCCCCACTTGTAGGTCGAGTGGGTAACGGACTGGACAGCGTCGATCGTCTCGGAGACGGCGGGCATCTCGTTGTCCTTGCTCTTTCAGCTACTGCGCGGCGACGGGCACCGCCGGGGGGGCGGTCGGGGCGGTGCGGCCATGCGATTGACAGGGATTGGCCGTCAGGTCGGCCAGGGAAACCGAGGCCAGGGCGTCGCGGATGGCGTCGTTCACCGGGTTCCAGCGCCCGCGCACGGGGCAGAGCGCCTCGGCGTCGCAACTGTTGACGGAACCGTCCACGCAGGCGGTCAGCGCGATCGGTCCATCCATGGCGACCACCACCTCGGCCAGGGAAACGCGTGACAGGGGCCGTGCCAGCCGATACCCACCGCGGGAGCCGCGCACGCCTTCCACGAGGCAGGCATGGCCCAGGGTCTTGAGCACCTTCGACACGGTCGGCTCGCCCAGGCCGGTGCCGGCGGCGAGTTCCGGGGCGGTGCGCAACCCGCCCTCCTGGCCCAGGCGGGCCAGCACGGCGATGGCGTAATCCGTCAGTTTCGACAACCGCAGCACGGCAGGACCTCCGGCAGGGAGCGGAATACTGGACCTCTGGGGTCCGGTATGGCCCAGATGCGAGCCGGACCGCCGTTTGTCAAGCACGCGCAATGGTTTGAGAGACGTTCGCAACTTGCCGGGCGGCCGGAAAGGACCCGCCCTGCGCGCCCAACGCCGCATTTCCTTCCCGCCATGCCGGTGCCAAGCTGGGCCCATGATCGTCCAGGACAGAACCGGCCCCGAACGCAACAAGGCCGCCGCCGCGCGCCCCGCCGATGCCGCCTCCCTCATCCTCTGGCGGCAGTCCCGGCAGGGGGTGGAAGTGCTGATGGGCCTGCGCAGCCGTGCCCACCGCTTCATGCCCGGCGTGCTGGTCTTCCCGGGCGGCAGGCTGGACCCGGCGGACCGGCGAACCCCCGCCCTCACCCCCCTCGCCGCCCCGACCCGGCAGGCGCTGGAACGCCGCGCCACGCCCCGCACCGCCCATGGCCTGGCCGTCGCCGCCGCGCGGGAACTGCAGGAGGAAACCGGCCTGCTGCTGGGCGAGGTCGCGCCGGGCGGCACGCTGCGCCCCGACCTCGCGCCGCTCGGCTATCTCTGCCGGGCCGTCACGCCCCCCACCATGTCGATCCGCTTCAACGCGCGCTTCCTGCTCGCCCCCGCCGAGGCGGTGCGCGGCAGCCTCGCCGGCTCCGGGGAGCTGGAGGAGCTCGGCTGGTATCCGGTGGAGGGCAGCCCTGGCCCTGCCCTGGCCCCCATCACCGCCTGCGTGCTGCGGGAGTTCCGCGCCCTGCTCGCCCTGCCGCCCGGGGCGCGGGACGAGCGGCCGCTCTTCCGCTTCGCGGGCTTCGACAACCGGTTTCCGGAATACCTGCCGCGCCGGCGGAAAGCCTGACCCGCAGGGGTCACGACCCGGGTCCGCAGCCCGGGAGCGTGCCGCGGTGTCCGGCGGCGCTGGTATGGCTCCGGAGCGGGGGCGGCCTGTAGGATGCGCTGCGCCGCTCTCTGGAGACCGCCATGGCCATGCAGTTCAACCATGTCGCCAACCGCCTCGACACCCGGCATTTCGAGACGGTGGTCATGATGCTGACCACCCGGCTCGGCTTCGTCGAGCTGCGGCGCACCGAGCGTTCGATCTGGCTACGGCAGCCCGGCACTAATATCGACCTGCAGTTCAGCCAGAGCACGAATCCACGCCGCGACGAGGACAAGCTGCGCTCCCAGATCGCCTTCCTGAGCGACACGCCGCGCGCCGACCTGGAGGCCCTGGCCGAATGGGCCGCGCGAAACGGGCTGGAAGCCGTGGTCGGCGATTATTCCCCCCGGGAGTTCTACCTCGACATCCCGTCAGCCTTCGTGGACTTCGTGATCGAGGCCATGCTTCCGGAACTGGCCGATTACGGCGTGTCCGTCTGACGCAGAGGCGGCGCCCGGCTTCCGGAACCCCCTCCGCCGGGGGCCGGAGACGGCGCGATTTGCCTCGGGATATCACGGTCCTTATCACTGCGCGAGGATCTGGTCCCGGTGCGATGATACGGCCCCCGATGGGCCGTCCACCGCGGGGAACGAAGCGGGAGAGCCTGACAGATGGAAACACGCGCCGCGGTGGCCTGGGCCGCCGGACAGCCCCTGACCATCGAGACCGTCCGGCTGGACGGCCCGAAGCCCGGCGAGGTGCTGGTGGAGATCATGGCCACCGGCGTCTGCCACACCGACGCCTACACCCTCTCCGGCGCGGATTCGGAGGGCAAGTTCCCCGCCATCCTGGGGCATGAGGGCGCGGGCATCGTGCGCGAGGTGGGCGCCGGCGTTTCCAGCGTGAAGGTGGGCGACCACGTCATCCCGCTCTACACGCCGGAATGCCGCAACTGTAAGTCCTGTCTCAGCCAGCGCACCAACCTCTGCACCGCCATCCGCAGCACGCAGGGCCAGGGCGTGATGCCCGACGGCACCAGCCGCTTCCATTGCGAACCCGCCACCCCGGCGCGCAGCCAGGCGACGGGCGACACCGTCTTCCACTACATGGGCTGCTCGACCTTCTCGAACTTCACCGTCCTGCCGGAGATCGCGGTGGCCAAGGTCCGGGAAGACGCGCCCTTCGACAAGATCTGCTACATCGGCTGCGGCGTCACCACCGGCATCGGCGCGGTGATCAACACCGCCAAGGTCTGGCCGGGCGCCAATGTCGTGGTCTTCGGCCTGGGCGGCATCGGGCTGAACGTCATCCAGGGCGCGCGCATGGTCGGCGCCGACCGGATCGTGGGCGTGGACATCAACCCGGCCAAGGTCGCGATGGCGCGGAAGTTCGGCATGACTGACTTCATCAACCCGGCCGAGCTGGGCAACGACAAGGTCGTGCAGGCCATCCTCGACGTCACCGGCGGCGGCGCGGACTTCTCCTTCGACTGCACGGGCAACGTGAACGTCATGCGCCAGGCGCTGGAATGCTGCCATCGCGGCTGGGGCGAGAGCATCGTCATCGGCGTGGCCGAGGCGGGCAAGGAGATCTCCACCCGCCCCTTCCAGCTCGTCACCGGGCGCGTCTGGAAGGGCTCGGCCTTCGGCGGCGCGCGCGGCCGCACCGACGTGCCGAAGATCGTGGACTGGTACATGGAGGGGAAGATCAACATCGACGACCTGATCACCCACACCATGCCGCTGGACCAGATCAACCACGCCTTCGACCTGATGCACGAGGGCAAGTCGATCCGCAGCGTCGTCACCTTCTGATGGAGGTCCTCGCCAGCACGCGGAGCTTCGGCGGCACGCAGCTCGTGTGCCGCCACGACAGCGCGGCCACCGGCACGCCGATGCGCTTCGGGCTCTACCTGCCGCCCCAGGCGGAGGAGGCGGGGGCAAGGCTCCCGCTCCTCTGGTTCCTGTCCGGCCTGACCTGCACCGAGGCGAACTTCACCGAGAAGGCGGGCGCCCAGCGCCTCGCCGCCGAGTTCGGGCTGATGCTGGCGGTGCCCGACACCTCCCCACGGGGAGAGGGCGTGGCCGACGACCCGGCCTACGACCTGGGCCAGGGCGCGGGCTTCTGGCTCGACGCCACCGAGGCGCCCTGGGCGCCGCATTTCCGCATGGAAAGCTGGGTCACGGGCGAGTTGCCGGACCTGCTGGCGGCGGAGTTCCCGGTGGATCTCGCACGCCAGTCCGTCTTCGGCCATTCCATGGGCGGCCATGGCGCGCTGACCCTGGCGCTGCGCCATCCGGGGCGTTTCCGCTCCGTCTCGGCCTTCGCCCCCATCGTCTCGCCGATGCGCTGCCCCTGGGGGGAGAAGGCGCTCACCGCCTATCTCGGCCCGGACCGCGCGCGCTGGCGCGGCCACGACGCCACGGCGTTGATCGAGGATGGCGCCCGCGTCGCCGCGATCCTGGTGGACCAGGGCATGGCGGACCAGTTCCTGGAAGGCCAGCTCAAGCCGGAACTATTGCGCGAGGCCTGCGACCGGGCCGGCATCCCGCTGACCCTGCGGATGCAGGAGGGGTACGACCACTCCTACTACTTCATCGGCAGCTTCGTGGCCGATCATCTCCGCTGGCACGCGGAACGCCTCGGCGCCTGAGGGGGCACATGACGGGGCCGGGCCGGCGGCAAGGCCCCGTCAGGGCCCGGACCTAGCTTCCATCCGGCGTCTGGACCCTCCAGACGTCGTGAACGCTGTGTGTCGATGTGATGCCCTGGAGCCGTTCCGGATATCTCGTGAGGATGTCGTGGGCGAACTCACGCGCCTGCGCATCGCCGGTTCCCGAGGGGGCGGAGAACTCGACGATCCCGTGCTGCCCGTCGATGGAGGCGTCGAAGCTCCATCTGTCCCGGCCCGGCTTGTCCTCCATCGGACGATGGACACCCGCGTATATCTCGATCGCCATGGTGATATCCGGCCGCCGTTGAAACTGTCTCCGTAACGACCATAGGCCGGCGGCGGCGGACATCAACAGATATCGCGCCCCGCATGGCTGTCCGCTCCGCAATCCGGTGCCGCCGCTGTGGCCATCCCCGGTCCGGCACGCGATAATCGCGCCCTTCCGACGCTGCCCGCGCACGAGGCCCCATGAGCACCGCTTTTCCCGAGACCCTGACCGACCTGAGCGAGACGCTGCCCGAGCGCGTCCGCGGCCTGGGCAGCAGCCAGATCGCCGAGGTGGCCGACCTTGCCCGCGAGGACCCCGCCGTCATCAAGCTCTGGATCGGCGAGGGCGACCTCCCCACCCCGGATTTCGTGACCGAGGCGGTGGTGCAGGCGCTGCGCGAGGGCCATACCCGCTACACCTATTCCCTGGGCCTGCCCCGGCTGCGGCAGGCGCTGGCCGACTACCACCGCCGCCACTGGGGGGTGGAGGTCGCACCCTCGCGCTTCTCCGTGACCTCGGGCGGCATGAACGCGGTGATGCAGGCCTTCCAGGCGGTGCTGGAACCGGGCGACGAGGTCGTCCACCCCTCCCCCGCCTGGCCGAACCTGCTGGAGGCCGCGCGCATCTGCGGCGGCGTGCCCGTGCCCGTCAGCTATCGCCGCAACGCCGGGGGCGGCTTCGTGCTGTCGCTGGAGGACCTCTTCGCGGCGGTGACGGAACGCACGAAGGTCATCGTCATCAACTCGCCCTCCAACCCCACGGGTTGGGTGATGCCGCGCGCGGACATGGAGCGTCTGCTGGCCTTCGCCCGGGAGCGGAGGATCTGGATCCTCTCCGACGAGGTGTACAACCACTTCACCTACGGCAATGCCATCGCCCCCTCCTTCCTGGAGATCGCGCGCCCCGACGACCGGCTGCTGGTGACCAACACCTTCAGCAAGAACTGGGCGATGACCGGCTGGCGGGCCGGCTGGGTGGTCTATCCGCAGGGGCTGGACGCCACCTTCGCCAAGCTGAACCAGTACAACACCACCTCGATCCCGACCTTCGTGCAGCATGCGGCGATCGTGGCGCTGGAACAGGGCGACAGCTTCATCCGCAAGATGGTCGGCCGCTGCGCCGAGAGCCGCCAGATCTTCGTGGACGGCCTCTCCCGCCTGCCCGGCGTGACGCTGAGCGTGCCGGAGGGCGCCTTCTACCTGTTCTTCTCGGTGGAGGGGGAGAAGAGCGCCCTCGACCTCGCCAAGCGGGTGCTGCGGGAGGCCAAGGTGGGCGTGGCACCCGGCACCGCCTTCGGCCCGGCGGGCCAGGGCTGCCTGCGCCTGTGCTTCGCCATCTCGCCGGAACTGGCGCGGGAGGCGATGGCACGGCTGGAGGGCTTCTTCACTCGCCGCTGAGGCGCGGGGGGCGGGCCGGGGAGCGCCGGCCCATGCCGGGCGGCGCGGTCCGGCCTCCCCGACCCGTCCCGGGCCTGACGGCGCGGGAAAGGCGGGGCCGGACAGGGGCGCGGCCAAGGCCACGCCCCATGCGGGCCGGGAAAGGAGGCGATCAGTCCTCCTCGTATTCCTCGTCCTCGTCCTCATCGACCAGCGGCACGAGGAACATGATGACCGGCCCGTCATCCTCCTCGTCCTCCTCGTCCTCTTCCTCCAGCTCCACCTGGCGGAACTCGGCGATCTCCTCCTCGGTGGCCGGGCGCCAGTTCAGCGCGGCCTCGCCGTCCCAGAGGGGGCCATCCTCGCCCTCCAGGTCCAGAAGATCGTCGCGGAAATCCTTGCCCTCGAAGATCTCGCGGGCCTCGTCTTCCCCGGCATCGGTGATGGCAACCGGCTTGCCGCCGATCTCAAGCGTGAACATGGCTGGTTCCTTGCCTCCGGCAGCGCTTCGCCGCTTCCGGTAGTTTCGATCGGGCCACGGCGATTCCAAGGGGAGCCGCCGCGATCTGTCCCGGCAAGCGGAGCGAGGCTTGCGCCCCCCGCTCTAGCCGCAGGCGCCGCCGCGGGAAATGGCGACGGCACCGATTCGCCGGAATGTCACCGCCTCCCAGCCCGGCGGCAAGCCCTTTCCTGCGCCATCATTTTCCGCCACCGCGTTCTGCCGCCGCATTCCGCCTTTGAACCCGGCCGTCAGCCGGGCGATGCGCGGAAGCCACCGGCCTCCTGCCGTGCCTGCCCTTCCGCCGTCAGCTTCAGCAGATGCGCGAGCAGGCTGCGCGCCGCCCCGCGCACGAGGCGCGGGTCCAGGGCCGGGCCATAGACCGGCGGGACCAGATCCTCCGCGCTCACCCTCCCCGCCGCCGCGCGCAGCGCCGCCAGAACCTTGGCCTCGCGCGCCTCCCGGTGGCGGACCAGGGCGGCAAGGAAGGGCGCGGGGCGAGGCAGGACGGGGCCGTGGCCCGGCAGCATCAGCCGGTCGTCGCGCGCCGCGATCCGGGCCAGGGAACGCATGTAGTCCGCCATGTCGCCATCCGGCGGAGAAACGACGCTGGTGGACCAGGACATGGCGAGGTCGGCGCTGAAGAGCAGCCCCGGCCCCTCCGTCACGAAGCAGAGATGGTTGGCGCAGTGGCCGGGCGTGTGCAGGGCGCGCAGGCGCCAGCCCCCACCCTCCACCGCCGCGCCATCGGCCAGCAGCGCATCCGGGCGGAAGGCGTGGTCCGCTCCCATCCCGCCAGCCTCCGGCGGCGTGGGGTGCGGGCCCCAGGCCAGCACCGGCGCACCGGTCGCGGCGGCCAGGGCCGGGGCGCCTTCCGAATGGTCCAGATGCGTGTGGGAGACCAGGATCCGCGTGATCCGCTCGCCGCGCGTGGCGCGCAGGATGGCGTCGCGATGCGCCGCATCCTCCGGCCCGGGGTCGAGCAGCGTGACCTCGCCCCGGCCGATCAGCCAGGTGTTGGTGCCGCGGAAGGTGAGCGGCCCGGCATTGCCGCAGAGGAGGCGCCGGACGGGCGGAATCCCGCCCGCCGCATCGCCGGCCACGACCTCCCGCGCCTCGCCGGGCGGCAGGTCGTCCTCGGTGAGGAACGGGATGCTCATTCGCCGGCCACCGCCTCGCGGGGCTTGGCGCAGGGCTCGGCCACCGGCCCGGGCCTTGGGCGGCCCGGCAGGATGGCGAGGCCGGCACCCACGATGAGGAGCGCCCCCAGGATCATCACCAGCGACGGCGCGTCGCCGAAGACGGTCCAGCCGATGATCGTCGCCCAGATCAGCCCGCAATAGGTATAGGGGCCAAGCGCCGAGACCTGGGCGGAGGCGAAGGCCTCCGTCTGCAGCACCTGGGCCAGTCCGCCCAGCGTGCCGAGCAGGACCAGCAGGCCGAACTGCCCCCATGTCGGCGTCACCCAGACGAAGGGCAGCGCGCAGGTCATGATCGCCGTCATCAGGATGGCCTGCCAGAGGGTGATGGTGGAACTGCTCTCGGTGGCGGAGAGCTGGCGGATCTGGAGCGTGGTCAGCGCCGAGATCAGCCCCTGCGTCACCGCCGCCGCATAGGCCCAACCCGGAGCGCTGCCACCGCCCATCCCGCCCTGGCCCAGCGCCACCGTCACCACGCCGAGGAAGCCCACCAGCACCGCCAGCCAGCGCCGCCGGTCGGGCTGCTCGCCGAGGAAGGGGATGGCCAGGATCGTGATGAAGAGCGGCTGCGTGTAGCCCAGCACCTGCTGCTCCGCGAGCGGCAGCACGCTCACCGCCAGGAAGGACAGGCTCATCGCCATCAGCCCGGTGCTGGCCCGGATCACATGCCCGCCGAAGCGCCGCGTGCGCAGCGTGATCGTGCCGCGCGAAGCGATCAGCAGCACCATGGGCAAGGAGAAGAGGTTGCGGAAGAACATCAGCTCCGGGACGGGGATGGTGGTCCCGAGCTGCTTCACCAGCGCGTTCATCAACTGCCAGATCAGCCCGGCCGAGACGATCAGCAGGGCGCCGCGCCGCAGGTCGTGCCTCATGCCCCCATCCTCACGTCCCCGGTCCTCATGCTCCCGGTCCTCATGCCATGGTCCTCGCGGCCAGGGGCGCCGGCGTGGCGGCGGTCTTGCCCTCCCCCTGGATCTCCCTTCGGCGCTTCTCGCGCGCCCGGATGCGCTCCCGGTGCAGGTTGTACAGGCCGGCGCAGACCACCACGCCGGCACCGGCGAAGGTGGTCCAGGCGGGCATGTCGCCCCAGATCAGGAAGCCGAGCGCCGTGCCCCAGAGGATCGGCGTGTATTCCAGCGGCGCCAGGGTGCTGACCGGCGCCATGGCATAGCCCCGCGCCAGCAGGTAATGCGCCAGCCCATGCGCCAGCCCGCACATCGCCACCAGCGCCAGGGCGAAGAGCGAGGGCCATTCCGCCGGCAGCGGGAAGAAGGGCAGCATCAGCAGCCCCGCCGGCAACTGCCCGAACATCAGCCAGAAGGTGATGGTGGTCGGCTTGTCGGTGCGCGCCAGGACACGGGTCCAGATCCGCGTCATCGCCAGCATGGCGACCGCGGCCAGGATCAGCACGGTGTTGAGCCCCCAGAGAGCGCCCCCCGGCTGGAACATGAAGAGCACGCCGAGGAAGCCGATGCCCGTGCTGGTCCAGCGCCGCCAGCCCACCGTCTCCCCCAGCATGGGGATGGCGAGAAGGGTCAGCATCAGCGGCGCGGTGGCGGCGACCGCGTAGGTGTCGCCCAAGGCGAGGCCGTGCCGCCAGGCGACGTAGTAGAGGGCCGTCGCCACGACGTTCAGCACGCCGCGCCAGAAGATGATGCGCTTGTTGTTGGGCCAGATCCGGGCGAGGCCGCCGGGCCGGTACACCCCGGCCATGAAGGCGACCGACAGGGTCCCGAAGAGCCCGCGCCAGATCATCGCCCCCGCCGTGCCGAGTTCCGGCAGGGCCCATTTCATCGAGGCGTCCGACAGGGAGAAGACGAGGTAGCTCAGGGCGACGAAGCCGATCCCCCGGACGGCATCATCGACGAGCTTCGGCGCAGTGACCTCGGTGCTGGACACGATTCGCTCCCCGTTCCCGGCGCGTCTGGCCGGTGTCTTCTGTCAGGGTTGTCATTTGTAGGACGAGTTCGCGCCGTGGGGCATGCGCGGGAGACGCTGATCAGCCCCGCGAATCGCCGAAAAGAGTCGCACTGTGTCCTGGCGCACCGTGTCCTGCCGATCCATGCGGCGGCGCAGCATGCGTCTGCCCGGGATCGAGGCAGGGCGCCCCCTCAGTTGTCCCGGACATAGAGGCGGTAGCCCTCGATCTCCCCTTCCTGGTGGTAGTGGCGCCAGGTCGCGGCGAAGAGCGGATGGCGGGAGAAGTATTCGGCGAAGTCGAACTCCCGCCCGCACCAGGGGATGCCCGGGTTGCGGTCGATCAGCACCGCGGCCGGGGGCGCCTTCGCGAAGTCCTCCGCCACGGTACGATAGACGAAGAACTCCGCCCGGCTCATCTCCCAGGGCTGGCGGTAGCGCTCCCCGTTCTCCGGGCAGGTCCGGTACACGCCCTGCAGCAGCCACATGTTCATGGTGCGCAGCGTGGACTGCACATGCGCGTAGTTCAGCGCCGGATAGACCGGATAGATGTCCGGGCTGATGATCAGCAGGCGCTCGCCATAGGCCTCGTGCTTCAGCCAGGCGGTGAGCCGCCCGGCCTTGCTGTCCTCGAAGCCGATCTCGCGGAAGGGCGCCTCGCCGCCGCGCAGCGCGAAGAGCGCAAGCCCCGCCGTGGCCAGGAGCGCCAGCCCGGGCGCCGCCCGCCGCGCCGTGGCCAGGGGCAGGACGGAATCCGCCGCGCGCGCCGCCAGCAGCCCGGCCAGCACGCCGCCCAGCATCAGCACCGGCGCGACGTGGTAGGTCCAGCCCTTGTGCTGCACCCAGGCGGACAGGAAGGCCCCCAGTGCCGCCGCCGCCAGTACCCGCGCCAGAGGGCCGCCCGTGGCGCGAAAAGCGAGCGGCACCAGCGCCAGAAGCAGCGCCGCCGCGACGGCGAGGTTGGGCGTGAACAGCACCGCCCAGGCGCTCTGCCCGCCAAGATCCAGGTAGTACTGCCAGACCAGCGGCACGACATAGCCGAGATAGGCGGGGAAGATCAGCGGGATGGCGGCGAGATAGGCCAGCCAGACCGCGGCCATCGCCCAGGGCGCCGGGTCCCGCAGGGCGCGGCGCGGCCCGCGCCGCAGCAGCACCAGCGCCTCCACCAGCAGGGGCACGGCCAGGAAATGCGGCTTCAGCGCGAAGCCCAGCGCGGCCAGCAGCGTGGTGCCAAGCCAGAGCCCGCGCGGGGTGCGCCGCCCCTCCATCCGGCGGGCGGCCAGCAGGGCGTAAGGCAGCGCCGCCGTGCCCATCAGCACCTCCCGCTGGCCGAAGTCATAGCCAACCACCAGCATCGCCAGCGGCAGCAGCCCCGTCAGCACCGCCGCCTCCACCGTGCCTTCGGCCCGCCCCTCCCGCAGCCGCAGGCAGAGCCACAGGCACAGCCCGGCCAGGGCGAGCAGGCAGAGCTGCAGCGCCTGCACCCCGTCCAGCGGCGTCCAGGCCGCGATCGCCGCCGGGATCAGGTTCAGCGAGAAGATCAGAGGCGGGTTGACGTCGATCAGATCGACATAGAGCCGCTCCCCGGCGAACCAGCGCTCAGAGAAGTTCAGCACCGCCGCCACGTCGTGGTTCAGGGGGGGCGAGAGCACCGCGAGCAGGAAGAGCAGCGCCGGGAGATGGACGGCCAGCCGCAGCAGCCTCGCCCGCAGGTGCGCGGCAGCCGGCGAGTCGGTGGAGAGGCTGCCCACCGCGGGCGCGGCCTCCGCCATGGTCCGGGCCAGGGCATGGGCCTTGGGGGAGGCCGGCGGAGCGCCGGAAGAAGGGCCTGGGGTGTAGCCCGGTGAGGCCGGGCCGGTCTGGTGTGGAGGCGGTTTCATCGTCCGGCGGAACAGGAAGCGGGGGCGGTCACATCCGCGGAAGAATTCCTGGCAGAGGAATGCGGCGGTGGCGAGGCGGGACCGCCTTGTGGCAGCCGCGGCCCCGGCGAATAATCCGCGCCGTGGAGCCCACCGAATACACGCTGATGGACGAGGCCGAGGAAGGCATGTGGTGGTATCGCGCCATCCATGCCCGGCTGGCCCATGCCCTGGCCGCCCTGCCGCCCGGTGCCCGCGTACTGGATGCCGGCTGCGGCACGGGCGGCTTCCTGCGGCGGCTGGAGGGCACGCTTCCCGGGCTGCGGCGCGTCGGCCTGGAATATGACGGCGGTGCCGCGCAGAGGGCCGCCGCCAAGTCCGGCGCCGCCGTGGCCTGCGGCGACGTCAACCGCCTGCCCTTCGCCGATGGCAGCTTCGACGCCGTGGTGTCGGTGGACGTGCTCTGCCACCGGGGCGTGACCGAGTCCCTGGCCCTGGCCGAGTTCCACCGCGTCCTGGCGCCCGGCGGCCGCGTGATCCTGAACCTGCCGGCCTTCGAGTGGCTGCGTTCGGCCCATGACACGCGGGTCCACAACGCCCGGCGCTACACCGCGCCTGCCGCCCGGCGCCTGCTGGCCGGGGCGGGATTCGGCGGTATCGAGACACGCTACTGGAACAGCCTGCTGCTGCCGCTGATGGTGGCGCAGCGAAAGATCCTGTCGCGGGGCGAGGATGCCCCCAGCGATGTCGCGCCCTTTCCGCCCTGGCTCGACGCCGCGCTGACGGCGGTGGACCGCGCGGAGCGGCGCCTGCTCGCCGCCGGGGCGCGCTTTCCCGCCGGGGGGTCGGTGCTGGCGGTGGCCGCGCGGCCCTGAAAAGGGTCTTCCGGCCCGGCGCGTCATCCTGTCCCTTGCCCCGGCACCACACGCGGTGGTTGATATGATCCCACGGCATGCATCCGGACCCCGCCGGGACCCCGCGCTGCACCGGCCGCCACAGCGGGGACGCGCTTGAGATTCCTCTTCCTGGGCAGCACCTTCCGGGCGCTCGACAGCCTCGCCCCGGCCATGGCCGTGCTGCGCGCGGGCGGCCATGCCTGCCGCAGCCTGCTCTATCCCCTGCCTGGCGACGCCTCGCGCGACCGCTTCGCCGGCTGGGCGGAGGGCGCGCACCGCGTTCTGGAACATGATGCCGGAACCGTGGCGGAATACGCCGACCATGCCCGCTCGCCCGGCTTCCTGGAGGAGATCGCGGCGGAGATCGAGGGCTTCCGGCCCGCCGCCCTGGTGCTGGCGGTGAACACCCTGCCCTTCGCCCGGCTCCGCGCGGACCTGCGGGAACGCCTGCCGCCGCCGCGCGCGCCTTTCTGGATCGGTGTCCAGCACGGGCTGGTGCAGCGCTGGGAAGAGATGAACCGGCACGACACCTGCGATGCCTTCCTGGCCTTCGGTCCGCGCGACCTGGGCCGGCTGGCGCCCTGGCTGCGTGCCCGGGCGCGGGTGGCCGGCCTGCCGAAGCTCGACCGGTTGGCGGAACAGCCCACCAGCGACCGGGGCTTCCTGCTCTATGTCGCCGATGCGCGCCCCACCGCCGTGGAGGCGGTGAACCGGCTGCTGACCGCGCTGGAGGCCCGGCTGGGATGCCCCGTGCTGGTGCGCGACCATCCCGCCCGTCCGGGCCTTTACCGCCCCGAGGCCAGCCTGCCGCGCGACCCGGCCTTGCAGGCGCTGGTCGAGGCGGGGGACCCGATCCCTGCCCTGGCGGCCTGCTCGGCGGTGCTGACCAACTACTCCACCCTGGGACTGGAAGCCCTGGCCCTGGGCAAGCCGCTGGTCTCGCTGCCGCTGGACGATGCCCTGGAAGCCTTCGGGGGCATCCCCGGCATGGCCGCCTCGCTGGAGCCGGAGGCCGTGCTCGACGCGCTCCGCCGGGCCCGGGAGGATAGCGCGGCGGTGGAGCGGTTCCTGGGGGATGCCGTCGGCGGCCGCGCGCCGCATCACGCGTCCCGCATGGCACGGGCGCTGGAAAGCCTCACACGGGCGCACCGGCGCCGTGCCGGGAGGCCCATGCCGGACCGGCGCCCCGCCGCCCGGCTGCCGCTCCGCCTTGGCGTGGAGGCGACCGCCTGGCCCGAGGAGAACCGGCTGGCGCTGCGGGGCTTCGTGGCGGCGGACCCGCCGGTCACCCGCATCCGGCTGCGCCATGGCGGGGAGCCGCTGGGCGAGGCCGAGGTGGCCGGCCGCCGCCCGGATCTGGCGGATGCCTTCGCGGATTACGGGCGCATCGCCACCGGCTGGCGTCTGGACTGCCCGCTCCCCGAGGCGCCTGGCCTGTTGGAGGTCGAGCTCCTGGACGAGACGGGGCCACGGGGCATCCGGACCCTGCATCCCCGGATGACGCGCGTCACGCCCGGATGAGCCCCTTCGCATCTTTCGGACGACCTGTCGCAGTTCCGAAGCACACCGGTCATTTTTTGGCCTAAAGAGAGCGCCATCATCCACCCTGGCCGCCCGCCCCCGGGCCGCCGCTCCGGACCGTGTTCCGCCGGCGAGAAGGACGACCCCGCCATGTTTCCCCTGCCCTCCGCATCGGCCGTGCCCCCGCCCCGGGACGGCTTCCAGGGCCTCAGCATCGTCGTCCCGGTGTATCGCGGCGCGGCCACGGTGGGCCGGCTGGTGGAAGCGCTGTCCGCCCTGCGCCCCGCCGGCGGCATCGAGATCATCCTGGTGAACGACGGCAGCCCGGACAATTCCGGCGATGTCTGCCGGCGCCTGATCGAGACCGCCACGGTGCCGCTCACCTATGTCGAGCACGCGCGCAACTTCGGCGAGCACAACGCGGTCATGAGTGGGCTGCGCCGGGTCCGGGGCAGCTACGTCATCACCATGGACGACGACCTGCAGAACCCGCCGGAGGAGGTCGTGCGGCTCTACGACCATGCCCGGCTTGGCGGCTGGGACGTGGTGTACACGCGCTATGCGGAGAAGAAGCACGAGGCCTGGCGCAACATCGGCTCGCGCTTCGCCAACAAGGTGGCCGACAGCCTGCTGGACAAGCCGGCCGGCCTCTACCTCTCTTCCTTCCGCTGCATGTCCGCGCTCGTGGTGGATAACATCACCCGCTACACCGGCCCCTATCCCTATATCGACGGGCTGGTCATGCAGGTGACGCAGCGGATCGATTCCATCGAGGTCCGCCACCTCGCCCGCGCCGAGGGCCGTTCCAACTACACGCTGCGCCGGCTGATCCGGCTCTGGCTGAACCTCGCCACCTCCTTCTCGGTGAAGCCGCTGCGCATGGCCGGGCTCGCCGGCATCGCCATGGGCCTGCTGGGCCTGCTCGGCGCCTGCTGGGTCGTGGCCGAGACCTTCGTCCACGGGATGCCCTCCGGCTGGCCCTCGCTGATGGTGGTCACGCTACTGATCGCGGGCGTGCAGTTCGTCATCCTGGGCGTGCTGGGCGAGTATGTCGGCCGCGCCTTCCTGTCCGCCAACGGCAAGCCGCAGGGCGTGGTGCGGGAGGAGCTGCGGGCGCGGCCGGAGGCGCCGCCCCATGAGCCCGCCGTGGCAGCCGTGCAGCGGGATGGTGCCGAAGTCCGATGACGCCGTCCTGGATTGCACTCGCCGCGGCGATCGGCACCTCGCTGCTCGGCCAGATCCTGCTCAAGGCCGGCACGCTGGGCGAGGGCGGCTTCCTCACCCAGCTCTTCCGCTGGCAGACCATCATCGGGCTCGGCGCCTATGGCGGCGCGGCGTTGCTCTACATCGTGGCGCTGCGCAAGCTGCCGATGAGCGTGGCGCTGCCCTGCACCGCCGTCTCCTATGTCGCGGTCGCGGCGATCGGGCATTTCGCCTTCGGCGAGATGCTGGGCCCGGCCAAGGTGGCGGCGCTCGGGCTGATCTGCGCCGGGGTCGCCCTGCTCGCCGTGGCCTGACATGGCCGGTCCCGCTGCCGGGATCACGCGCGGCGGGCGCGGCCTTCCCGCCCTCGCCGTGGCACTGGCCCTTTCCGCCTGTGCCGCGCCGCCTGCCGCTCCGGCCATCGCCTGCCCGGACGGGCTGCGGCAGGGCGTGGTGGCGGAGCTCTTCTTCGGCCGGAACCGCGATGGCGCTCAGGTGGTCGGCGAGGCTGCCTGGGATGCCTTCCTCGCCACCGAGGTCACGCCCCGCTTTCCGGATGGGCTGACGGTGCTCGACGCCATCGGCCAGTGGCGTGGCGCGGATGGACACGCGGGGCGCGAGGCATCGAAGCTGCTGATCCTCGCCCTGCCCGGTGCCAGTCCGGCCGAGGCCGCGTCCCGGCTGGAGCCCCTCGCCGAAGCCTACCGGCGGCGTTTCCAGCAGGAATCCGTGCTGCGCCTCCTGCGTCCCGCCTGCATCGGCTTCTGATACCGACACGGGTACCGCGCTGGCCGGGTGACGGCACTGTGTCGCCGGGCACGGCGGCTCTGCCAGGATCGGTTGAAGCTGCGTGGAGTTCCTCAATCATCAACCGATCGTGATATCGTTCTAATATCGAAATCACATAATAAATATTCAGCGGGAACCGTGACTTATCATTCAAGTGGATGATGAGTTACAGTAAATCTAAACAACACGACAGAATTGACTCGGAATAACTGCGCCCCGGCAGGGGGAATTCCCTGCCGTTTCGCTGACGAGATCTCTCTGCCTTCCGCCAGGACAGCAACAGACAGGACCCCAGCCATGTCGAGCCCCTGCCACCGCATCCCCGCACTCGATGCCCGCGTGACGCGCCCGGAACAGATCATGCGGCCGCGAGCGGCCATGGCGCCGCGCTCCCTGCGGCGGCAGCAGGTCGATACGGACATCGCCCGCATGACCGGCTTCACGCCGGAGCCGGATCTCTTCAACATCCTGATCCTCAACTACACGATGAAATGCCCGCTGGCCTGCGACTACTGCTGCTACGGCTGCTCGCCGAAGCGCAGCGAGACCATGGACGAGGCGCTGGCGCTGGACCTGGTCGATCAGGCCGCCGAACTCGGCATCTTCGCGCAATGCGGCTTCACCGGCGGCGAGGCGCTGATCTTCCACGACGAGATCATGCGCATCACCGCGCGCATGCAGAAGCACGGCCTGCCCTTCTCCATGATCTCCTCCTGCTACTGGGCGAAGGACATGGCGGAGGCGCGGCGCGTGCTGCGCGACCTCGCCGCCCATGGCATCGACGTCTTCACCGCCACGCACGACCCGAGCCACCAGAACTGGGTGCCGCTGCAATACGTGCGCAACGCCATCGACGCGGCCCGCGAATGCGGCGTGCGCGTCTGCCTCTGCTCCAGCTTCTACGACGACACGATGCGGCTGGAGCAGATCTTCCCCGAATATGCGGGACAGCCCGATATCGACATCGTCAACCGCGTCGTGCTGCCCGATGTCGGGCGCATGGGGCAACGCAACATCTCCGTCACGCCGGCGAGCTACGGCCATGTGCCGCAAAGCCCCGGCTTCGGCAGTTGCTACAAGCGGATCTACCACGACATCACGGTCTTCTGGGATGGCGAGGTCTATCCCTGCTGCTCGGTCTACAACCGCGAGATGCCGAAGCTCAGCCTCGGCAATGTCTATCGCGACACGCTGTCCGAGGTCTGGGATCGCGCCGAGGGCTCCCTGCTGCTGCGGGTGATGAAGAGCCAGAACTTCGCGGAGCTCTACCGCCTGCTGCGGGAGGCCGATGCCGATCTGGCACGCGATCTTCCCGACCCGTCGCAGGCGGTGGGCCCCTGCCATCTCTGCCACCGCCTGTTCCGCGACCCCGTCCTGGCCGACCGCATCCTGGCGGTGATGGAGCGGCTGGAATGCGAGCGGATCACCCAGCTTCTCGCCGCGGTGCGGGCGCAGAAGGGCGATGCGGCCGGGGAGCGTGTCATCCTCGACACCCTCCGCTCGGTCAGCATCGTCTGAGGACGCGCACCTCACGGAAGCGGGGACGGGGCCGCCTCCCCCCGAGGGCCACCTCCCCGCCGTGAACTTCCCGAAACGTCCAGTCCGGAGCAGACAGCCATGTCCGATACAGGCAGTAGCAGCACGGGCCCCTCCGATACGGGCTCTTCGAGCACGGGCAATTTCGAGGCGCTGGAGCAGCGCCTTCTCCAGTCGCCCACCGCGCGCGCCCGCTTCCTGGCGGATACGCTGGAGCTGCTGGAGAAGAACGGGGTCGATGTGAACAGCCCCGACTTCCAGCAGCAGATCCAGCCCTCGCTGGACTTGACGGAAGGCAGCCGCTTCCTGGGCGGCCTGGCCGCCAGCACGGTGGTGGTGGCCATCGCCACGGCGGGCCAGCGCGGCAGCATCGCCAGCCAGGCGGGCAATGCCGCCAGCACCGTGGTGGTGGTCGCCGCCAGCGCCGGACAGCGCGGCAGTCTCGGCACCGATCTCGGCCGGGCCGCCAGCACGGTGGTCATCGTCGCCGCCAGCGCCGGACAGCGCGGCAGCCTCGGCACCGATCTCGGCCGGGCCGCCAGCACCGTGGTCATCGTCGCCGCCAGCGCCGGGCAGCGCGGCAGCCTCGGCACCGATCTCGGCCGGGCCGCCAGCACGGTGGTGGTGGCCATCGCCACGGCCGGGCAGCGCGGCCTGGGCGGCATGGCGGGCCGGCAGGAAGCCACCGTCCAGGGGGCGGGCTTCACCGTGACGGTGCCCGCCGCGGCCACGATCGCCGATGTCGCGCGGGGGCTGCGCGCCCTGGCCGACCTGCTGGTCAATGAGAGCGAGGCGCTGGACCAGCAGATCCAGCAGCTCGCCGCGGGCTCCGGCGGGACGCCGGGTTCGGGCGGCTAGGGCCGGCCGCGCCTCCTGCCCTGGCGGGAGGCGCCGCCGGAACGGAAGGGTGGGGGCGCCCCCGGCGTCATGGTCCAGGCACCCGTTCCGGCGCCGCTCGCCGGGGTGGAGACCATGCGGCACGGGAGTGCCCCCCGACCCAGCCCCATGTCGCGAATGGATGAAGCGGAGAGGACGGATGTTCCAGGTGATCGAAGGCCCCGGCTTCCAGTGGCACGGGCAGGAAGACAACACGCGCGGCACGCGGGAGGCGCTGTCGGTGCGGCGCGTCTGCAGCCAGAACGAGGCCTTCTCGCAGAAGGAGGTGCTGATCGGCGACAACAACCTGCGGCCCATCTCCTTCCTGGAGATGGGGACGCGCCGGGCGCGCTGCGTCACGCAGGTGATCGTCACCGGCCTCGGCCTCGGCACCGGCTTCCTGATCGCGCCCAACCTGCTGCTGACGAACAACCATGTGATCCCGAGCGTGGATCACGCGCGCCAGACCCTGCTGCGCTTCAACTACGAGACGGATGTCTCCGGCCAGCTCATGGCCAGCAGCTACTACAACTGCGCGCCGGACATGCTCTTCGTGACGAGCGAGGCGCTGGACTACACGCTGGTCGGCGTGCAGGGCGATCCGGGGATGCAGTTCGGCTTCGTGCCGCCCTACCGCACCGCCGCCTCGGCCGGCATGCGCGTGAACATCATCCAGCATCCGGGCGGCCAGCCCAAGCAGATCGGGCTGGTGGACAACGAGGTCGCCTATGCGGACGGGCAGGTGGTGCAGTACCTGACCGACACCATGCCAGGCTCCTCCGGCTCGCCGGTCTTCGATGACGGCTGGGCGCTGGTCGCCCTGCACCACAGCGGCGGCTGGATTCCGGAGCCGAACGGCAACAGCACGCATTTCCGCAACGAGGGCATCGCCTTCGCCGCCATCCTGGACGACTGGGCCCGGCTCGGCCTGATCTCCTGAGAGGCGCCCCTCAGTCCTTCCCGGCCGGGTCGCGCGGATAGACCCGGCTGTCATAGGGCGCCGGGTGGAAGCCGGGGTCGAAGAGGCAGGTTTCCGGATAGGCCTTGCGATAGCCCTCGCAGGAGGCCGCGATCGCCGCCGGTTCCGGCGCCTGCTTCGTGTCCACCCAGCGCGACAGGGCCGCGAAGGCGGCGGCGTATTCCGGCGTGTGCAGCTTGCTGTGCACATGCTCCCGCGTGAAGTTCTGCACCAGCAGCCCCGCCGTGCCCGCCTTCTCCCGCACCGCGCGGTAATGGCTCTCGTGCTCGACGAAGGCGGTGGGATCGTCGATCGCGTGGATCGTCAGGGTCGGGATCGTGACCTTGCCGGTCAGGTCGCTGTCCCCGGCCAGTTCCGCCACGGCCTTCGGATCGGCCCGCAGCCGCGCCACGCCCGCGTTCAGTGCCGCGTCGTCGGAGGAGCCCGTGTAGCGCACGCCCTCGTTGCCGAAGGGGCTGCGGCCGCCCAGGCGCTCCGTCACGATGTCGCGGTACAGGAAGGTCGCCCAGTTCATGTGCGAGGCCAGCGTGCGCTCCGGCACCCGCGTCACGGCGGTGATCTCCGCCAGCTTCCGCGCCTGCTCCGGGCTGCGCTCCGCCGCCGGCTTGTCGACGCCGGTGCAGGCATCGACCCGCTCCGCCAGTTCCTTCGCCGTCATCCGCTGACCGGCGGGCAGGCCGATGTTCAGCGGATACTGCGGCTCATCGGGCCTGGGGTGGTTGTGGCAGTAGTACTGGTACACGGCGCGCAGATCGGTGCGGTAGCCATAGCCCTCCGTGCCGCCCGCCAGCACGCCGCTGGTCAGCAGCGCCCCGTCATAGCTGCCGGGATAGAGCTCGATCGCCTTGGCCGCGACATTGCCGCCCCAGGACTGGCCGTGGATGAAGGTGCGCTTCGGCTTCGCCACCTCGGCCACGAAAAGCTGGCGAAGGTTCTCGGTATCCTCCGCCGCCATGCGCACGCCATAGCCGCCGCGGCGGTAGCTGCTGCCGGCCCAGGCATAGCCCTCCGAGACGGTGACGGCGAAGCGCTGGAGGTCCTCCACCGGATCGTCCGGCTTCGGCGCGCCGAGGCGGGGGCCGCCATGGCTGTGCACCACCAGCGTGCCGTTCCAGTCCTTCGGCACCGCGATCCAGTAATAGGCGCCGTTGGCATCGCGCCCGCGCCGACATTCCGTGCCGGCGGGCAGGCCATCGGGGCAGGCGACCGGGCCGGGTGCGGCCCGCGCGGCCGCTGGCGCCAGCACGGGCAGGCCCGCCACCAGCCCGGCCAGGGCCAGGATCGTCTTTCCACGCATCGGCTTTCCTCCCGTGCCGTCCGGCGCGGGAGGCTAGATCAGTCGCCTTGGCGCGGCCAGGACCCCCAGGAAAGCACCTCCCCAGGACGGCTTCAGCAGGGCTCCGCCACGAAGGTCTGGCTGGGCCGCACGAACTCGTCCTGTGCCGCCACGGTCAGGATCTCGCGCGAACCCGCCTCGGCCGTCCGCCGCAGCAGCCCGTGGATCGAGGACGCGGCGGAGGAGACCGCCACCCGCGCATCGCCCCAGCGCAGCCGGTGGAACAGGAACAGCGCCGCGATGGCATCGCCCGCCCCGTTGACCGAGATCGGCAGCAGCGGGGTGCGGACGCGCCAGAAATGCCCGCCCTCCGCCGCCAGCATCTCAATGGCGTCGGCCGGCGTGTCCTCCACCCGCAGCGAGGTCACGAGCACGCAGCGCGGGCCCCGTTCCTGCAGGGCGCGCACGGCCTCCTTCGCCTCGGCCAGCGTGCCGACGGCGCGCCCGGTCAGCCATTCCAGCTCGAACTGGTTGGGGGTGACGATATCGGCGGCGGGCAGGGCCCGGTCGCGCATGAATTCCGGGATGCCCGGGCGGACGAAGACCCCGCGCCCGACATCGCCGATCACCGGGTCGCAGCAATAGAGCGCCTGCGGGTTGGCCGCCCGCACCCGCGCCACCGCTTCCAGGATCGCCTCGCCGATCGCGGCATCGCCCATGTAGCCGGACAGCACCGCGTCGCAGGTGCCGAGCACGCCGCGCTCCTCGATCCCCGCCACCAGTTCGCGGATCAGCTCCGCCCCGAAGACCTGGCCACGCCAGGCGCCATAGCCCGTGTGGTTGGAGAACTGCACGGTGTTGAGCGCCCAGACCTCGGCGCCCAGCCGCTGCAGCGGGAACACGGCGGAGGCATTGCCGACATGGCCATAGGCGACCCAGGACTGGATGGAGAGGATGTTCATCGCGGCTTCACCAAGGAGAGACGATCGCACATCACCGGTTTGGGCGCGGCGCGGGCCGGGGGCAAGGCCATCCGGCCGGGCGGGGCCCTGCCCGGCGGTTCCTGTCGCGGGGTCTTGCCATGGGGCCTTGCCATGGGGCCTTGCCATGGGGCCTTGCCATGGGGCCTTGATGGTTGCGCCGCCGGGGCGTGGCGGCTAGAAGCCGCGTTTCCGCGCGCCCGGTCGGCATCGGGCGGCCACTAGACACGAGATCCCCGATGAAGCCCGATATCCATCCCGACTATCACGAGATCACGGTCATCATGACCGACGGCAGCACCTTCAAGACCCGCTCCTGCATGGGCAAGGAAGGCGACACGCTGCGTCTGGACATCGATCCGAAGTCCCATCCGGCCTGGACCGGCCAGCAGCGCGTGATCGACACGGGCGGGCAGATCGCCAAGTTCAACAAGAAGTTCGCCGGCATCGGCGCCCGCAAGAAGGGCTGAGCCGACCTGGCTCCCCCTGGCCAGGCCGGGGGCATGGGCGCTTTCCGGGCCTCGCGGGTCTTCCCGTGGGGCCCTTCGCGTTTCCTGGGGAGCCTTCCGATCCGGCCGGCTCCCGGGATGGTGCCGGGTCCGACCTCCGGTGGCGGAGCCCCGCGGGGCGCCACCGGGGGGAACTCCCGGAAGGGTCTTCCGGAGCCTTTTCCCATTGGCCAGGGGTCTTGAACGCACTGTTTCCCCTTCCAATCTTCCCCTTGCCAGCGATGCCCGATCGGGGTCGCCGGCGCGGCAGCGGCCAGCACATCGCCCCCGATGGGATGTCCTCCGGCTCGCATGCCGCTCCGCAACCGGACCTTGCTTGGCTTGAGGAGGTTCTCGTGAACGCTTTCGACCTTTCCCCCCTTCTGCGCACCGCCATCGGCTTCGACCGCATGGCGCGGCTGGTGGACACCGCCCGCGCCGCCGCGGATGGGCCCGCCTATCCACCCTATAATATCGAGCGCGTGTCGGATGACGGCTATGTGCTGACGATGGCCGTGGCGGGCTTCGGCCCCGACGACATCGAGATCACGGCGCAGGACAATGTCCTCGTGGTGTCCGGCAAGGCGGCGCAGGATGACACGCAGCGCCGCTACCTGCATCGCGGCATCGCCGGCCGCGCCTTCGAGCGCCGCTTCGTGCTCGCGGACCATATCCAGGTCCAGGGCGCCGACATGGAGAACGGCCTCCTGCACGTCTCCCTGAAGCGCGAGGTGCCCGAGGCGCTGAAGCCCCGCCGCATTGCCATCGGAACGGCCGCGCCGCGCGCCGCCCTGGAAGTGGCGAACGAATCGGGTGAAGGCCAGCCCAGGGCCGCCTGACTTCGGCCTGAGCCCACGGGGCGCCGGTTTCCCCGGCTCCCCGGGGCGGCCCGCCGGCCGCTTTTCCGGGATCGATGGGCTGGCGGAGCGATCCGCCAGCCCTTTTGCTTTCGCCCCCGGGATGGTGCCTCCGGGCCTGTCCGACTCTTTTGATCGGGATTGGCCTGTCCGGGTTTTGACCCGGCCCGGGCCTCTCACTATAGGAGGCGCCGACCTGCCGCAGCGGGCCGCCCCTTGGCCCCTCCATGAGTCCGCCCCGTTCGCGGGGCTTTCCCCATGGCGGCCCCCTGATGCTCTTTGCCCGACGCTCCTTTTCCCGGGGGCCAGGCCCCTGTCCAGAGGTTACGCTCCGATGTCCAGCCCCCTGATGCCCAAGGCCACCGCCGTGTGGCTGATCGACAAGACCTCCCTCACCTTCGAGCAGGTGGCCGATTTCGTCGGCATGCATCCGCTGGAGGTGCAGGCGATCGCCGATGGAGAGGTGGCGCAGGGCATCGTAGGCTATGACCCCGTCGCCAACGGCCAGTTGACGCGTGACGAGATCGCGCGCTGCGAGACCGACCCCAAGGCGCGGCTGAAGCTGCTGGCCAGCCCGATCCCGGTGCCCAAGAAGCGCGGCAAGGGCGCCCGCTACATCCCCGTCTCCAAGCGCACCGACCGGCCGGACGGCATCCTGTGGCTGCTCCGCAACCATCCCGAGCTGACCGACACCCAGATCGAGAAGCTGCTGGCCACCACCAAGGAGACCATCGCCAAGGTGCGCGACCGCACCCATGCGAACTCCGCCAACATCAAGCCGCGCGATCCGGTGATCCTGGGCCTCTGTACCCAGTCGGAGCTGAACGCCGCCGTGGCCGCCGCCGCCGATCGCGCCCCGGGCGCGGCCCCGGCGATCATGCCGCTGGCGGAGGACGGGGCCGAAGCCGAGGGCAACTACTGAGCCGCGGCTCCGGCTTCCGGGCTCCCCGACGCGCCTTCCGGAGGCCGGTGCCGGAAGGCGCCGCCTTCCGCCGGGTGGCGTACGCCTTTCCTCCGCGTCGCGGCTAGGCCGGGCGGCCGCGCTTGCCGCTTCCGCCACCCCGGAGGCGGGTCAGCAGCGCCAGCACCGCCGCCTCCTCCGGCCGCAGGGTCCCGATCCGGTCCCGAAGTTCCTGTCCCGCCTCCTCCGCCACCTCCATCACCAGCCCGCCGGCGAGGTAGCCTTCCAGCAGGTCCGGGTGGACGTAGCACTTCCGGCACACGGTCGGCGTATTGCCCAGGCGCCGGGCGACGCGCTCGATGGCCTCGCGGATGTTGCGCCGGCCCGCCGCCTGGCTGTCGAAGCGCTCGAACTCCCGCAACGCCAGCGCCGCCATCACCGTCCCGGCCCAGGTGCGGAAGTCCTTGGCCGTGATGTCGCGCCCGGTGATCTCCCGCAGATAGTCGTTCACATCCTCGGACCGGATGGCGTGCGCCTCCCCGGCCTCGTCGCGATAGGCGAAGAGCTCCTGCCCCGGCAGGTCCTGGCAGGCCCGGATCACCCGCGCGACCCGGCGATCCCGCAGCCCGACCTGCCAGCGCTTGCCGCTCTTGCCCTTGAAGTCGAAGCGGATCTCGCCGCCGCCCAGCCGGACGTGCCGGTTCCGCAGCGTGGTCAGGCCATAGGAACCGTTCTGCGCGGCATAGTCCTCGTTGCCGACGCGGATCAGCGTTTCCTCCAGCAGCCGCACCACGGTCGCCAGCACCTTCTCCCGCGGCAGCCCGTGTCGCGCCATATCGGCCGCCACCCGCTTCCGGATCTCCGGCAGGCAGGCGGCGAATTCCAGCATGTGGCCGTATTTCGCCGCGTCCCGCGCTTCCCGCCAGTCGGGGTGGTAGCGGTACTGCTTGCGGCCTCGCTCGTCCCGGCCCGTGGCCTGGAGATGCCCGCTCGCCAACGGGCAGATCCAGACGTCGCGATAGGCGGGTGGAATGGCCAGCGCGCGGATACGGGCGAGCTCCGTCTTGTCGCGTAGCGGATGCCCCTCCGGATCGCGATAGGCGAAGCCGCTTCCCGCCCGCCGGCGCGTGATCCCCGGTGCCTCGTCGGACACATAGCGCAGCCCCGCCGACCGGGCGGCCCGCCGCAGTTCCGGCGGTGTGCCACCCGGGGCTTGTCCGTGTGGGGGCGGTCCCTGCGGGGCTGGGTCGTGGCGGGCGGCGTCGAGGGACATCGGGCGGGTTCTCCGCACCGGAAAACCGGCCAGCCGCCCGGGCGGTTGCGTCCGCCTGCCGGGCGTGACGGGGTGGCCATCGCGGTGGGGAATGGAGGAGTGGGGGCACCGGAGGCCCGGCCGGGCCTCCGGTGCCCCCTCGGGCTCAGCCCGTCGCGCCGCGCAGGCGCTCCATCTCCTCCTTCAGACGTAGTTTCTCCAGCTTCAGGCGGGTCAGTTCCGCCTCATCGGGCTTGGGACGGTGGGTTTCGGCGGAGAGCCTGGCCTCCAGCGCGGCGTGACGTTCTTCCAGCGAACGCAGGCGCGGGGCAGTCTGCATGAGCCTTGGTTCCTTCTCCCGATTAGCGGCTGTCAGGGCCGCACATGTATGTTATGGGCGCGGACCCCTTCGGGTTGCAGCCCTTTCCGGAACCGTCGCCCCATATGCTCGCCGATCGCGACAGCCTCCTTCGCCGCCTCCACGAGCTCCGAAGCGAGCACCGGGACCTGGACTCCGTCATCACGCGCATGGAACTGGGCGTCAGCGACCAGCTCCAGATGCAGCGCCTCAAGAAGCGGAAACTGAAGTTGAAGGACGAGATCGTCTGGCTCGAAAGCCAGCTTCTTCCGGACATCATTGCGTGACGGAGGCCGCCCTGACCAGTCCCCGAATGCCCTCCCCCGGAGCGCCTGACGCCACGCCGCTGGTGGGGATCATCATGGGCAGCCGCTCCGACTGGGAGACGATGCGCCACGCTGCCGAGATCCTGACCGCGCTGGAAGTCCCGCACGAGACCCGCGTGGTCTCGGCCCACCGCACCCCGGACCGCCTCTACGACTATGCCCGCGGCGCCGCGGGGCGCGGCCTGCGGGTGATCATCGCCGGGGCCGGCGGGGCCGCGCACCTGCCCGGCATGGCCGCCGCGATGACCTCGCTGCCCGTGCTGGGCGTGCCGGTGGAAAGCCAGGCGCTGAAGGGCATGGATTCGCTGCTCTCCATCGTCCAGATGCCCGCCGGCATCCCTGTCGGCACGCTCGCCATCGGCCGCGCCGGGGCGGTGAATGCCGGGCTGCTGGCGGCCGCCATCCTGGCCGGCACCGACGAGGCCCTGGCGGACCGGCTGGCGGCGCATCGCCGCGCGCAGACCGAATCCGTGCCGGAGAATCCCGCGTGAGCACCGCCCCCCTCCCCCCGGGCGCCACGATCGGCATCCTGGGCGGCGGGCAGCTCGGCCGCATGACCGCCATGGCCGCGGCCCGCCTCGGCTACCGCTGCCATGTCTATGCGCCGGAGGAGGATTCCCCCGGCATGCAGGTCGCCGCCGCCCGCACCGTCGCGCCCTATGAGGATGTCGCGGCGCTGGAGCGTTTCGGCCGCGCCGTGGACGTCGTCACCTTCGAGTTCGAGAACGTGCCTGTCGCCTCGCTGGATGCGCTGGAGGCCGTGGTGCCCTGCCGCCCCGGGCGCCGCGCGCTTTCCGTGTGCCAGGACCGGCTGCTGGAGAAGGCCTTCCTGGCCGAGGCCGGCGTTCCCGTCGCGCCCTGGCGCGCGGTGCATAGCCGCGAGGACCTGTCGGCCGCCGTGGCGGCGCTCGGGCTGCCCGCCGTGCTGAAGACCACGCGCCTGGGCTATGACGGCCGGGGCCAGGCGGTGCTGCGGGAGGATTCCGATCTCGACGCGGCCTGGGAGCGGCTTTCCCCGCGCCCGCTGATCCTGGAGGCCTTCGTTCCCTTCGTGATGGAGGTGTCGGCCATCGCCGCGCGCGGGCTCGACGGCAGCGTGGCGACCTATGACGTGGCCGAGAACCGCCACGCCCATCACATCCTCGACCTGTCCTTCGCCCCCGCCCGCATCCCGGCGACGGTGGCGGAGCAGGCGCGGCGCCATGTCGCGCGGGTGGCGGAGGCGCTGGACCTCGTCGGCGTGGTGGCGGTGGAGTTCTTCCTGATGGAGGACGGCACCCTGTTGGGCAACGAGATCGCCCCGCGCCCGCACAATTCCGGCCACTGGACGCCGGAGGCCTGCATCGCCGGTCAGTTCGAACAGCAGGCCCGCGCCGTCGCCGGGCTGCCGCTCGGCGCCACCACGCGCCATGCCGACGCGGTGATGCGGAACCTGATCGGCCCCGAGGGTATGGCGCGCTGGCCCGCGATTCTCGGCGCGCCCGGCGTGGTGGGGCAGCTCTATGGCAAGGGCGCCCCGCGCCCCGGCCGGAAGATGGGCCATGCCAACCTTCTCCTGCCGCCCGGCACCCTGGCGGAGACGGACGAGACGGCCCTTCTCGGCCGAATCTGAGGCCTGCCACGGGGGAAGGCTTCCGGCCCCGGAACGCTCGTGGCAACGCTGCCACAGTGATGCAGAAACGAGACGCAGACGGATGCTTTCCGGGAAAGCCAATGCTATCTCCCCGTTACGCCGCAGCGTGAATCGGGGGGTTCTTCCTCACAGGTCTGCGGTTGCGATGCCCTGATGGGATCGAGGGAGAATTTATGATGAGCCTTCGCAAGGCACTGATGGCCGCGACGATCCTGTCGCTGCCGCTGGCCGCCCAGGCGCAGCCGATCACCGGCCTGTATGTCGGTGGCGGCGCGGGCGCGAACTGGGTGCAGAGCAGCACGAACAATGTCGACTCCGACTCCTCCGTCCGCGTTCGCCTCGGCCTGCCGAACGACAGCCTGAAGGCGAAGTACGAGCTGGGCTGGGGCGGTGTCGCCAGCATCGGCTGGGGCTTCGGCAACGGCCTGCGGATCGAGGCCGAAGGCAGCTACCGCGAGAACGACATCGACCAGCTCAGCGCCTTCGGCACGCGCGGCTACTCGATCGGCGGCAAGCAGCGCACCTATGGCGCGATGGGCAACGTCTTCTATGACTTCGCCCTGCCCAGCTTCATCCCGCAGTTCACCCCGGTCGTGCCCTATATCGGCGCCGGCGTGGGCTACCAGTGGGTGCAGATGGACAACGCGACCGGCCGCTATGGCCCGAACGCCCGTCTGGTGATCGACGACACCAACGGCCAGTTCGCCTACCAGGGCATCGCCGGCCTCGCCTTCCCGATCCCGGCCGTCCCCGGCCTGTCGTTCACGGCGGAATACCGCTTCCTGGGCACGCTGTCGCCGCAGTTCGACACCGAGATCCAGAGCGTGGCCGCCAACGGCACCCGCACGGTCCTGTCGCGCTCGAAGACCGAGTTCGACAACTACAACCACTCGGCGATGCTGGGCCTGCGCTACGCCTTCAACACGCCGACCCCGCCGCCCCCGCCGGTTGGCCCGGTTGTGGCTCCGCAGGCCGTGGCCCGCACCTACCTCGTGTTCTTCGATTGGGACCGTTACAACCTGACGGACCGCGCCCGGCAGATCATCGCCGAGGCGGCGCAGAACGCGCGCAGCACGGGCTCGACCCGCATCGAGGTGGCCGGCCACGCCGACCGCTCCGGTACGCCGCAGTACAACATGGGCCTGTCGCGCCGCCGCGCCGACGCCGTGGCCGCCGAGCTGGTGCGCAATGGCGTGCAGCGTTCGGAGATCACGGTCGAGGCCTTCGGCGAGAGCCGTCCGCTGGTGCCGACCGCCGATGGCGTGCGCGAGCCGCAGAACCGCCGCGTGGAGATCGTCCTGCGCTGATCGCGCAGACGCTCCATACGTCGCTTCAGGAAAGGGGGCCGGTCCGCGAGGACCGGCCCTTCTTCTTTGTGCCCGCCCCAGGCAGGCGCCCTGGCCGGATGGCGCCCCGCGGGCCGTACCATCGGCCGGACAGCGGGCATGAAAAAGGGCGCCCGGAGGCGCCCTCTTCATAGCTTCTGTCCCCGCGATGCCCCCCGACCCCCCGGGGTGGCCTCTCGGGTCCAGGCCTGCCCTCAGTGCTTCTTGGTGGTGGCCGACACCTTGCGGACCTGCGGCTTGCTCGGCGCCGCCGTGCGGGTCACCGCCGCGGTGGTGGTGGTGGCGCATTCCGAGCGGCCATGCGGGTTCGACAGGTTGTTGGCGATCGCCAGGCGCGACAGGGCCGTCACGTCGTTGGGCGCCTCCAGGGCGGTCTTGATGAGGTCCGCGCTGTTCTGGCAGAAGCGCGAGCCCATCCGGATGCCTTCCTGCGACTGCACGTTCGCCAGGGAGGTGATGTAGCTGTCCAGCGCCTTCTGGCCACCGGCGCGGCGGTAGCTGGCGTCGATGGTCTTGTAGGCGCCGTGAAGCTGCGTGTTATAGCGCTTCACGAACTCGTTATAGACGTCCTCGTGCTTGCAGGTCAGCGCCACAACCATCAGCTGGCTCTGGAGCGCGCGCACGTCGAAGGCCGCCTTTTCGGTCGGCTGGATGCAGGACTGAGCAAGGGCAGGCGTGGCGGCGCCGGCGAAGGCCGCTGCCAGGCCGGCGAGCAGAAAGCGAGACGGCTTCATCGCAGCCGGGTTCTCCGATCAAGAATGGCGAGGGCACCCCCTGCCCCCACACGCCCTATAATGGCCGCCAGCCGCCCTGCACAGGAGAGATTTTCGGGAAGCTGGATCAAGGGAGAGCAATGGCTTGCGGTTCGTTGCCGAAATGCCATGGCAGAAGCGTCAGGCAACCCGCCCCCATCGCGGACGTGGCTTCTGCAATTGTGCGAGGCGTGCCAGTTGCCGGTCCAGGAAGGCCAGCGTCGCGGCATCGTCCTCCGAGGGATCGCCCATCCAGTAGGCCAGGACGCTGCCATAGAGTCCCGCCAGGGTCGCGCGCCGCGTGTACCAGGACAGGTCGTCGGAACGGTCCCCCGCGGCCTCCCAGATCGCGCTGACGGTGCGCGCCAGGGTCCGGGCGGCGAGGCGGACGTTCCAGGGCAGCGCCTGCTGCGCCAGAGCCAGCCGCACCGCCTCCTTGTCGGGGCGCGCGAGCCGCAGCCGGGTGGCGATCAGGGTGCGGACCCGTTGCGGCGTGCGCAGCCCGGACAGGTCGGCGGCCTCCGCCATCTCGCGGTCCACCAGGTCGCACCAGGCTTCCAGCGCCCCCGGCGCCCCGGCGGGAAACAGCGATTCCACGATTTCCGGCGGCTGGCCGGCCGATGCGGCGCCGGCACGCAGGGCCGCCATGCTCCAGCCGAGGCGTGGCACATGCGGCAGGCTGGCCCGCAACAGGGCATCCCGCTCCGGGCTGCGCTCGGGCGGGGCGATCCGGGGCGGCGGCGGCAGGCAGGCGATCACGAAGCGGGCTCCGCCTCTTCCGCCTTCCGCCGCTCGGCGGCGGCGCGGGCGAGTTCCTGCTCGAAGCCCAGCAGCGTCAGATCCGGCATCCGCATGGTATAGAGCGTGCCCTCCAGATGGTCGTACTCGTGCTGCAGGACGCGGGCGCTCATGCCCTCGGCCTCGCCCCCGATCTCACGCCCATCGAGGTCCTGCGCCCGCCAGCGCACCCGCTTCGCGCGCGGCACGCAGCCGCGCAGGCCAGGGATGGAGAGGCAGCCCTCCCAGCCGCTCTCGACCTCCTCGCCCAGCGGCTCCAGCTCGGGGTTGATCAGGGCGCGCCCGCCCTCCCATTCCCGCACGACGAAGAGGCGCAGCGGCACATGCACCTGCGGTGCGGCGAGGCCGACTCCGCCGGCATCGAGCATGGTTTCCACCATGTCCTCCGCGAGGCGGCGGATCTCCGGGTCGCGCGGGTCGGCGACGGGCTCGGCACGGCGCAGCAGCACCGGATGGCCCATTCGCGCGATCTTGAGGATGGCCATCGACTGGTCCCTGGATAAAGAGAAACGGGAACCCCATCTGGGATGCCCGGTGCCGACTGGAAGGGCTTCCTTGCAGGCGGCGGACGTGCTATCGGCGCCGCTCCCGAGGATCGGGCGGCAGCGCCTGTGGTTCGGCACGTCATTTACCACCCTTTTTGGAACAGGAGGACCGAGCCGCGTGCAGGTCGTCGTTCGGGATAACAATGTTGACCAGGCCCTGAAGGCCCTGAAGAAGAAGCTCCAGCGCGAGGGCGTCTTTCGCGAGATGAAGCTCCGCCGGCACTACGAGAAGCCGTCCGAGCGCCGCGCCCGCGAGGCCGCCGAGGCCGTTCGACGCGCCCGCAAGGTCGAGCGCAAGCGCCTGGAGCGCGAGGGCTTCTGAGCCCTCCCCCTTCCCCCCGGGAAGGGCACCAGAGAGCTGCTTTGAAACACCGCGGTGCGGGTTCATCCCCGCAGACCGCGGTTTTTCAGTTTGGGGATGCCCGTTCCGGACAGTCCGGCAGGGGGCCGCCCAGGCTCCCGCACCACCCGCCCCCGGGGATGGACGACATCCCCGGGGGCCGTGCGCCGCTATTTCTGCAACGCTTGCACGATCTGCTGGGTGACTTTCTTGGCGTCCCCGAACAGCATCATCGTGTTGTCGCGGAAGAACAGCTCGTTCTCCACCCCGGCATAGCCGCTGGACATGCCGCGCTTGACGAAGAACACCGTCTTCGCCCGCTCCACGTCCAGGATCGGCATGCCGTAGATCGCCGAGGACTTGTCGGTCTTCGCCGCCGGGTTGGTCACGTCGTTGGCCCCGATCACATAGGCCACGTCGGCCTCGGCGAATTCGGGGTTGATCTCCTCCAGCTCCTTCACGTCGTCATAGGGCACGTTGGCCTCGGCCAGCAGCACGTTCATGTGCCCCGGCATGCGCCCCGCCACGGGATGGATGGCGTATTCCACCGTGGCGCCCTCCTTCTTCAGCAGGTCCGCCATCTCCCGCAGCACCTGCTGCGCCTGCGCCACCGCCATGCCGTAGCCGGGCACAATGATGATCTTGCCGGCGTTCTTCATGATGTAGGCCGCATCCTCCGGCGAGCCGGACTTCACCGGCCGTGCCGGCTGCGCCGCGCCGCCAGCGGCCGAGGCCGCGCCGGTATCCGAGCCGAAGCCGCCCAGCAGCACGTTGACGATCGAACGGTTCATGCCCTTGCACATGATGTAGGACAGGATCGCGCCCGAGGCGCCGACCAGCGCGCCGGTGACGATCAGCAACAGGTTGCCGACGGTGAAGCCGATGCCCGCCGCCGCCCAGCCGGAATAGCTGTTCAGCATGGACACCACGACCGGCATGTCCGCGCCCCCGATCGGGATGATCAGCAGGAAGCCGAGCGCGAAGGAGAGGATCGCGATCAGCCAGAACAGCACCGCGCTGCCGCTGGCGACGAAGCCGATCACCAGGAGCAGCAGCAGGATGCCGAGCCCCAGGTTCAGCCAGTGCTGCCCCCGGAACAGGATCGGCGCGCCCGACATCAGCCCCTGGAGCTTGGCGAAGGCGATCACCGAGCCGGAAAAGGTGATGGCGCCGATGGCGAGGCCCAGCGACATCTCCACCAGCGACTGGGCATGGATCGCGCCCGGCACGCCGATGCCGAAGCTCTGCGGTGCGTAGAAGGCGGCGGCCGCGACGCAGACGGCGGCGAGGCCCACCAGCGAGTGGAAGGCCGCCACGAGCTGCGGCAGCGCCGTCATCTGGATGCGGTTGGCGAGATAGGCGCCGATGCCGCCGCCGATCACGAGGCCCGCCAGCACGATGGCGATGCCGCCGCCCGACATGCCCGGCTGGGCCAGGGTCGCGACCACCGCGATGCCCATGCCGATCATGCCGAAGAGGTTGCCGCGCCGGCTGGTCTCCGGATGGCTCAGCCCGCGCAGCGCCAGGATGAACAGGACGGCGGCGACGAGATAGGCCAGCGTCGAGAGGGTGTGCGACATGCCCTCAGCCCTTCCGCTTGAACATCGCGAGCATCCGGCGCGTGACCAGGAAGCCGCCGAAGATGTTCACGCTCGCCAGCGTCACGGCCAGGAAGCCGAAGACCTTGGCGGCGATGGAATCGCCCAGGCCCGTGGCCAGGATGGCGCCCACCACGATCACCGAGGAGATGGCGTTGGTGACGCCCATCAGCGGCGAGTGCAGCGCCGGCGTCACGTTCCACACGACGTGGTAGCCGACGAAGCAGGCCAGCAGGAAGATCGTCAGCAGCAGCAGGAAGGGCTCCACCACGGCGGCGCCATGGGCGACCTGCTCCATCGCCGCCGGGGCATGCTGCTCCGCCACCAGGCGGGCCTGGCGGGCGAGGTCGAGCGCCTGCGCCGCCAGGGCATCGGCCCGGCCCGCCAAGCCCTGGGCGGTCTCGTTCGGGTTCATCGCTGTTCCCCCCTCAGTTGTTCTGGAATTGCGGGTGGACGACCGCGCCGCCGCGGGTCAGCAGGACCCCACGCACGATCTCGTCCTCCTCCGGCAGTTTCGGCATCCCGGCCTCCTTGTCCCAGAAGGTGGTCAGGAAGGTCAGCAGGTTGCGGGCATAGAGGCTGCTCGCCGCCGCCGGGATGCGGGCCGGCCAGTTGCGCCAGCCCAGCACCTTCACCCCGTTCTCCGTGGTCACCGCCTCGCCCGGCACGGTCGCGGCGCAGTTGCCCCCCGCATCGGCGGCGATGTCCACCACCACCGCGCCCGGTTTCATCGCGGCGACCATGGCATCGGTCAGCAGCACCGGGGCCTTGCGCCCCTGCACCAGCGCCGTGCAGATCACGATATCCGCCTTGGCGGCGGCGGCGGCCACGACCTCGGCCTGCTTGCGCAGGTATTCCGGGCTCATCGCCTTGGCATAGCCGCCGGCGGTCTGGGCGGCGGCGCTTTCCTCGTCTTCCACGCCGACGAAGCTGGCACCGAGGGACTTGATCTCCTCCTTGGCCGCCGGACGCACGTCGGAGGCCGAGACGCGCCCGCCCAGCCGCCGCGCCGTGGCGATGGCCTGTAGCCCCGCCACGCCCGCGCCCAGCACCAGCACATTCGCCGCCGGGATGGTGCCCGCCGCCGTCATCAGCATCGGAAAGCCCCGGTCGAAGGCCCCCGCCGCCTCGATCACCGCGCGGTAGCCCGCAAGGTTCGCCTGGGAGGACAGCACATCCATGCTCTGCGCCCGGGTGATGCGCGGGGCCAGTTCCATGGCGCAGGCGGTGATGTGGCGGGCCGCATAGGCCTGGTTGCGCTCAGGCGCGGAGGTCGTCTCCAGCGTGCCGATCAGCACGGCGCCCTCGGGGATCAGGGCGATCTCGTCCACCTCCCCCTCGCCCGCCGCCAGCGGCGCGCGGACCTTGAGCACGATCCCCGCCCCGGCCAGGGCCGCCGCGGCATCCGGCGCGATCTCCGCCCCCGCCTCGGCATAGGCGGCATCGGGAATGCCGGCGGACATCCCGGCCCCTTTCTCCACCGCCACGGTCAGGCCGAGGCCGATCAGCTTGCGGACCGTCTCGGGCGTCGCCGCCACCCGTGCCTCCGTGGCACGCCTTTCCTTCGGTACAGCCAGGCGCATGCAGGCTTCCCTCCGCTTTCCGTTTCTGCCCGGTCACGATCACCGGGCGGCGGAAGGGCCGCAAGAGAGCAGGTCGCGAATTCCGGAAAGCCGGCCCCCGCGGGCGGGATCAGCCCGCCGCCGGCACCTCCGCCTGGCGCAGCGCCTCGGCCTGGCGGGCCGCGAGGGCATCCTCGTCATAGCCGGCGATCAGCTCCTCGAAGAGCCGGTGCCAGTTCTGCCGCGCCCTCAGCCGCAGGAAGGCGCTGCCCAGGCCCACCGTGGACCGGTCCATCAGCACGAATTCCCGCGGCGGCCGCACGCCGCCGGTCTTCTTCAGCCCGGCATGCACCTCCTCCGCCACCTTGCGCCCGAATTGCGGGTCCTGGGTCTCGGAGATCGGGCGGACCCGGTCGTCGATCAGCGGCTCGTGCAGGAAGCGCGCCCATTTCATCAGCACCGCCCAGGTTTCCCGCGGCAGGTTGCGGAAGCCCCAGGCCTCGAAGGCATGGATGGCCTTGTCGTCGTCGCCGTCGCGCACCGCCTCGTAGAGCCGCACCACGGCGGTGACGAAATGCGGCGGGAAGACGCGGATGGTGCCGAAATCGAGCAGGTTGATCCCGTGCAGGTCGGACCGGATCTGGTAGTTGCCCAGATGCGGGTCCCCATGGATCACGCCGTAATGGTAGAAGGGCACGTACCAGGCGCGGAACAGCACCCGCGCATAGGCGTCGCGTTCCTCCTGCGGCGGGTCCTCGTCGATGCGCGACTGGATCGCGCGGCCGTCGAGCCAGGTCATGGTCAGCAGCCGCTTGGTGGTCAGCTCCGGCACCGGCTCGGGCACGCGGATCTCCGGCTCGCCCGCCAGCATCAGGCGATAGAGCCGCATATGCGCGGCCTCGCGCTCGTAGTCGAGCTCCTCCCGCAGCCGCTCGCTCAGCTCGGCATAGACGTCGTCGCTCTGGATCGAGCTGTCCATGCGCGCATAGATGCCCATGGCGAGGCGGAGCTGCCGCAGATCGGCCTCCACCACGCTCGGCATGTCCGGGTATTGCAGCTTGCAGGCCACCTCCCGCCCGTCCGGCAGGGTGGCGCGGTGCACCTGCCCCAGCGAAGCCGCCGCCGCCGCCTCCTGGCCGAAGGCGGAGAAGCGCGACTGCCAGGCCGGCCCCAGCTCGGTGGACATGCGCCGCCGCACGAAGGGCCAGCCCATCGGTGGGGCATTGGACTGGAGCTGCGACAGCTCCCGCGCATATTCCTCGGGCAGCGCGTCGGGGATGGTGGAGAGAAGCTGCGCCACCTTCATCATCGGGCCCTTCAGCCCGCCCAGCACCGCCTTCAGGTCCTCGGCATGCGCGGACTTGTCGGTCTTCAGTCCGAGATACCGCTCCCCCGCCACGCGGGCGGCGATGCCGCCCACGGCGCCGGAGGTGCGGGCCATGCGGCGGATCTCGCCGAACAGGCTGTTGCCGCGTCTTGTATCGCTCATGCGGTCCTCACGCCGCCCCGGCGGGGGCCGGCTGTTCCAGCTCGGTGATGAAGCCGTCGATCACGTCGAGACCCTTGTTCCAGAAGCCGGGGTCGGAGGCGTCGAGGCCGAAGGGGGCCAGCAGCTCCTTGTGCCGCAGCGTGCCGCCGGCGCGCAGCAGGTCGAGATACTTCCGCTGGAAATCCGGCACCTCCCCGGACTGGTAGACGCTGTAGAGCGCGTTCACCAGGCAGTCCCCGAAGGCATAGGCATAGACGTAGAAGGGCGTGTGCACGAAGTGCGGCACATAGGCCCAGTACACGTTGTAGTCCGGCGTGAACTCGAAGGCCGGACCCAGGCTCTCGCCCTGCACGCCCATCCAGATCTCGCCGATCTGCTCGGAGGACAGCTCGCCCTTGCGCCGCGCCTCGTGCAGACGGGATTCGAAGGTGTAGAAGGCGATCTGCCGCACCACCGTGTTCAGCATGTCCTCCACCTTGCCGGCCAGCAGCATGCGGCGGCGGGTGGGGTCGGTCTCGGCATCCAGCACGGCGCGGAAGGTCAGCATCTCGCCGAAGACGCTGGCCGTCTCGGCGAGCGTGAGCGGCGTGCCGGAGCGCAGGTAGCCCTGCTTCGAGGCCAGGATCTGATGCACGCCATGGCCCAGCTCATGGGCCAGCGTCATCACGTCGCGCGACTTGCCGTGGTAGTTCAGCAGCAGATAGGGATGCACCGAGGGCACGGTCGGGTGCGCGAAGGCGCCGGATGCCTTGCCCGACCGCGGCGGCACGTCGATCCAGGGGCCGTCGAAGAAGCGCCGGCCGATCGCGGCCAGTTCCGGGGAGAAGGCGTTGTAGGCGGCGAAGACGCGCTCCTTGGCCTCGGACCAGGGGATGGTGCGGTCCTCCTCCTGCGGCAGGGGCGCGTTGCGGTCCCAGTGCTGCAGCTTCTCCAGGCCCAGCCACCTCGCCTTCATCGCGTAGTAGCGGTGCGACAGGCGCGGGTAGCTCGCGCGCACGGCGGAAACCAGCGCGTCCACCACCTCGTCCTCGACCATGTTGGCCCGGTTGCGGGACGAGCCGGGGCGGGGGTAGCGGCGCCAGTTGTCGATGATCTCCTTGTCCTTGGCGAGCGTGTTGGTGATCAGCGAAAACAGCGGCGCACGCTCGCCGAAGGCCGCCGAGACCCCCTTGGCCGCCGCCTCGCGCACCGCGCGGTCCCGGTCGGAGAGCATGTTCAGCGCCGAGGAGACGGTCAGCTCCTCCTCCCCCACCCGCACCTTCATGGCCGCGATGGTCTCGTCGAACAGGCGGTTCCAGGCGGAGCGGCCGGTCACCTCCTTCTCGTGCAGCAGCTTCTCCAGCTCGTCCGAAAGCTGGTGTGGGCGGAACACCCGCAGGTCGCGCAGCCAGGGGCGCCAGGCGGCCAGGGCGGAGGATTCCGCCAGCTTGGCCTCCAGCACGGAATCCTCCAGCCGGTTCAGCTCCAGCGTCAGGAAGAGCAGGTGGCTGCTGATGTCGGTCGCCCGCTCCTGCATGGTCTGGTAGAAGCGGCCGTGTTCCGGCTTCGTGGCATCGCCCGCGAAGAGGAGCTGGGCGAAGGAGAGCACCCGCCCCAGGATCTCCTCCACCGCCTCGTAGCGCCGGATCACCCCGGCCAGGGCGTCGCCGGACAGGTCCGCAAGCTTTCCGGCGGCTTCCGCCTCCAGCGCCCGGGCCTCCGCCTCCGCATGGCCGAGATCGGCGTTGAGCTTCGGGTCCTCGATTCCCGCATAGAGGTCCGACAGGTCCCATTCCGGCAGGGCCTCGCCCCCGCCGCCACCGGCGCGGCCGGAGATGTCAAGGGTGGCGCGGCCATGGCGGGCGGAGTCGGCTAGGCAGGTCGATCGAAACATGGAAATGCGTGCGCCTCGCGGGAGGAGTGGAACGGCCTGGATATATGACCACCCCGCCTCCCACCAAGACAGGCGGGCGATGACGATAGGGGGAAGCGACAGAATGACCGAACGCTGGGAAAGCCTCCCCGGCATGCTGCTGGGCCTGGCCGCGCGCTGGCGCGACCGCCCGATGCTGCGCCACTGGGTCCGGGACGGGTCGGGCGGGGGCTGGCAGCGGATGAGCTGGGCCGGATTCGCCCATGCGGTGGCCGCCACCGCCGCCGGGCTGCGCGCCCGCGGGGTCATGCCGGGCGACCGCGTGCTGCTGGTCAGCGAGAACCGGCCGGAATTCCCCGTCGCCGACACCGCCATCATGGCCATCGGCGCCGTGACCGTGCCGACCTATACCACCAACACCGTGGCGGACCACGCCCATATCCTGCGCGACAGCGGTGCCCGGGTGGCCATCGCCTCCACCGCCGCCCTGGCCGGCCGGGTCGCCGAGGCGGCGCGGCAGGCGCAGGAGGGACATGCGGACGGGAGCGGCGGCAACGATCCGGGGCTCGACCTGCTCGTCTGCATGGAGGACGCGCCGGGGACCCTGTCCTGGCAGGCGCTGACCGCCGATCCGGGCGACCTCGCCATGCTGATGGCAGAGGTGGCGCAGATCCCGCCCGGGCGGCTGGCCTGCCTCGTCTATACCTCCGGCACGGGCGGCCTGCCGCGCGGCGTGATGCTGCCGCACCGGGCCATGCTGGCGAACCAGGCCGGGCTGGCGGAGGTGGTGCGGCGGCTGAAGCTCGACGGGGAGTGCTACCTCTCCTTCCTTCCGCTCTCCCATGCCTACGAGCACACGGTCGGCAACTTCCTGCTGCCCTCGCTCGGCATGGAGGTCGTGTACAGCCGTGGCGCCGACCGGCTGGCGGCCGAGTTCACCGAGGTCGAGCCCGCCCTGGTGACGGCGGTGCCGCGCCTCTTCCAGGTGCTGCGCCACCGCATCCTGGCCCAGTTGGAAAAGGAGCCCGCCTGGAAGCAGCGCCTGTTCCACCGCGCCCTCGCCCTCGGCCTGCGGCGGATAGACGGGCCACCGCTGTCCCTGCTGGAGCGGATCGAGGACGCGGCGCTGGACCGGCTGGTGCGGCGCAAGCTGCGCGCCCGCTTCGGACGGCGGCTGGTGGCGCTGGTTTCCGGTGGCGCCCGGCTCGATCCGGAGCTTTCGGGCTTCTTCCTCGCCCTCGGCGTCACCGTGCTGCAGGGCTATGGCCAGACCGAGGCCGGGCCGGTGGTCAGCGTCAACCTGCCCTGGGACAACCGCCGCGACAGCGTCGGCGCGCCCCTGCCCGGCGTCGAGACCCGGATCGCCGGGGATGGCGAGCTGCTGTTGCGCGGCGAGTTGGTGATGGACGGCTACTGGAACGCCCAGGAGGCCACCGAGGCGGCGCTGGAGGACGGCTGGCTGCACACCGGGGACATCGCCGAGATCGACCCGGCCGGGCACATCGTCATCCACGACCGCAAGAAGGACTTCATCAAAACCCTGGGAGGTGACATGGTGAGTCCCGCCAAGATCGAGGGGCTGCTGATGGCGGAGCCGGAGATCGCCCAGGCCGTGATCGCCGGCGAGGGCCGCCCGGGCGTGGTGGCGCTGCTGGTGCCGGCGGATGGCGCGGAGGACCGGGTCGCTCCCGCGGTGGACCGGGTGAACAGGCGCCTGTCCAGCATCGAGCGCATCCGCCACTGGCGACCGGTGGCGCCCTTCACCGTCGAGAACGGGCTGATGACGCCGACCATGAAGGTCCGCCGCCGCCTCGTGCTGCAGCAGCATGCCCCGCTGGTGGAGGCGCTGTATTGAGCCATCGGGTCCACATCCTCGGCGCTTCCGGCAGCGGCACGACGACCCTGGGCGCGGCCCTGGCGAAGCGCCTCGGCTGCCCGCACGAGGATGCCGACCTCTACTACTGGCGGCGGACCGACCCGCCCTTCACGACCAAGCGGCCGGTGCCGGAGCGGCTGGCCCTGCTGGAGCGGGCGCTGGACGACGCCGCCGGCTGGGTGCTGAGCGGCTCCATGATCTCCTGGGGCGGAAGCCTCGTGCCCCGCTTCGACCTGGTGGTCTTCCTGAGCCTCGATCCGGCGGAACGGATGCGCCGCCTGCTGGCGCGGGAGGAGGCCCGCCACGGCGCCCGCATCCAGCCGGGCGGCGACATGGCGGAGGCGAGCGCCGCCTTCCTGGCCTGGGCCGAAAGCTATGACACGGCGGGGCCGGAAATCCGCTCCCGCGCCCTGCACGAAGGCTGGCTGGCCGGGCTGTCCTGCCCGGTTCTGCGGCTGCGCACGGAGATGCCGGTGCCGCAACTGGTGGAGCAGGTCTGCGCCGGGCTTTCCCGCATCCCCATCCGGCGCCGCGCGCGCCCCGCCAGCCTGCTGACGCAGCAGGCGCTGGACCGGTACTGATCCCGCGGGTGACGATCTCGGCCAGGGTAGCGAGGGCGCGGCGGGGCCGTGGCGGGCGATGGCGGAACACCGCGATCCTGCTCGCCTTCCTCTCCGCGGCCTGTGCCAGCCGGCCGGAATGCGGGATCATGGTGCCGGCCGCCGTGCCCGTCACCACGCGCATGGGCCTTCCCGCCGTTCCGGTGCTGATCGACGGCAAGCCGGCCGAGCTCATGCTGGACACCGGCGCGGGCGGCACCATCCTGACTGCCGGCACCGCGGCGCGGCTCGGCCTGCCGGTTCCCACGGAACCCGTCCAGAACGTACGCGGCATCGGTGGCACGGTCCGGACCGGACGCGTCACGGTCGGCCGGATGCAGTTCGGAACCCTCTCCGTCCCCGGCCTGCCGGTCGCCATCCTCGGACCGGACGACGTTTCACGGGAACTCCAGAAGAATTTCGACGGCTTCCTGGGCGTGGACGTGCTCAGCCGGGCCGCGATCGAGCTCGATCTACCAGGGCAGCGTGTCGTCGTGCATGGCGATGGCGCCTGTCAGCCTGCCACGCCCCCCGCTTCCGATGGGTGGGGTGCGCTGCCTTCCTGGCAGAGCCCGGAATACCGCCTCGGCATCTTCGTGACCCTCATGGGGCGCAGCATGCCGGCCCTGATCGACACGGGCGCGACCAGCAGCCAGATATCGCGGCGCGGCGCCGATTTTCTCGGGATCGGATCGCCGCCGCCAGGGATGAAGCCGGGCATCACCCGCGGTGTCGGCCCGGCGACGTCAGCGACCTGGTACTATCGTTTCCCGGAACTTCGCATCGGGGGCGAACTGATCGAGCGGCCCCGCTTCCGGATCGTGGAAGGCCTGCCCATGGCCGCCGAGATGGTGATCGGCGCGGATTTCCTCAGTCGCCGTTCTGTCTGGCTGTCCTATGCCACCGGCCAGGTCTTCGTACGCCAGCCCCTGGAGCCCGGCCCGCTGATGCAGGGCCAAGCCAGGCCCGTTCCACCCTGAAACGAAGCGGCGCGCGACCGGGAATAGGGCAGCGGGCCTCGGGAACCCGGCCCCGGAGCCTTCGGGGAAGCCTTCGCGGAATTTCCGGCCCAATGCAGAACGATCCGTGCCGGGAACTGACCCTTCCGGAACATGCGCCACCGCCATGGCCGCCAGCCTCAATCCCCCGCCGGCTTTCCCCGCAGCCGCTTGACCTCGCCGCGCCGGACCTTGCCCTCCACCCGGCGCCGCTTCTCTCCCTTCGGCACGCGGGTCGCGATGCGCGGCACCGGGGGCACCGCCGCCTCGCGCAGCAGATCCAGCAGGCGTTCCAGCGCGTCCTCGCGGTTCCGCTCCAGCGAGCGGAAGCGCTGGGCGGCGATCACCACCACCCCTTCCGAGGTCAGCCTGTGCCCGGCGAGCCGGGCGGCCCGCGCCTTCACCGCCGGGGGCAGCGAGGGCGAGTTGCGCAGGTCGAAGCTGAGGCGGACGGCGGTGGAGACCTTGTTCACGTTCTGCCCGCCCGGCCCGGAGGCGCGGACGAAGCTCTCCGTGATCTCGTCCTCGCGCAGCGCCAGCCGGGCGTTGACCGGGATCAGCCTCCCGCTCCCTGCCTGTTCCGGCGCCACGCGCGGCCCCTCACATGCCGAGCGCGCGGCGGTAGAGGTCGAGCAGGGTCTCCTGCTCCTCCACCTCGGCGGGCTCCTGCTTGCGCTGGCGGATGATCTGCCGGATCACCTTGACGTCGAAGCCCGCGGACTTCGCCTCGCCGAAGATGTCCTTGATGTCGTCGGCCAGCGCCTTGCGCTCCTCCTCCAGCCGCTCCACCCGCTCGATGATGGAGCGCAGACGGTCCGCGGCGATGCCGCCGACATCGGTGTCCTGCTCCTGGTCCTGATCGGTCACGTCCGACATATGTTCTCCCCCGAAAGGCGCCGGGTATAGCGGCCCGCCCCGTCCCCGCCAACACGCGGGACGGCCCCGTCCCCTCGCCCCGCCCCGCTGGGCAGGGCACCGCCCGCCGCATGGCCCCGATCCTGGCCGTGGCCGCGCGGAATCCGCGCGGGGGCCATTGGCACGGGATTCCATCGCTGTAGGTTCCGCCCGCACGATGAACCGGACGATGGAGACGAGGCCAGGATGAGCGAAGCCAGGACCACTCCCGACACGAACACCTCCACCACGGCCGGCCCCGTGCGGCTGGGCATCATCGGCGGCGGGATCATGGGGGAGCGCCTGCTGCGGGCCGCCGCCGGCCAGGACAGCGTGCGGATCGCGGGCCTCTGGGACCCGGCGCCGGAGGCCGTGGCGCGGCTGCGCGCGGAACTGCCGGAGACGCAGTTCCTCGCCTCCGCCGCGGCGGTGATCGAGGCCTCGGACTGCGTCTATGTCGCCTCGCCCCCGGCGACGCATCTCGCCCATGCCCGGGCGACGCTGAAGGCAGGCCGGGCGCTGTTCTGCGAGAAGCCCCTGGCGGTGGATGTCGCCGATGCCGGGCGCTTCCTGCGGGAGGCGAAGGGCGCGCGCTGCGCCATCAACTTCCCCTTCGCCTCCTCGCCCACGGTGGAGCGGCTGCGGGAATGGCTCGATGCCGGGGCGGTGGGGCAGCCGCGGCATCTCGCCATCGCGGCGGAGTTCGCCCGCTGGCCACGCGGCTGGCAGCACGCGGCGGCCGGCTGGCTGGACGGCCCCGCCCAGGGCGGCTTCACGCGCGAGGTGGTGTCGCATTTCCTCTTCCTGGCCCGGCGCCTCTTCGGCCCGCTCGCCCTGTCCCAGGCCCGCGCCCTCTTCCCCGAGGCAGGCCGCAGCGAGCGGGAGATCGAGGCCCGCCTGACCGCGGGCGGCCTGCCGCTGGCCCTGTCCGGCTCGGTCGGGCGGGTCGGGGCGGACGAAGCGAACGGCTTCACCGTCACCGGCAGCCAGGGCGCCATCCGGCTGCGGAACTGGGCCCTGGCGGAGCGCCTGGGGGCGGACGGCGCATGGGAGGGCGATCCCTCGGCCATGCCGCACGAGAAGGCCCGCCCCCTGACCCTGCAGCGCCAGCTCGACGGCGTGGCCCGCATGACGCGCGGCGAGCCGCATCACCTGGCCACGCTGGAAGAGGCCTATGAGGTGCAGGCCACGGTCGAGGCGATCCTGCGCAGCGGCGAGGCGCCCCTGCCGGGCTGATCGCCCCCAGCTCCCCGGGGCGGGCGCCTCAGCCCGCCCGCAGCTCCGCCACCTGCGGGCGCGGCACCAGCGCGCCCTGCCCCCGGTGCAGCAGATGCGTCATGGCGGCGGTGCCGAGGATCGGCACCAGCAGGTTCGCCACCGGCACCACGGCCAGGGCCGCGAGCACGGCGCCCAGCAGGAAGACCTCGGCCCGGCGGCGGCGGCGCAGCAGCCGCGCCTCCGGCACGGTCATGCGCCGCTGTGCCACGCCCTCGAACAGCCCGTTGCCCAGCGCCACCGCCGCCACCACCCAGAGCAGCACGGTGCCCACCACCGGCAGGGCGAAGGACAGCGGCAGCAGGATCAGGTTCAGCACCAGCACCTGCAAGGTCAGGCGAAGGTTGAAGCGCGCCTGCGCCGCCAGCGAGGCCCCGCCGGCGGGCGGCGGCAGCCAGGGGTAGAAGCGGTGCTCCACCGCCGCCGCCACCTGGTCGGTGAAGAGGCCGGCGATGGCCAGCACCACCGGCACGAAGAGCCAGACGGAGCAGAACAGCACCAGCAGCACGCCGAGCAGCCCGGCGAGGGTGGCGATCCAGCCCTCCCCCGCGAAGTGTCCGGCCATGGCGGCGATGCCCCAGTCCGCCAGCCAGACCAGCAGCGCGAAGCTGACCATCGCACCCAGGAGGCCCTTCAGCAGCGGACCGCGGAAATCCGGGTCGCCGAGCTGGCGGAAGGGCAGGAAGAGACTGGCCAGGACGGCGGTCATCGGCGTTGCCCCGCTTCCTCCGCCTCAGTGCCCCGGATTGGCGGCGGCGAAGGCGGCCTTCTGCTCCGCGCTCGCCTCGCGCTGGTGCTTCGCCTGCCACTCCTTGTAGGGCATGCCGTAGACCGCCTCGCGCGCCGCCGGGTCCTCCATGGCGATGCCCCGGTCGGCGGCGGCCTCCCGATACCAGCGCGACATGCAGTTCCGGCAGAAGCCGGCGAGGTTCATCAGGTCGATGTTCTGCACATCCGTCCGCGCGCGCAGATGCGCCACCAGCTTGCGGAAGGCGGCGGCCTCCAGCGCCTCGCGCTGCTCGGGCGTCAGGCCGGCGGCGGCGCCGGTGTCGATGATGGCCTCGGGCTGCGGTGCGGGCATGCGGGTCCTCCGGAATTCGTCCGGCGGCACAAGTGGCATCGCCGCCCCCGCTTCGCCAGTCTCCCCCGGAAGCTCCGCTCTCAGGACGGGACAGGCCGTGTCGCTGTGGCATCGGATGCGACATCGTCCGCCGGATTCCTCGCGGGGGCCGGCAGGAAGCGCTCTCGCAACAACGCCAGGAAGGCATCCCGCCCCGGGCTGCGCTGCGCCTCCGCCCAGGCCACGCCCAGCGCCCATTCCGGCAGGCTGCCGGCCTCGCCGAGATCGAGCGGCCGGTACACCACCCCCGGCACGCGGATACGCGCCATCCATTCCGGCAGCAGCGCCACCCCGATCCGCGCGGCGACCAGGTTCACCATGGTCTGCTTCTCATCCGCCTCCTGCACCACATGCGGCTCCAGCCCCAGCCTGTCGAAGAGGCGCTTGACGATCCCGGCGCTGTGCGGGCTGCTGCGCCGGGGCGGCAGGATCAGCGGCAGCGCCTCCAGGTCCCGCGGCCGCAGGCGCCGCCGCGCCGCCAGCGGATGCGTGCTCGGCAGCGCCGCCACCGGGCGCTCGGTCAGCAGGTGCTCGAAGACGATGCCCGGCTCCTCCACCGGCGGCCGCACCAGACCCAGATCAAGCCGCCCGCGCACCAGCAGCGGCAGGAGGCGGGAGGACTTGCCCTCCATCAGCTCGGTCGGGATCTCCGGATGCCGGGCGTGGAAGGCATAGAGCAGTTCCGGCAGCAGCCCGGCCGCCGCGCTGTCGATGGCGCCGATCCGCAGCACCGGGGAGACCGCCCGCGCCATCTCCCGCACCGCCCGCGCCGCCTGCTCCGCCCGCGCCAGGATCTCCCGCGCCTCCCGCAGCAGCAGGTTGCCCGCCGGGGTCAGCGCCACGTGCCGCGTGGTCCGGAGCAGCAGCGGCGCGCCCAGCTCCTCCTCCAGCAGCCGCACCTGCCGCCCCAGCGCCGAGGGCAGCATGTGCAGCCGCTCCGCCGCCCGGCCGAAATGCAGCTCCTCCGCCACCGCCGCGAAACAGCGCAACTGCCGCAGTTCCAAGACCCTTCCCCTTCCTGCCCGGACATCCGCCCAGACCTGATTATAGCATTTCTTTGCATAATCTTTCGCGTGCAGGTTCCCGCCCGGCGCCGCGCTAGCTCCTCCGACTCAGTTATCAGAGGCAGCCCCCGCCAGCACGGCGCCAAGGCCGCCCGATCGGACAGCCAAGGGAGAGGCGGAGATGCCGACAGCGATGGAATCGCAGGTGATGCGCAAGGTGATGTGGCGCATCGTGCCCTTCATCATGCTGCTCTACTTCGTGGCCTTCCTCGACCGCGTGAACGTGGGCTTCGCGGCGTTGACGATGAACAAGGACATCGGCCTCAGCCCGGCGCAGTTCGGCCTGGGCGCCGGCATCTTCTTCTTCGGCTATTTCCTCTTCGAGGTGCCCTCGAACCTGATCCTGGAGCGGGTCGGCGCGCGGCGCTGGATCGCGCGCATCATGATCACCTGGGGCCTGATCTCCGGCGCCATGGCCTTCGTGACCGGGCCGAACAGCTTCTACGCGCTGCGCTTCCTGCTCGGCATCGCGGAGGCCGGGTTCTTTCCCGGCATCATCCTCTACATCTCCCTGTGGTTCCCCGCCCGCCACCGTGCCGGGGTGACGGCGATGTTCATGGCCGCGGCGCCGCTTTCCAGCGCCATCGGCTCGCCGATCTCCGGCGCGATCATGGAGATGCACGGGCTCTGGGGCTTCGCGGGCTGGCAGTGGCTCTTCGTGGTGGAGGCCGTTCCCGCCGTGCTGCTGGGCTTCGTCGTGCTCGCCTACATGACCGACCGGCCGGAGAAGGCGGGCTGGCTGGCGCCGGAGGAGCGCGACTGGCTCACGGCCGAGATGGAGGCCGAACGCCGCGCCAAGGTCGGCGCGGCGAAGACCAGCCACAACCCGCTGAAGGCGATGACCGACCCGCGCGTGCTGGCCCTGGCGCTGATCTATTTCGGCACCTCCGCCGGGCTCTACACGCTGGGCATCTGGGCACCGAGCATCATCGGCCGCTTCGGCCTCGGCACACTGGGCATCGGCCTGCTCAACGCCATCCCCAACATCGTGGCGGTGATCGGCATGGTGCTCTGGGCCCGCCATTCCGACCGCACGGGGGAGCGGAGCTGGCACGTGGTGCTCGCCTGCCTGCTGGCCGCGCTCGGCCTCGTCCTGGCCGGGGGCACGGAAGGGCTGGTGGGCGTGATGCTGGCACTCTGCCTGGTCAACCTGGGCATCAGCGCCGCCAAGCCGCCGCTCTGGGCCATGCCGACCATGTTCCTGTCGGGCTCCGCCGCCGCGGCGGGCATCGCCACCATCAATTCCATCGGCAATCTCGGCGGCTTCGTCGGCCCCAGCGTGATCGGCTGGGTCCGCGGCGCCACCGGCAGCTTCGCCGGCGGGCTCTATGTCGTCGCCGCCGCGCTGGTGGTCTCGGCGGCGCTGACCCTGCTGCTCAGCCGGCACCGGCGGACCGAGGCCACGCAGGCCTCCGCCGCCTCGCACTGAATTCCCTTCCCGATTCCAGGAGCGTCATCCCATGCGTGAATATTCCATCGCCGCCATCCCCGCCGACGGCATCGGCCCCGAGGTGATCGCCGCCGGCCTGCAGGCGCTCGACGTTCTGAGCCGCCGCACCGGCGAGTTCCGCCTGAATGTCGAGGAGTTCCCCTGGGGCTCCGACTACTACAAGAAGCACGGCGTCATGATGGCGCCGGACGGGCTGGAGCGCCTGAAGAAGTTCGACGCCATCTATTTCGGCGCCGTGGGCGCGCCGGACGTGCCGGACCACATCACCCTCTGGGGCCTGCGCCTGCCGATCTGCCAGGGCTTCGACCAGTACGCCAATGTGCGCCCGACCAAGATCCTGCCCGGCATCACCCCGCCGCTGCGCGACTGCGGCCCGGGCGACCTGGACTGGGTGATCGTGCGCGAGAACTCCGAGGGCGAGTATTCCGGCCATGGCGGCCGCGCGCACAAGGGGCTGCCGGAGGAGGTCGGCACCGAGGTCGCGATCTTCACCCGGGTCGGCGTCACCCGCATCATGCGCTATGCCTTCCGCCTGGCGCAGTCGCGGCCGCGCAAGCTGCTCACCGTCGTCACCAAGTCCAACGCCCAGCGCTTCGGCATGGTGATGTGGGACGAGATCGCCGCCGAGGTGTCGCGCGAATTCCCCGACGTGACCTGGGACAAGATGCTGGTGGACGCCATGACCATGCGCATGGTGCTCAAGCCCGGCAGCCTGGACACGATCGTCGCCACCAACCTGCACGCCGACATCCTGAGCGACCTCGCCGCCGCGCTGGCCGGCTCGCTGGGCGTGGCACCCACCGGCAATGTCGATCCGGAGCGCCGCTTCCCCTCGATGTTCGAGCCGATCCACGGCTCGGCCTTCGACATCGCCGGCAAGGGCATCGCCAATCCCATCGCGACCTTCTGGACCGGCGCGCAGATGCTGGAGCACCTGGGCGAGAAGGAGGCCGCGGCACGGCTGATGCGGGCGGTGGAGCGGGTGACCGCCAGCGGCCTCCTCACGCCCGATCTCGGCGGCAAGGCGACCACGAAGGAAGTGACGGAGGCGGTCTGCGACGCTATCCACAGCGCCAACGTCTGACGCGCCGGAGGGGATGCCCGCATGAGTGAATCCGAAGCCTCGCAGGGCCGGTCGCCCACGGCACCGGCCGAGATGAGCGACGCCTGGGCGCGGCGGACCCTCCGGAAGCTCTTCGAGGCCGGGCTGCGCGCGGCGGACCCGCGCGCGGTGCTGGCGCGGCACCTGCCGGAGAAGCCGCGCTCGGGCCGCGTGCTCGTGCTGGGCGCGGGCAAGGCCTCGGCGCTGATGGCCCAGGCGCTGGAGGAAGCCTGGCCCGACGTGCCGATGTCGGGCCTCGTCGTCACCCGCTACGGCCATGCCGTGCCGACGCGGCATGTGGAGATCGTCGAGGCCAGCCACCCCGTCCCCGACGCGGCGGGCGAGGCGGCGGCGCGGCGGATGCTGGCGCTGACGGAGGGCCTCGCGGCGGAGGATCTGGTGATCTTCCTGGCCTCGGGCGGCGGCTCGGCCCTGCTCTCCCTGCCCGCCCCCGGCCTGACGCTGGCCGACAAGCAGGCGGTCAACCGCGCCCTGCTCGCCTCCGGGGCCACGATCGGCGACATGAACATCGTGCGGAAGCACCTTTCCGCCATCAAGGGCGGGCGGCTGGCGGCGGCCTGCCATCCGGCCCGCGTGGTGACGCTGGCCATCTCCGACGTGCCGGGCGACGATCCCGGCACCATCGCCTCCGGCCCCACCGTGCCCGAGGCATCGGGCTTCGCCGATGCCTATGCGATCCTCAAGCGCTTCGGCATCGCCCCGCCCGCCGCCGTGGCCCGCCACCTCGCCGCGGCGGCCGATCCGCTGCCCCGGCCGGGCGACCCGCGCCTGGCGCGCAGCGAGTTCCGCCTGATCGCCGCGCCGATGATGGCACTCCAGGCCGTGGCCGGGGCCGCCGCCGCCGAAGGCCTGCAGCCGATCATCCTGGGCGATGCGCTGGAGGGCGAGGCGCGCGAGCTGGGCACGGTGCTGGCCGGCATCGCCCGCTCGGTCGCCGACCACGGCATCCCGGCGCCGAAGCCCTGCGTCATCCTGTCCGGCGGCGAGACCACGGTGACGATCCGCCACGCCAAGCCCGGGCGCGGCGGCCGCAACACCGAGGCGCTGCTGGGCTTCGCGCTCGCCGCCGCAGGCCGCCCCGGCACCTGGGCGCTGATGGGCGACACGGACGGCATCGACGGGGTGGAGGAAGCCGCCGGGGCGCTCGCCACCCCCGACACGCTGGCCCGCGCCCGCGCGATCGGCCTCGATGCGCGGGAGGCCCAGTCGCTGCACGACGCCACCGGCTTCTTCGCCAGCCTCGGCGACCTGGTGGTGACCGGGCCCACGCTGACCAACGTCAATGACCTGCGCATCCTCCTCATCGCCTGAGGGGGATGCCGCTCCGGATGCCCCCCCGGCGCCGGGAAAGGCGGGCTGGCCATGCGGCCAGCCCGTTCCGGGATCAGCCGGTCTTGCCGGTCAGCGCCTCGACCTTCTCCGGCGCGGCGCCCTGGTGCGCCACGTCCTGCGGCTTGTCGTTGCGGGTCTTCCACAGCGACAGGGCGATGGAGCCGGCGATGATCGTGCCGGTCAGGATCAGCGCGTATTCCACCGGCACCGCCTTGCCGCCCGCATACCAGTTGGCCAGCATCTTCGCGCCCACGATCATCAGCACGACCGAGAGCCCGTGCTTCAGGTAGTGGAAGCGGTGGATGACCCCCGCCAGTGCGAAGTACATCGCCCGCAGGCCCAGGATGGCGAAGACATTCGCCGTGTAGACGATGAACGGGTCGGTGGAGACGGCGAAGATGGCCGGAATGCTGTCCAGCGCGAAGAACAGGTCCGTCAGCTCGATCAGCACCAGCACCAGCAGCAGCGGCGTGACCATCCACCGGCCGGCCTCCCGCACCGTGAAGGCATTGCCGCGGAAGCCTTCCGTCACCGGCAGGCGCGCGCGCATCCAGCGCAGGATGCTGCTGTCGGCGGGATCGTGCTCCGTATCGGCCGAACGCAGCATCTTCCAGCCCGACCAGACCAGGAACAGGCCGAAGACCACCATCAGCCAGTCGAACTCGCGCAGCAGCGCGGTGCCGACCAGGATCATCACGCCGCGCATCACCAGCGCGCCGATGATGCCCCAGAACAGCACGCGGTGCTGATAGGCCGCAGGCACGCCGAACCGGGCGAAGAGCAGGACGAAGACGAAGATGTTGTCGACCGAAAGCGACCACTCGATCAGGTAGCCGGTGAGGAACTCCAGGCTGTTGGTCGCCCGTTCCTCGGGCGTGAGGCCATAGCTCATCCGCATCCAGCCGAAGAACAGCAGGGCGAGGGCGATATAGGCGGCGGACTTGATCAGCGCGGTGCGCACGGGAACGGGCGCGGGCGCGCCGCTGGCATCCTTCTTCGCGAAGACGCCGAGGTCGAGCAGCAGCAGGCCGAGAACGCCCGCGTTGAACAGGATCCAGAAAAGCGGCGAGGCCTCCATGCCGGGTGGCTCCTCCTCTCAAAGGGCCGGACGGCAGAATCCGCATGCGGATATTCTGGATGCGCGCCGGGCCCGGTTGCGCGAAAGGTGATCCGACATCGCGGTGGCGGAAGGCACGGGACGCTGTCCACGAGACAGGCCGGCCGATCCGCCGGGACGCCAGAGGGGCCCGGATCGGCCAGGAACATGGACAATCATCCATCTTCCTGCAAGGGGAAAAATTCACCCGGGCCGGGACCGGACCGTTGCGCGGCCTGAATCCGCCGCATCGCGCGGAGAAGCCAGCCGGCGGCAGCCGGCGCCTTCGCGGGCCCGTGTCAGCCCGTGGCGAGGCCCTTCACCATGTAGCGCGCCGCGTCGTCATAGCTCTGCAGCTTCCCGCGGAGCGCCTCGTCCGCCTGCTCCCGGAAGCCCTGGCGGAGCCAGAAACCGGGCGACCCGCCGACTGCCACGAGCGACAGGCTCGGCAGCCCTCGCCGCCGCGCCAGCTCCTCCAGGCGCCTCAGCACCCGCCCGGCGGCCCCGCCGCCACGGCAGGCGGGCAGCAGCGCGATGTCATGGACGTAGAGCGTATCGGCCGCCGCCGGCAGCGCACCGAGCAGGCTGTTCAGCGCCGGAGGCTGCCCGAGTCGCCAGGGATGCGCGACCACGTAGCCTCCCAGGTCGCCCAAGGGGCGCGCCAGCACGAGGCAGCCCTCGGGACAGAGCGACAGGCGCTCGGCGAAGACCGCCTCATCCTCCGGATAGTCCGGATGCACATGCGCCGCGACCCGCTCGACCGCCGCGAGGTCCGCCGCCTCCATGGCCCGCCAGCGGGCCTCCCCGCCTGCCTGTTCCGCCATGTCCCGTCCCGCCTTCCGCCCGCCCGGCGCCATCCGGAAGGCGCCACTGCCCCGCGCCGGGCGCAACCCGCTCCACATCCACCCCCGGCTTGGCACCCAGGGACGCCTGTGGGAAGAGGCCTTGCCGGAAGCCGGCGGCCTTTTCGCCGCTCCTGTCCCTTCCGGCCGGACCCTTTCAGGAGGCTTCATGCCGCAGAGGATTCCGTTGCGCCGCCGGCGCCGCACCAAGGTCGTGGCCACGCTGGGCCCCGCGAGCTCGACGCCGGAGATGATCGAGCGCCTGTTCCGCGCGGGCGCGGACGTGTTCCGCCTGAACTTCAGCCATGGCTCGCATGAGGGCCACGCCGCCAACATCGCCACGATCCGGGCGCTGGAAAAGAAGGTCGGCCGCCCGATCGGCATCCTGGCCGACGTGCAGGGACCGAAGCTGCGGGTGGGCAAGTTCGGCGGCGGCCGGGTGCAGTTGCAGACAGGGCAGAGCTTCCGGCTCGACCTCTCGCCGGTGCCGGGCGATTCGCGCCGCGTGCAGCTCCCCCATCCCGAGATCATCGCGGCCGCCGGCATCGGCACCACGCTGCTGCTCGACGACGGCAAGCTGCGCCTGCGCGTGGCCCGCAAGCGCGAGGACCACCTGGAGACCGAGGTGGTGGTGGGCGGCCCGCTGTCCGACCGCAAGGGCGTGAACGTGCCCGACGTGGTGCTGCCGATCCCGGCACTGACGGAAAAGGACCGCGCCGACCTCGACTTCGTGCTGCCGCTGGGCATCGAGTATATCGGCCTGAGCTTCGTGCAGCGCCCCGAGGACGTGGCCGAGGCCAAGGCCATCGCCGATGGCCGCGCCTGGATCATGGTGAAGATGGAGAAGCCGCAGGCCGTCGAGAACCTCGACGCGATCCTGTCGCTGACCGACTGCGTCATGGTGGCGCGCGGCGACCTGGGCGTGGAGTGCCCCGCCGAGGACGTGCCGCTGATCCAGAAGCGCATCGTGCGCGCCGCGCGCAGCCGTGGCCTGCCGGTGGTGGTGGCGACCCAGATGCTGGAAAGCATGATCTCCGCCCCCGCCCCCACCCGGGCCGAGGCCTCGGACGTCGCCACCGCGGTCTTCGACGGCGCCGACGCGGTGATGCTCTCGGCCGAGAGCGCGGCGGGCCAGTACCCCTTCGAGGCGGTCAACATGATGGACCGCATCCTGTCCCGCGTGGAGGGCGACGAGGGGTGGCGCCGCCTGACGGATGCCGCCCGGCCCGATCCACTGGCCACCACCGCCGGCGCCATCGCCACCGCCGCCCGGCAGGTGGCCGCCACGATCGGTGCCCAGGCGATCGCCACCTTCACCTCCACCGGCTCCACCACCCTGCGCGTGGCCCGCGAGCGCCCGTCCTCGCCGATCCTGGCGCTGACGCCGGAGGAGAACACCGCCCGCCGCCTCGCCGTGGTCTGGGGCGCCCATGCGCTCACCTCCGCCACGCCGCACTCGATGACCGAGATGGTCGGCCGCGCCACGCGCGCCGCCTCCACCGAGGGCTTCGCCAACCGTGGCGACGAGATCGTGGTCACCGCGGGCGTGCCCTTCGGGCAGGCCGGCACCACCAATGCCCTCCGCGTCGCCACCGTCGGCGACAAGGCACAAGACAAGAAAGGCTGATTCCCGGATGTTTCGCCGCCGGCTCCTGACGGGGCTCGTCACCGCCCTCCTGCCGCTGGGCCTCTCCCTGCTCGTCCCCACGGCGGCGCATGCGCAGAAGGACGGCTTCTACAACGTCATCGGCAATGGCCCCGATGGCTCGTCCTATGACGGCACCCTCGCCCTGCACCGCGTCGGGGAGGTTTCCTGGCAGGTACTCTGGGAGACCAGCATCGGCCGCTACGAGGGCTATGCCATGTCCACCAAGGACAATTTCGCGGTGGGCTTCACGGCCGGCGGCCAGCCCGGCCTCGCGCTGTACAAGATCATGCCCAACGGCACGCTGGTCGGCCAGTGGACGCTGGTCGGCACCGACCAGGTGGGCACGGAAACGCTGAGCTTCCGCGGCAATCCCCCGCCGGGCGCCCAGGCCGCGCCGCCGGCCCAGCCCGCCAGACCGGCCGCCCCCGCCCAGGGGAAGAAGTAGCCCCCCGGGAAAGCGGGCCCGGCGCCGTTCAGCCCGCCAGGGCCGGGGCGGCGCCGTGCCCCTCCGCTCCGGCCATCCCCTCCTCCGCCGGGTGGGACATGGCCGCGACACACCCCGCCGCCTCGCCGGCCAGCAGCGCCCGCTTGCGCTCCACGCCCCAGCGATAGCCGGTGAGGTCGCCATCCTGGCCCAGCACGCGGTGGCAGGGCACCGCCAGCGAAACCGGGTTGCAGGCACAGGCCCGCGCCACGGCCCGCACGGCCTTCGGCTCCCCCATCGCCCGGGCCAGCGCGCCATAGCTCCGCGTCTCGCCCAGCGGGATGCCCTGCAGCGCCTCCCAGACCCGCCGCTGGAAGGCGGTGCCGCGCAGGTCCAGCGGCAGCGCCAGGGCCGCCTTAGGCTCCGCGATGAAGCCCACCACGTCGCGCAGGGTCTCCGTCAGTTCCTCTGGCGCCGGGCGGATCGCGGCATGGGGGAAGCGGTGCCGCAGGTCGCCCTCCAGCCCATCCTGGTCCTCCCCGAAGCCGAGGAAGCAGACCCCCTTCTCCGTCGCCCCGATCAGCAGCAGCCCCAGCGCGCTGTCGGTGAAGGCAGTCCGGATCTCCTCCCCCGCCCCGCCCCGGCGCGCCGCGCCCGGCGTCATGCCCAGCACGGCGCCCGGTGCTTCATAGACGCGGCTCTCGCTGCCGAAGCCGGCCTCCGCCACCGCATCCACGACGCGCGCGCCCTCGCCCAGTGCGCGTTGCAGGCGCCGGGCCCGCACGCCCTCGGCATAGGAGCGCGGCGTCACCCCCGTCACCTCGCGGAACAGGCGCAGGAAGTGGTGCCGGGCATAGCCCGCCCGTTCCGCCAGCGCGGCCAGGGAGGGGATGCCCTCCGAGCCCTCGATCATCGCGCAGGCGGCGCGCACCGCCTCGGCATGCAGCCGGCTCCGCTCCCCGCGCGGGTCGCAGCGCCGGCAGGGGCGGAACCCCGCCGCCTCCGCCTCCGCGCCATCGGCGAAGAAGCGCGTGTTGCGGCGCAGCGGCAGGCGGGAAGGGCAGCCGAAGCGGCACCACACCCCCTGGGTTGCCACCGCATAGACCGCGTCCTGGCGCGCCTCGCGTCGGAGCAGCGAATCCCAGAGACGGTCCGCCGTGTCGGAAAGGGGGAGAAGGGTGTCGCTCATGTCTTCCTGTCCCATGGCGGGGCCCCGGCCCGCCATCCGGGCGTTGCGCCGGTACGCGCATGCCCCCTTCAGGCTGCGCCCAGCTCATGCAGCCGGACGTATTGCAGCAGCATGATCGTCTTGGCGTCCACGATCTCGCCATGCCGGATCATGGCCATGGCCTCCTCCAGCGGGACTTCCAGCAGGCTGATATCCTCGCCCTCCTCCTCCAGCCCGCCGCCGGCGCCGATGCGGTCGGCGGCGCTGTATTCGGCCATGAAGAAGGTGATCCGCTCGGTCACGGCGCCCGGGCTCATGAAGGCCTCGAAGAGCCGGCGCGGCGCGGTGACGCGGACGCCCGCCTCCTCTTCCGCCTCGCGCCGGATCGCCTCCTCGGGGCTCCGCGCGTCCAGCATCCCGGCGGGGACCTCGACCAGATCGTCCTTGTGGCCCGCCGCATAGGCGGGGAAGCGGAACTGCCGCACCAGCAGCACCGTGCGCCTCTCCGGCTCCCAGAGCAGGATCGCCGCCCCGTCGCCGCGGTCATAGGTTTCCCGCACCAGGGTCTGCCAGCGCCCGTCGCGCCGGCGGAAATCGAAGGTGTTCCGCCGAAGGACGTAGGTGTCGTCGGACAGCACGCGGACCTCGCGCATGCGCACGCGGTCGTCCATGAGGTCACTCCCCTTGCTCGCCTCGCCGCTTTCCCGGACGCCCCTTCCCGCCCCCGCGTGCCGTGCCCCTCGGGCCGGCCCTCCGGTCGCCTTCCTCGCCTGCCCTTCTTGCCGGGGTCCGCGGCGGGCGCCTCAGGTGCTGTCGCCCAGTGCCCGCCGGCGCAGGTCGCGCAGCCGGGCCTCGCCGCCCGCCATGCGCGGGTTGATCTTCATCGCTGCCTCCAGGCTGTGCAAGGCACCCACCAGGTCGCCGCTGTCCTGTTGCAGTGTGGACAGGGCCAGCAGCGCGTCGAACTGCCTCGGCTCCAGGCGCAGCGCCTCCCGCAGGTCCAGCGCCCCCGCGCGCCGGTCCCCCAGCGCCGCCTGGGCCTGGCCGCGCAGGATCCAGCTCCGCGGGTCGTCCGCCTGAAGGGTGATGGCGGCGTCCAGGTCCTCCACCGCCTCCGCATAGGCCCGGGCCTCCATGTTGCGCGCCGCGCGCTGCACCAGCAGCGCCGCCGCCGGGCTGGCCCTGGCCGCCCAGAGGCGCCGGACCTGCGCCTCGATGACGGCCGCCGCCCCGGCATCCGGGGCACGGGCCAGCGCGTCCAGCAGGCGCTGCGCCTCGGCCTGCGAGGCGGCGGCATCGGGGCGCCGGCTGGCCTGGACGGGCAGGAGCTGGTCCCGATCCCCGGCCCCAGCCTGGGTGTGGGCCTGGGAAATGGCGGGGTGGAGCAGGAGTGTCGGCAGGAGCAGGGCGAGGACGATGCGCATGGGTTGAGGATGGCGCCCCGGCGGCCCGACGCAAGCGTTGTGACATTCCCGCCACCCGCGCGAGCCCATCACGCCCATCTGCAACCCAGCCCGGATTCGGCCGGTTAAGCCCCGGCGAAGCCCCAAAGGAGAACGCCCTTGTCGATCGTGAAGCCCGCCACCCTGATCCTTCTGGCCGCGATGAGCCTCGCCGCCTGCGCCGAGCGGACCACCGGCCAGAAGATCCGCGACACGCTGGACCCGCCGAGCGGCCCGGCCGAGTCGGTGGGCCGCTCGATGGACCGCACGGTCAACAGCATCACCAAGCCCTGAGGAAGCGGCCTTCGGGCCGCCTCTTCCCGGACAGGACCCCGCCCCGGGCGACCTCCGGGCCGGATTCCGGCCTCGCCGCGCAGGGAATGGGAAATGGTGCGCCTGACCGGAACGATTTCCCGTGCTAAGCCCGTCGCACCATGGATCCGGCGAACGCCCCAGCCACCAACCGGGATTTCAGCTACCGCCTCCTGCTGTTGGCGCGGCGCTGGCGGGCCCTGATCGACACCAGGCTGCAACAGGAGGGGCTGACGGACGCGGTCTGGCGGCCCCTCGTGCATCTCGCCAAGCTCGGCGACGGCGTGCACCAGAAGGACCTGGCCTCCTCGCTGGGGATCGAGCGCCCCAGCCTCGTCCGGCTGCTGGATGCGCTGGAGCGGGACGGCTTCGTGGAACGCAACGCCGACAAGAACGACCGCCGCGCCCGCTGCCTGCGCCTGACCCCGGCCGGGCAGGCCATCGTGGCCCAGGTCCGCCCACGGATCCAGGAGATGGAGCAGGAGTTGCTGGCCGGTCTGCCCGAAGACGAGTTGCAGCTCTGCACCAAGGTGCTGGAACAACTCGACCACCGCATCGCGACGATCCGTCCGGGCTGAGGCTCGGCGGGCGATTCCGGCACGAAAAAGCCCGCCATGGGGTTCCATGGCGGGCTTTTTCGTCTGGAGGGAGCGGGGCCGGTCAGGCCCTGTCCCGGCCAGGGCCGGGGAAGCCCCCGGTCCGTGCCGGGGTTCCCCGCGCCCCGGATCTCAGCCCTGGCGGGCCTTCATCCGGGGGTTCTTCTTGTTGAGCACGTACAGACGGCCGCGGCGGCGAACCAGCACGCAGTTCTTGTCACGGGTCTTGGCGCTCTTGAGGCTGTTGCGGATCTTCATCACAAACACTTCCGAATTTGGCCGGGGCCTATAAGGCGCGGAGGCGCGAAGGTCAACCTTCGCGGCACCCCGGCGGGTGGGAAACGGGGGTCAGCCGACGTGCTTCTCGCGGGCCTTTTCCGGCACCTTGGCGGCCGTCTTCTCCGCCTCCCTGTCCGGCTTCCCCTTCTCGCCCTCGGCCTTCCCCACCGCCTTCGCGCCCGTGTCTCCGGACGGCTTGGCGGCGGCTTTCGGCGCCACGGCCTCGGGGCCCGGCAGTTCCACGGTGATGGCCAGGGCCGAAAGATCGGAGCCCCGCTCCAGATCGACCTTCACCTTCTCCGGGTTGATCGCGACATGCCGGGCCACCAGCTCCACGATCTCCTGCTGCAGCTTGGGCAAGAAATCCTCGCCGTTCCGGCTGATCCGCTCATGGCTCAGGATGATCTGCAGCCGGTCCTTGGCGGCGGCCGCGGTCTGGGGCTCCGGCTTGCGGTTGCGGAAGAAGGCGAGCCAACTCATGCGGCCCTCCCGCCGAACAGGCGCGACAGCAGGCCCTTCTTCTCCACGCCCAGGAAGCGCATCGGCCGCTCCTCGCCGAGGAAACGGGCCACCGCGTCCTTGTAGGCCTGGCCGGCGCTGCTCTCGGCATCCAGGATCACCGGGTTGCCGGTGTTGGAGGCCTTGAGCACGCTCTCGCTCTCGGGGATCACGCCCAGCAGGGGGATCCGCAGGATCTCCTGGATGTCGTCGAGCTTCAGCATTTCCCCCTTCTCCACCCGCGCCGGATCGTAGCGGGTGACGAGCAGGTGCTCCCGCACCGGGTCCTTGTTCTCCTCGGCGCGGCGGGACTTGCTCTGCAGCACGCCCAGGATGCGGTCGCTGTCGCGGACGGAGGAGACCTCGGGGTTCGTCACCACGATCGCCTGGTCGGCGAAGTAGAGCGCCAGCAGCGCGCCCTTCTCGATGCCCGCCGGGCTGTCGCAGAGGATGTAGTCGAAATCCTTGCCCAGATCGTCGATGACCTTGCCCACGCCCTCCTTGGTCAGCGCCTCCTTGTCGCGCGTCTGGGAGGCGGGGAGGATGCTCAGCGTGTCCACCCGCTTGTCGCGGATCAGCGCCTGGTTCAGCCGCGCCTCGCCGGAGATGACGTTCACCAGGTCGAAGACGACGCGCCGCTCGACACCCATGATCAGGTCCAGGTTCCGCAGGCCGACGTCGAAGTCGATCACCGCCACCTTCTTGCCCGTCTGTGCCAGTCCGGTCGCAATGGCGGCGGAGGACGTGGTCTTGCCCACGCCGCCCTTGCCCGAAGTCACCACGATCACCTGCGCCATCGCGCCCAGTCCCCCTTGTCGAAACCCGTCTTACAGCACCACCGGCCCCGGCGAGTCAGCCCCATCCCGGCCCGCCGGCCCCTCATGGATCACGCCCCTGGCCGGGCCGCGCCTCAGCCCAGCCGGTCGAAGCGCATGCTCTCGCCCATCAGCCGCGCCTGCACCGCCTTGCCGATCGGCGCATCGCCCAACCCGTCGCGCACCGCATAGTAGCCCGCGATGGACACCAGTTCGGGGTCGAATTGCAAGGCGAAGACCCGCGCCTCGGTATCCTCCGCCCCGCCGGCCACGGCCCGGCCCTTCAGCGCGCCCCAGACATGGACATTGCCGTCCGCGATCACCTCGCCGCCAGGATTGACCGTGCCGTTGATCACCAGATCGCAGCCCTGGGCCCAGACCCGCTGCCCGGCGCGCACGGAACCGTCCACGATCATGGTGCGCCGGGCGGGCGGCGCCTCGGGCGGGGCCACCGGCTCGGGCGCCGGCGGGGCCTGGGTGAAGGCCGGGATCTCCTCCTTCCCCTCCCCCACGCTGCGCAGCGGCGGCAGCCCGGCGGAAAGGGCGGCCGAACGCAGGGCGGGCGAGCCGCCGGTGGTGCCGATGGGCTGGATCGCCGCGGCGCGCAGCTCCCGGATCAACGTCTCGAAATCGACCTGCGCCCCGTCCTCCAGATCGTCCAGCCCGATGGCGATCGGCGCGTTGCGCAGGAAGCCCGGGGCACGGCGGAACTGGTCGGCGATGGCGGGCACCACCGCCTCCACCCGCGCATCCAGCAGGCGCAGCACCAGCAGGCTGAAATTGGCGGCTCTCAGCCGGAAAAGGTCTGCGGCCCCACCGGGACGGAGATTGGCAACCTGTGCGGACATCCGGACGCTGTCTCCCGGGGTGAAACTCTCGGGACAAGACTACACGTCCAAGGGGGGGTGGCGTAAGCCGCCTCTCGGCACAAGCGAAAGGACCGGATGGGGGCTGTGCCCCGGATGCCTCTCCCCCGCTCCGGAGCGGACGGCCCGGATGCTCCTGCCGGGAGGGCGCCAGGAGTTCCTCTCGCCTGAAGATGGCTGGCTGGGACGGCGGGATGTGCCGGCGCTCCTCCGCCGCCCTGGCGGACGCGTCGGTCCAGCGGCTGGAATCGACCTCACGCCGCCCCTCGCTCATTCCGCCAGGAAGCGCCGTGCCCCCTCGGCCATGACGCGCAGGCCCATGGCGAGGTCCTCGGGCTTCGTATCCTCACTCCAGTGGTGGCTGATGCCGCCGATCGAGGGCACGAAGAGCATCGCCGTCGGCACGTGCGGCGCCATGTACTGGGCATCGTGCCCGGCGCCGGAGGGCATGCGCTGCCAGCCGCCCGGGGTCAGCGCCTCGGCCGCGCCGGACAGGACCTCCTGCCAGGTCGGATCGCAGGGCGCGGGCTTCGACTGGCTCACCACCTCCAGCGTGGCGGTGCAGCGCTCGCGCCGGTTGCTTTCCTGCACGCCCCGGCGCAGCACCCCGTCCAGCCGCTCCAGCACCTCCACGGAAATGTCGCGGAACTGGAACAGCACCTCCGCCTTGCCGGGGATGATCGAGGCCGCCCCCGGGTCCAGCGTGATGCGGCCGCAGGTCCAGACCGTGCGCTCGCCGCAATGGCGGGGGAATTCCCCGTCCAGCCAGGCGAGCAGGCGCACCGCCGCCAGCCCGGCATCTCGGCGCTCCGCCATGGTGGTGCCGCCGGCATGGTCCTGCATACCCTCGAAGGTGATGCGGTACTGCCAGATCGCCACGATGCCGGTGACCACGCCGATCTGCTGCCCGGCGCTCTCCAGCGTGGTGCCCTGCTCGATATGCATCTCCAGGAAGCCCTTGTAGCGGCCTTCCTCCAGCCGCAGCCGGGGCTTGCCGGCGAGGCCCGCCTCCTGCAGCGCCTGCCGCAGCGGCTTGCCGTGGTAGCGGTTGGCGAGGCGGTCGATCTCCGCCTCCTCCAGCAGCCCGGTGAAGGAGCGCGAGCCGATGAAGGAGCCGTAGTGCCCCTCCTCGTCGGCGAAGGCGATCACGTCCACCGGCAGGCCGGCGCGGGCGAGGTTCAGCGCCGAGACCACGCCCAGCGCGCCGTCCAGCCAGCCGGCCTCGTTCTGGCTCTCGATATGCGATCCCGCCAGCAGCTTCGGCCCCGGCCCGGGATGCCGGCCCAGCACGTTGCCGATGCCGTCGATCTCAGGGACCAGCCCCACCTCCTCCATCCGCGCCATCAGCCAGCGGCGGGATTCCATGTCCTGCTCGCTGAAGGTCGGGCGGTGCACGCCGGTTCGGAAGGCACCGATCTTCCGCAGGTCGTTCAGGTCCGCCAGGAAGCGGTCGGTGTCGGGCTGGATGTTGCTTTGGCTCATGGCGGCGGAGCTTGAACGAGCGGAACCGGGTGCAGCAAGCCGCGCCATGGCGAAAAATTTCGCCAGTTCCGCCGGTTCCGCACGGCGATTGCCGAACCGATGGGCGATCGGCGCGTTGAGCAGGCGCGGAAACAGGGATGCCGTCGGAGGACAGGATGGCGGGGATGCGGGCCGGCACGGCCGGATCGGGCGAGAGGGGCGCCGCTGTCACGGCGGGCCGGCGCCGCGTCCGGGAGGAGGCGCCAGTCCCGCTTCGGTTCCATGGGTTCTGTTTCCGGGGGGTTGCGCCCGCCGCATTGGTGAGCTTCCCCACAGGCATCTTGTCCGGCGGCCACGCCCATAAAATCTATGATGGAGTTATGGCGCGGGAGCACCCCGGCCTCCCGCCTCCGTTCCGCAATCCGGACGGCAGGCGAGCGGCGCCGCGATCCGGGCGGTGGACACCAGGGGGGAACACCCCGTCCCCGGCGGAAAGGGAGGGCTGCGGCAAAAGGCTTGCCGCATCCGCCCTTGTTCCCGAACATCATGTCGCTCGGCCCCCGGCCGTGGCAGGAAAGGAAGGATGATGATCGCGATTTCCCTTGCCCTGGCTGCCATCGCCGCCGCCGTTGCCGCCGCCGCGCACGCGGCCGGCCAGCCTGCCCCGGTCCCGGTCCCGGTGCGCGTCCGGAACAGCCGCCCTCGCCGCTGAAAAGGGCCGGCTCGGCCGGGAAGCGCCCGCCCGGCGGCACGTATACGGGTTCCCTGCTCCCCACCCCCTGCCCGGGCGTGTCCCGGAGGCCATGCCGGCCGCGCCGATCCTGCAACCATCGCGAGAGTGATCGCTCCTCGGTGGCCTTTCCCCTGCCCCCGGGTCTAAAGTGCCCGTCCTGGCGGACCGGCCGGGCGCGGGGCGATACTGGATTTTCGAGGGGATAGGGCGATGTCGGGTGTGTCGCGCCGGAGCGTTCTGGATGACCGTGCGGACCGCCCGCTGATGGCCCGGCTGGAGGCCATCCTGGGCCGGACCCTGCGCATCCTTGTCTGCGGCGTGGCGACCTTCGCCCTGACCTTCATCGAGCAGGTGGCCGAGATCCTGGCGCCCCTGCTCCTGCTCGCGGGCATCGCCTGGTGGGTGCTGGTGAACCTCACCGCCAACCTGCAGCTCGACCCGATGCTGCAGAACGTGGTGACGCAACTGCCCCGTTCCCTCTATCTCGGCGGCCACTATCTCACGCCGGAAGGGCTGATCCGCAACGGCGTGCTGCTGGTCGCCGTGGTCGCCGCCTGCCGCACCCTGAACGGCATCATCGCCAAGGAAACCTGATCCGCCCCCCTCCGACGGGGCGGCGAGACTGGACAGGCGTGCCCACCCGGTCTAGGGGCCGCCGCCTGCCAGCGAGTCCGTAGCGTGTCCCATTCCCTTCCGCCCCTCCGGACGGTGGATTTCGACTTCACCCTCCCCGAAGCCTCCATCGCCCAATCCCCCGCCCAGCCGCGCGACAGCGCGCGCCTGCTGGACGTGCGCCCGGACGGCCTCGCCGACCGCCATGTCTCCGACCTGCCTGGGCTGCTGGAGCCGGGCGACCTGCTGGTGGTCAATGACACCCGCGTCATTCCGGCCCGCCTGCATGCCCGGCGCGGCGAGGCCGCGATCGAGTTGCTGCTGAACCGCGCCGAGGGCGGCGGCGTCTGGCATGCCCTGGCCCGCAACGCCCGCCGCCTGCGCCCCGGCGACGTGCTGGCCATCGGCGGCGCCCCGGAGCTCGCCCCCCGCGTGGTGGAGCGGCAGGAGGGCGGGGCTGTGCTGGTGGATTTCGGCCCCGACGAGGCCGCTCTGCTCGCCGCGCTGGAACGTGCCGGCGAGGTGCCGCTGCCGCCCTATATCCAGCGCCCCGGCGGCCCGGTGGCGGCGGATCGCGCGGACTACCAGACCGTCTTCGCCGACCGTCCCGGCGCCGTCGCCGCGCCCACCGCCTCGCTGCACTTCACCCCGCGGCTGCTGGAGGCGCTGGAGGCGCGCGGCATCGGGCGGGCCACGGTGACGCTGCATGTCGGCGCCGGCACCTTCCTGCCCGTGCGCGGCGACGACCCGCGCGAACACCGGCTGCATGCCGAATGGGGCGAGATCACGCCGGAGGCCGCCGCGCGCATCAACGCCGCCCGCCGCGTCGTCGCGGTCGGCACCACGGCGCTGCGCCTGCTGGAAAGCGCCGCGCGGGAGGACGGCACGATCGCCCCCTTCCGAGGCCTCACCGAGCTCTTCCTGCTGCCCGGCCACCGCTTCCGCTCGGCGCCGCTGCTGCTGACCAACTTCCACCTGCCGAAGAGCACGCTGTTCATGCTGGCCTGCGCCTATGCGGGCACGGCGCGCGTGCGTGCGGCCTATGACCACGCCATCGCATCCGGCTATCGCTTCTATTCCTATGGCGATGCCTCGCTGCTGCGGCGGGAGGATTCCGCCCCGTGACCCTGTCCTTCACGCTCTCGACCACCGATGGCGGCGCCCGCGCGGGCATGCTGCACACCGCGCATGGCGAGGTGCCGACGCCGGTCTTCATGCCCGTGGGCACCGCCGGCACGGTGAAGGCGATGACCGCCGATGCGGTGCGCGCCACCGGCGCCCGCATGATCCTGGGCAACACCTATCACCTGATGCTGCGCCCCGGCGCCGAGCGCGTCGGCCGCCTCGGCGGGCTGCACCGGATGGTGGACTGGTCCGGCCCGATCCTGACGGATTCCGGCGGCTTCCAGGTCATGTCGCTGAGCAAGCTGCGGAAGATGGATGCCGATGGCGTCACCTTCCACTCGCATATCGACGGCTCGAAGCACCGGCTGACGCCCGAGCGTTCCATCGAGATCCAGAACCTGCTGGATGCCGACGTCACCATGTGCCTGGACGAATGCACCCCCTTCCCCGCCACGGAGGAGGAGGCCGCGCGCTCCATGCGCCAGTCCATGCTCTGGGCCGCCCGCTGCCGCGAGGCCTTCGTGCCGCGCCCCGGCTACGGCCTCTTCGGCATCGTGCAGGGCAGCACCTATGCCGGGCTGCGCGCCGAGAGCGTGCGGGCGCTGACGGGGATCGGCTTCGAGGGCTATGCGGTCGGCGGCCTCGCGGTCGGCGAGGGGCAGGAGATGATGTTCTCCACCCTCGACGTCACCACGCCGCTGCTGCCCCGGGACAAGCCGCGCTACCTGATGGGCGTCGGCACGCCCTCCGACATCATCGGCGCCGTCCGGCGCGGCATCGACATGTTCGACTGCGTGATCCCGACGCGCTCCGGCCGCACCGCGCGGGCCTATACCTCGCGCGGCGTGATGAACCTGCGGAACGCGAAATTCGCCGAGGATACGCGCCCGCTCGACCCGGAATGCGACTGCCCGGCCTGCACGCGGCACAGCCGCGCCTATCTGAACCATCTCTTCAAGGCCGAGGAGATGCTCGGCCCGATGCTGCTGACCTGGCACAACATCCGCTACTACCAGGTGCTGATGGCGCGCCTGCGCGGGGCCATCCTGGCGGGCCGCTTCGAGGACGAGGCCGCGCGCATCGAGGCCGGCTGGGCCGAGGGTGCCGCGGAGACCGCCGCCGCCCCCACGGGCCAGGCGTCACGCCCCTCCGCCGGCCGCGCTTCGGCCGTCCCCCAGGCGGACCCTGGGGCCGACCCTGGGGCCGATCCGGCGGGCGACGTGCCCATATCCGGCGTGAACGAGGAATCCCGGGGCGAGACCAGCCCCGCAAAGAGTGCAGCCCCATGAGCGACAACGACACGTCTTCCGGCACCACCGGCCGCCCCACCCCCGGCCATGAGAGCGCGGCGGACCTGCCGCCGGGCAGTCCGCTGGCGGGGCTGACCATGCTCGGCCAGCACACCGCCCAGCCCGCCTCGCCGGAGGAGGCGCGGCTGGAGCGCGTGCCGAACCCGCATCCGGACAAGCGCTACTGCGTCCGCTTCACCGCGCCGGAATTCACCTCGCTCTGCCCCATCACGGGGCAGCCGGATTTCGCGCATCTGGTGATCGACTACGTGCCCGATGGCTGGCTGGTGGAAAGCAAGTCGCTCAAGCTCTACCTGACCTCCTTCCGCAACCACGGCGCCTTCCACGAGGCCTGCACGGTGGAGATCGGCGACCGGCTGGTGCGGGAGCTGAAGCCGCACTGGCTGCGCATCGGCGGCTACTGGTATCCGCGCGGCGGCATCCCGATCGACGTGTTCTGGCAGACCGGCGCCGCGCCGGAGGGGGTCTGGATTCCGCCGCAGGACGTGCCGGGCTATCGCGGCCGCGGCTGAACGGGGCGGCTCCACGGCCGGGGGCCAGCGCCAGGGCCGGCCATAGGGCCGGCCGCCAGCCGCATCAGTCGATCTGGTTCAGGTCCTCGGCCAGCACCACCATCTGGATGGCGTAGGAGACCTCGCCATCCTCGGCATCGCGGTGGATGGTGCCGATGAACTCGTCGCCGATACGCAGCTCCACGCTGCCGCCGCGCCGCTTGGGCGCGGCCACCACGATCTGCTGGTTGTTGAACTGCTTGCGCAGATGGGCCTGGACCTGGGCGATCTCGGCAGGGGTCATGAAACAATCACCGTGACTTGAAGAAAAGACGTCTGGACCGGGGGCAGATAGTCCCTTCGGCCCGCACATGGAATGCCCAAACGGGCAATGGATTCCGTCCGGGACCGTTTTGTTTCGCGTGTGTCCCCTTGCCGAGCCTCTCTTTCTCGCCGCCCAGCTCCCCTGGCCGGTGGCCGCCATGCGGCCCGCGCGGCTTGTGCGCCCGCGCCGCCGCGTCCAGGCTCCCGGGCAGGAACAGAGCCCAAGAACCCGCACCAAGGGAGCGAGAACCTGCCATGCTGATCGCCCGCGACCGCCTGCAATCCCTCACCGCCAGCATCTTCCAGGCCGCCGGCAGCACGCCGGAGGAAGCCGCGACCGTCGCCGGCGACCTGGTCGAGGCCAATCTCAAGGGCCATGACAGCCATGGCGTCGGGCTGATCCCGGACTATCTCCAGGACTGCCGGGACGGACATCTGGTGCCCAACACCCCGCCCCGCTTCCTGCGCGACGACGGCCCCTTCGCGGTGGTGGATGCACGCGACGCCTTCGGCCAGGTGATCGGGCGGGAGGTGATGCGCTGGGCCATCGACCGCGTGCGCACCACCGGCATCGCCGTGGCGGCGGTCCGCGACTCCCACCACCTCGCCCGCATCGGCGCCTTCGGCGAGATGGCCGCCGCCGCCGGGCTGATCTCGATCCACTTCGCCAATGTGCGGCTCGGCCCCAGCTATTTCGTCGCGCCCCACAACGGCAGCGACGGGCGGCTGCAGACCAACCCCTTCTGCATCGCCGTGCCCTGCGGCGAAGGCCAGCCGCCCCTGGTGCTCGACTTCGCCACCAGCGCCATCGCCATGGGCAAGGTCCGCGTCGCCCGCAACGCCGGCAAGACGCTGCCCGCCCCGGTGCTGCTGGATGCCCAGGGCCGGCCGACCGACGACCCCAACGCCCTCTACGGCACGCAGGACAAGGGTGCCGGCAATGCGGATGGCCAGGGCGCCCATGGCTGCCTGCTGCCCTTCGGCGGACACAAGGGCTTCGGCCTGTCCCTGATGTGCGAGGTGCTGGCCGGCGGCCTGAGCGGCGGCGGCCCCAACACCGGCGACGACAGCCCCCGGCGCGGCATCGTCAACAACATGCTCAGCTTCGTCTTCGACCCCGCCCGCCTGGGTGACGTGGCGGCGTTCCAGCGCGAGGTCGCCGCCTGCATCGCGCATGTGAAGGCCTCCCCGCCGCAGCCGGGCGAGGAGGTTCTGGTGGCCGGCGAACCGGAGCGCCGGACCATGGCGCAGCGCCTCGCCGAGGGCATCCCCATCGACGAGACGAGCTGGGCGGGCATCGTGGCCGCCGCCGCCACGGTGGGCGTGCGCGCCGAAGGCTGAGGAGTCCGGGGCGGCCGGATCCCTCCCCTATCGCCCACCGAGATAGGCGATCAGATCCGCCCGCTCCCGGGCATCCTTCAGGCCGGGGAACACCATCCGGTTCCCCGGCGCGAAGCCCTGCGGGTCGCGCAGCCACGCGTCCATCCGCGCGGGGGTCCACACCCCGCCCACCTGCCGCAGCGCCTGGGTATAGCCGTAGCGCGGCCGGTTGCCCGCCACGGGCGCCCCCATCACCCCATGCAGGTTCGGCCCGTTCAGGTCCGCCCCGCCCGCGCCGATGGTGTGGCAGGCGGCACAGCGGCCGAAGAGGCGCGCCCCCGCCGCCGGGTCGGCCCCGGCCAGCAGCGCCTCCAACGGCTGGCCAGGGGCGTCGCCAAGCCGGGCAGGCGGTGGCGCCTCCCCCGGATCGCCGGGAGTCAGCAGCGCCATCGCGCCCGCGCCGAGTAGGGCGGCGGCCAGCCAGAGCAGCAGCAGGACGCGCGAGCGTGTCATGCCGGCGTCGCTCCCATCCCGGCCATGGCCTCGGTCCCCGTTCTCAGGGGCCGACGAGCTGGCCACCATCCACCACGATGCACTGGCCGGTGACCCAGCTCGCGCGCGGCGAGGCCAGGAAGGCGACTACCTCGGCCACCTCCTCCGGCCTGCCCAGCCGCCCGAAGGGGATCGTGGCCAGGGTGTCGGCATAGAGCTTCTCCCCCGCCAGCCGGCGCTGCTCCCAGCTTCCGCCCGGGAACTCGATGGAGCCCGGCGCCACGCAGTTGGCCCGGATGCCCCGCCGTGCCAGCATCTTCCCCTGGCTGCCGGTGTAGTGGATCACCGCCGCCTTCACCGCCCCATAGGGCGCCGAGCGCGCCGAGGCCCGCATCGCCGAGATCGAGGCGATGTTGACGATGCTGCCGCCGCCCCCCTCCCGGGGCGAGGCCTCCAGGAAGGGCAGTGCCGCGTGGCTGGCCCGCACCACCGCCATCACGTCGACATTCAGCGAGGCCGCCCAGCCCGCCTCGTCATCCGACATGCCGAAGCCCGAGGCGTTGTTCACCAGCACGTCGATCCCCCCCAGCGCCGCCGCCGCCTCGGGGATGAAGCGGGCGATGTCGGCCTCCCGCGACAGGTCCGCCACCCCGGCATGGGCCAGGCCCCCGAGCGCCGCGATCTCCCGCCGCGTGTCCTCCAGCGTCCCGGCGCCGCGCGCGCAGATCGACACCGCCGCCCCGCGCGCCGCGAAGAGCAGCGCCGTGGAACGCCCGATGCCCCGGCTGCCGCCCATCACCACCACGCGCCGCCCCGCGAATTCCTGTTCCATCGCCCCGGACTCCCTTTCAGTCACCACCACCCGGCATGACTCCCCCGCCAGGCCGCGTCCATCCTTGCAGCGCGGTGCCAGGGGCGACAGATAGGGCCGGAACCATGTCCGCCACCCTCGCCACATCCCGCCCCGGCACGGCCCCCGCCTGCCCGCCGGACGCCGCCCGCGACGCCATCCGGGACGAGGCCCTGCGGCTGGGCTTCGACGCGGTGGGCTTCGCCCGCGCGCACCTCGGGCCCGAGGTGCGCGAGCGCCTCGCCGCCTTCCTGGGGGCCGGGATGCATGGGGAGATGGGCTGGATGGCCGAACGCGCCGAGCAGCGCAGCCATCCTCGGGCTCTCTGGCCCGAAGCCGTCTCGGTGATCAGCCTCGGCATGAACTACGGGCCGGAGGACGACCCGCTCGCCAGCCTGTCCCGCCCCGATCGCGGCACGATCAGCGTCTATGCCCGCCACCGCGACTACCACGACGTGGTGAAGAAGCGGCTGAAGGCCCTGGCCCGCTGGATGATGGCCCGCTTCGCCGGCGGCGAGGCCGCCATGGAGCTGAAGGTCTTCGTGGACACCGCCCCGGTGGCGGAGAAGCCCCTCGCCCAGCAGGCCGGGATCGGCTGGCAGGGCAAGCACAGCAACCTCGTGTCCCGCCAGCACGGCTCCTGGCTCTTCCTGGGCGAGGTGTACACCACGCTCGACCTCGCGCCCGATGCGGCGGAGACGGACCATTGCGGCCAGTGCCGCCGCTGCCTCGACGCCTGCCCGACCGGTGCCTTCCTCGGCCCCTACCGGCTCGATGCCCGCCGCTGCGTCTCCTACCTCACCATCGAGCACAAGGGACCGGTTCCCGAGGCGCTGCGCCCGCGCCTCGGCAACCGCATCTATGGCTGCGACGACTGCCTCGCCGCCTGCCCCTGGAACAAGTTCGCCCACACCGCCACCGAGCCGGCCCTGATCGGGCGGGAAGACCTCGCCGCCCCGCGCTTGGCGGAACTGGCCGCACTGGACGACGCCACCTTCCGCGCCCACTTCTCGGGCTCCCCCATCAAGCGCATCGGCCGCGACCGCTTCGTCCGCAACGTGCTCTACGCCATCGGCAATTCGGCCGATCCCGCGCTGCTGCCCGAAGCACGCCGCCTCGCCGGAGATCCCGACCCCGTGGTGGCGGAGGCCGCCGCCTGGGCCGTGTCCCGCCTGGAGAACATCACCCCATGACCGACAATCTTTCCGGGGACGGCGCCCTGGTCCTGTTCAGCGGCGGCCAGGACAGCGCCACCTGCCTCGCCTGGGCGCTGGACCGCTTCGCCCATGTGGAAACGCTGGGCTTCGACTACGGCCAGCGCCACCGGGTGGAGCTGGAATGCCGCGACACCTTCCGCCGCCTCCTCGCGGAACGCTTTCCGCACTGGGCGGCGAAGCTCGGCCCCGACCACACGCTGCCGCTGGAGGCGCTGTCACAGGTCTCCGACACCGCCATGACGGCGGAGATCGCGATCCGGATGCGCGAGGACGGGCTGCCCAACACCTTCGTCCCCGGCCGCAACCTCCTCTTCGTCACCTTCGCCGCCGCCCTCGCCTATCGCCGGGGGCTGCGCCACCTCGTCGGCGGCATGTGCGAGACGGATTATTCCGGCTACCCCGATTGCCGCGACGACACGCTCAAGGCGCTGCAGGTCGCCATCAACCTCGGCATGGAACGCCGCTTCGTCCTCCACACCCCGCTGATGTGGCGCGACAAGCCCGCCACGTGGCGCCTCGCCCGCGACCTGGGCGGGCAGGAACTCGTGGAGATGATCCTGGAGGACAGCCACACCTGCTATCTGGGCGATCGCACGCACCGCCATCCCTGGGGCTATGGCTGCGGCACCTGTCCCGCCTGTGAGCTGCGGGCGCGGGGCTGGGCGGGCTTCGTCGCGCAGCCGGTGGACTGACGCGGCACCCGCCCTGGGCGGACCCTGGCCACCGGTTCGCGCATCCGGAGGCCATGCCGTCTCCGGGGGACAGGACTGCGACAGGGTATTTGCAAGCAATTCTCACTTGCTAAACAGAACGCCAGGAGCGAAAGACAGCCCGACATTGCTGCGGTGCCATCATCCTTCCCCGGCCGGGCTTCCCCGGCATCGGGGCGGTGGCGCCGCACCCTTGTGCGTCGTCTTTCACCGGAGATCCGCATGCCGCAGCCCCAAACCCGGAACAGCCTCCTCCGGTCCGGCCGCGCCACCGCGAAAAGCCTCTCCGCCTTTCCTGCTGCGCCGCGGCGCGGAAGCGGCGTGAGGGCGGTTGCGTCCCGCCTTCTCACCGCCGTCCTCTCCCTGACCGCCGCGACCGCCCTGGCCCTGCCGGCCGCGGCGCAGCAGGATGCCGCCAAGCCCATCACCCTGGAGCTGAACCGGCTGGAACCGAAGCCGGACCTGCAGCCCCCCGGCTGCCGCGCCTGGTTGCTGATGCGCAACCCCGGCGACACCGCGATCGACCCGCTGCGGCTGGACCTGATCCTCTTCGGCAAGGACGGGGTGATCGCCCGCCGCCTGGCGCTGGATGTCGGCCCCCTGCCCGCCAGCAAGACGCTGGCCCGGATCTTCGACCTGTCCGGCCTGCCCTGCGAGGGCATCACCGGCGTGCTGCTGAACGACCTCCTTGCCTGCGGACCGGAGCCGGAAGGGCGCAGCGCCTGCCTGCCACGGATCGCGACCTCGTCGCGCGTGCAGGGCGTGAGCTTCGACAAGTGACGCAGACGGCCGATCCGAGCGCAGCGCCGCTCGCCAAGGCCCTGGCCAACGCAACCCCGAGCCCGAGGGTCTGACCCCCATGAATCCGGACGCCGCCCTTCCCGCCACCGCCCTCCCCGCCGTGCCGGTTCCCCCGCCCCACGACCTGACCATGCTGGGCCTGTTCCTGCAGGCCGATATCGTGGTGAAGGTGGTGATGCTGCTGCTGATCCTGGCCTCGATCGCCTGCTGGGCGATCATGGTCGAGAAGACCATCACCCTGGGCCGCCTGCGCCGCCAGGTCCGCAACTTCGCCCGCATCGTGCATGACGGCCTGCCGACCGGCGCTCCGGTGCAGCAGGACGGGCTGGCGGGCGAGACCCTCCAGGCCGGGCTGCGCGAATGGCGCGAAGGGCGCGAGGAGGATGAGAGCCGCGCCGAGTTCCGCGACCGCATGGAACGCTCCATGCGCGGGATGCTGACCAAGGCGCTGCGCCGCGCCGAGCCGGGCCTGCCGATCCTGGCCACCACCGGCTCCGTCGCCCCCTTCGTCGGCCTGTTCGGCACGGTCTGGGGCATCATGAACAGCTTCCAGGGCATCGCCGCCAGCAACGACACCTCGCTGGCCGTCGTGGCGCCGGGCATCGCCGAGGCGCTCTTCGCCACGGCGATCGGCCTCTTCGCCGCCATCCCGGCGGTCATGGCCTATAACCGCTTCAACGTCGCCATCGCCCGCATCCGCCAGGAAGGCGCGGCCGCCGCCGGGGACCTGGCCGCCAACCTGTCGCGCCGCGCCAACACCCGCCTGCGCGCCGCGGCGGAGTAAGGCATTCCACCATGGCCTTTGCCGGACCCGATCTCGGCGGCGACGAGGACGACGCGCGCCCACTCGCCGAGATGAACGTCACGCCCCTGGTGGACGTGATGCTCGTGCTGCTGATCATCTTCATGGTGGCCGCCCCGATGATGGTGGTGGGCGTTCCCGTGAACCTGCCCAAGACCTCCGCCGCCCGCGTCGCCGCGCCCAAGCCGCCCGTGGTGCTGACCGTGAACCACGAGGGCCGCACCTTCATCAAGCAGGACGAGGTGCCGGAGGCCGAGGTCGGCACCCGCATCAAGGAAGCCCAGGGGGACGACCCCGATACCCCCGTCTATGTGCGCGGCGACCGCGACACCCCCTATGGCGTGGTCCTGCGGGTGATGGGCCGCATCACCGCCGCCGGCATCTCCCGCGTCTCGCTGATCGCCGAGGCGGAGCCGGGCACGCCCCCCGTCCAGGCGCGCTGACGCCATGGCAACGCGCGCGCAGGTCCTCGGCTGGGGGACTTCCCTGGTGCTGCATGCGGCGGTGGCCGTGCCGCTGTTCCTGATCCCCGAGCCCCCACCCCCGGCCGCCGAGGTGGAGATGCCGGTCGAGCTGGCGGTGATGGCCCCCGAGGAAACGCCGGACAACCCGGCAGAGGCCACGGAGGCCGCCGCGGCGGCGCCGCCCGCCGAGACCGTCAAGCCCGCCGAACCGCCCCCGCCGGCCGAGGCGGAGCCGCCGCCGCCCGTGCAGGCCGCCGAGCCCCCGCCCGTGCAGACGGCCGAGCCGCCGCCCGTGCAGACGGCCGAGCCGCCGCCCGTGACCGAGCCGGTGAAGCCGGAGCCGGTGCAGGTCGCCGAAGCGCCCCCGCCCGATCCGGAACCCGCGCTGGAGCCCCTGCCCGAGCCGCCGCCGCCGGCACCGCCCCCGCCGCCGCGTCCCACGCCGCCCCGCCCGACGCCGCCGCGCCCCACCCCGCCGAGGCCTGCCCCGCCGCGCCCTGCCGTCACCGAGGCACCGGCGGCCCGCGAGTACGCGCCCCCGGCCGCCACCGCCGCGCCGGCCGCCCCGTCGCGCCCGCGCATGGCCACGGCCGGCCCGCCGCCGAACTGGACCAGCCGGCTCTCGGCCGCGATCAACCGCGCCAAGCGCTATCCGCGCGAGGCCGAGATGCGCGGCATCCAGGGCGTCGTGATCGTGACCTTCGCCATGCGGCGGGACGGGACGCTGATCTCGGCCCGGGTGTCCCGCAGCAGCGGCAGCGAACTCCTCGACGAGGCGGCCGTGGAAACCCTGCAGCGCGCCTCCCTGCCGCCGGTGCCGGAGGAGTTCAGCGACGACACCTTCAGCGCCGCGGTGCCGATCAACTTCAACGTCGCGCGGCGCTGACGCCGGGCCTCATACGAACGGTGGAACAGGCTGACCCATGGGCATGCGAGGCTCCGGCATCGCACTCCGTGGCCAGCCCCCGGGGGAGAGGCCCTGCCTCTCGCCTCGGAGCCCCCTCACCGTCAGGACACTGCGTGCCCTGAACCCGGGAAGCTGGCGCCGCCGATCACCGCCGCCCCACCGACCCGACCAGCGGATGGAAGTACCGGGGCGAAGGCTGCGCCTTTCCCCTGAGGCCACACGTCCTGCCGCATGGATCGGGGCCCCCTCGACGCCCCTTGCTTCCTCACCAGCCGCCCGCTATAGGAATATAATCAAGATACCGCCTCGCTCAATTCTCGCTTCGGCGCCATCCGTCCTTGGAAATGGAGTTCGACCCCCTGCCCGCCTCATGGGTCGAGGTCCTTTATCTGCCTGGGCGAATAAAGGGCTAAAATCCTAAAATGCTAAAATGCTAAAATGCTAAAATGCTAAAGCCCTAAAACGACCCGGTGGCGGGAGGGGCGGAACCTTTCCACCGAGGCTGCGGGTGCATCGCCGGGCACCGCAGCCACCCCTTGTCGAAGCGGGACACCACGCAAAGAAAAACCCCCTGCCATCGCTGGCAGGGGGTTTTTCGTCACAGCCCGGCCGGCCCCCGCCAAGGCGGGAACCGGACCTTCACGCCTGAGAAATCAGGCGCTGGCCTTCATGATCTCTTCGGCCACGTTGCGCGGCACCGGATCGTAGTGGTGGAACTGCATCGAGAAGGACGCGCGCCCCTTGGTCATGCCACGCAGGTTGGAGATATAGCCGAACATCTCCTTCAGCGGGACATGCGCCCGGACGATGACCGAGGTGCCGGCCATGTCCTGCGACTGGATCACGCCACGGCGGCGGTTCAGGTCACCCACCACGTCACCGACATGGTCCTGCGGGGTGGTGACCTCCACGTCCATGATCGGCTCCAGGATCACCGGGCCGGCCTTCTTCATGCCTTCGCGGAAGCAGGCCTTGCCGGCGATCTCGAACGCCAGGGCGGAGGAGTCGACGTCGTGGTACTTGCCGTCCAGCAGGGTGAACTTGAAGTCCACCGTCGGGAAGCCGGCGAGCACGCCGGTGTCGGCCTGGACCTTGATGCCCTTGTCGACCGCCGGGATGTACTCCTTCGGCACCGTGCCGCCGACCACGGCGTTCACGAACTCGATGCCCGTGTTCCGCTCCTTCGGCTCGAACATGATCTTCACCTCGGCGAACTGGCCCGAGCCACCCGACTGCTTCTTATGGGTATAGGTCTCGGTGTGCGCCTTGGTGATCGTCTCGCGGTACGCGACCTGCGGGGCGCCGATATTGGCGTCCACGCCGTATTCGCGGCGGAGGCGGTCGATGATGATCTCCAGGTGCAGCTCGCCCATCCCGGACAGGATGGTCTGGCCGGTCTCCTGGTCGGTCTTCAGCCGCAGGGAAGGATCCTCGCCCGCCAGCTTCTGCAGGCCAAGGGTCATCTTCTCGATGCCTTCCTTGGTCTTCGGCTCGACGGAGATGTCGATCACGGGCACCGGGAAGGCCATGCGCTCCAGCACCACCGGGTCGTCGGCGGAGGCCAGGGTGTCGCCCGTGCCGGTGTCCTTCAGGCCCACGAAGGCCGCGATGTCGCCGGCGAAGACCTCCTTGATCTCCTCGCGCTTGTCGGCATGCATCTGGAACATGCGGCCGACGCGCTCCTTGTTGCCCTTGGTCGTGTTCAGGACCTGGTCACCGGAGCGCAGCACGCCGCGATAGACGCGGACGAAGGTCAGGTTGCCGTACTTGTCGTTGATGATCTTGAACGCCAGGCCGGCGAAAGGCGCGTTCTCGTCCGCGGGGATCACGCGGCGCTCGGCGTCCTCGTCCTCGCCCTCCTCGGGGGCGACCTTGATGCCCTCGATGTCCACCGGGCTCGGCAGGTAGTCCACCACGCCGTCCAGCAGCGGCTGCACGCCCTTGTTCTTGAAGGCGGAGCCGCAGAAGACCGGGCGGAACTCGCCGGCGATCGTGCCCTTCTTGATGCAGGCCTTCAGGGTCGCGACGTCCACGTCGCCCGTCTCGAAGTACTGCTCCATGGCCGCGTCATCCATGCCGAGCACGGCGTCGAGCAGCTTCTGGCGGTACTCGTCCGCCTTCTCCTTGAGGTCGTCGGGGATCGGGGCCTCATGGTACTTGGCGCCCAGCTCGTCGCCTTCCCAGATCAGGGCCTTCATCTCGACCAGGTCGACGACGCCCCTGAGGTTCTCCTCGATGCCGATCGGCAGCTGCAGGGCGACCCAGTTGATGCCCAGCTTCTCGGTCAGCGTGTCCGCGGCGCGGTAGAAGTCGGCGCCCGTGCGGTCCAGCTTGTTGATGAAGATGATGCGCGGGACGTTGTAGCGGTCGGCCAGGCGCCAGTTGGTCTCGGACTGCGGCTGCACGCCGGCCACGCCCTCGATGATGAACACCGCGCCGTCGAGCACGCGCAGCGAGCGGTTCACCTCGATGTTGAAGTCGATGTGGCCCGGGGTGTCGATGACGTTGATGCGGTAGTCGTGCCACACGGCCGTCACGGCGGCGGAGGTGATCGTGATGCCACGCTCCCGCTCCTGCTCCATGTAGTCGGTCGTGGTGTTGCCGTCGTGCACCTCACCGATCTTATGGGACTTGCCGGTGTAGTAGAGGATGCGCTCGGTCGTGGTGGTCTTGCCGGCGTCGATATGCGCCGTGATCCCGATGTTCCGGATCTTGTCGAGCGGGGTACGCGCCACGGTGGGCCTCCAAAAGCTCGCGGCGCCTGCCGCGCGGGTAAGCATTGCGGCGGGACCGGGGCGGCTCCTCGCCGCCTCGCCCGCCAGACTGGTTCTCACTCAAGGGTTCTGGTCCGTCCCGGGGTGCCCCCGGGAGGGTGGACCCGGGGATGAACCCGGGGGATGCCGGACCCCCGCTATCGCGGTGGCACATTTGCGCTGTCGGAACCGGAATTGCAAGCATCCTCGGCCCCTGCGGCGGCACTCCGGCAGTGGAAACGATGCCCGGAGGCCCCTTCGCGCCGGTCAGTCGTCCCGGTGGACGCGCTCCATGCGCTCGTGGCGCTCCTGCGCCTCGATGGACAGGGTGGCGATCGGGCGGGCCTCCAGGCGCTTCAGGCCGATCGGCTCGCCGGTCTCCTCGCAATAGCCATAGGTGCCGTTCTCGATCCGCTCCAGCGCCATGTCGATCTTGCTGATCAGCTTGCGGGCGCGGTCCCGGGTCCGCAACTCCAGGGCGCGATCGGTCTCGACACTGGCCCGGTCGGTCAGGTCGGCCTCGATGATGCCCCCCTGCCCCATGGAACTCAGGGTCTCCCCGGCCTCCCGCAACAGGTCCTGACGCCAGCGCAGCAGCTTCTGCCGGAAATACTGCAGCTGCTGAGGGTTCATGAAAGGCTCGGATTCGGTCGGACGATAATCCGGCGGTAGGGTCACCAGCATCACGTACATCCCTCAGTCTTCGTGAGCCCCGGCGGCATTCCCGGTCCACGAAACCGTGAGCCTCATACAAGGCGCATGGCTGCCAAGCCAAGAGGGCAGTTGAGATGTTTCAGAGACAGGGTGGCTCAAACGCCACGCCCGCGAACCTCCAATCGGGCCAATTCAACCTTCGCGCGCAGGGAAATGGCCTCCAGGGCCTCCGCGAGACGGGAATCGGATGGCGTCTCGCCCTCCGACAACCCGGCCAGCCGCCGCAACCGCTCGGGGTCCGCCCGGCCGCGCAGGAGGTCGGCCTGGAAGCCCGCCAGCTCCTCCAGCATCGCCTCCCCCCGCCGGGCCGCCCGCCGGTCGCATTCCCCGTCGCGCTCCCCGCCCTCCTGGATCGCCAGCAGCCCGGCGGCCAGGACCGGCACGGCGCCGTCCGCCGCCGCGGCATGGGCCTCGCCGCCCTCCGCCAGCCGGAAGCCTCCGCCCCGCCCGGCGGCGCGGCGCGGTCCGCCGAGGGGAAGGCCGGGTCGTGTTTCGCTGACACGCTGGATCATCTGGGCTCCTTTTGCCGCCGGACTGCTGTTCTGGCCGGGACGGCGGCAGCTTCTGCCGCCCTCGCCCCGCTCCATGCCTGGCACGGCGGTTGCGCTGTGCCGTGGCGTGATGCGCCCTATCCTCCCCCGAACCGGTTTCCGAACGGCAAACATGGCCGGATGTGGATTCATCAAGGCGCTGCCCGCGCTGCTGCTGGGTTGCGCCCTCGTCCTCCTGCCCTTGCTGGCCCCCCAGGCCATGGCCCAGGTGCGGATCAAGGACATCGCCGATGTGGAGGGGGTCCGTGACAACCAGCTCGTCGGCTACGGGCTGGTGGTCGGCCTGCCCGGCACGGGCGACAAGCTCCGCTCCGCCGTCTTCACCCGCCAGTCCCTGGTCGGGATGCTGGAACGCCTGGGCGTCAACACCCGCGACAACGAGAAGCAGCTCGACACCAAGAATGTCGCCGCGGTGATGGTCACGGCGAACCTGCCCGCCTTCGCGCGGCCCGGCTCGCGTATCGACGTGGCGGTCTCGGCCCTGGGCGATGCCTCCAACCTCACCGGCGGCACGCTGCTCGTGACGCCGCTGCTGGGCGCGGATGGGGAGGTCTATGCCGTCTCCCAGGGCGCGCTCGCCACGGGCGCGATCGGTGCCAAGGGGCAGGCCGCCTCGGTGCAGCGGGGCGTGCCCACCGCCGGGCGCATCGCCAGCGGCGCGGTGGTGGAGCGCGAGATCCCCTTCGAGCTGGCCGGGCACGACCGCGTCCGCCTCGGCCTGCGGAACCCGGACATGACCACGGCGCGCCGGATCGCGGGAGCGATCAACGCGCGCTTCCCCGGCCTCGCCACCGCCACCGACCCGCGCACCGTGGTGATGATGACGCGCGGCATGGACGTGGCCGGCCTGCTCGGGGAGATCGAACAGCTCCGCGTCGTGCCCGACCAGTCGGCCAAGGTGGTGATCGAGGAGGCCTCCGGCACCATCGTCATGGGCGCCGATGTGCGAATCTCCACCGTCGCCATCGCCCAGGGCAACCTGACCATCCGGATCACCGAGACGCCGCAGGTGAGCCAGCCCGCGCCGCTTTCCAACGGCCAGACCACGGTGGTGCCGCGCACCGGCATCGAGGTGGACGACCAGAACGGCCGCCGCCTCGGCATCCTGCCGCGCTCCGTCACGCTGCAGGAGCTGGTGAACGGGCTGAACGCCCTGGGCGTCGGGCCGCGCGACATGATCACCATCCTGCAATCCATCAAGGCGGCGGGTGCCTTGCAGGCCGAGCTGGAGGTGCGCTGATGGGCCCCACCCTGCCCTCCACGGTCTCCGGCCAGCCGCCCCGCCTGGAGGCGGTGCGCGAGGCCGCGCGGAAGTTCGAGGCCCAGGCCCTGGGCGCGCTGCTGCAGCCCGCCTTCGCCACCGTCAGCGCCGGCACCTTTGGCGGCGGCGCGGCGGAAGGGCAATGGCGGCCGATGCTGGTGGACGCCTATGCCGAGGCCTGGAGCCGCCAGGGCGGCATCGGTCTCGCCGCCTCGGTGATGCAGGAGATGCTGCGCGCGCAAGGATCAGGTGCCGGGACGGGCGCCGCGAACCCTTCCTCAATCCCTGACGGTGGAGAATCCCCCGCATGATGATGCAGTCGCTGATCACCGCCGGCCACCGCCTCGCCGAGGCCCTGGCCGAGGAGAACGAGGCCCTGGCGCGGCTCGACCTGCTGCGCGCCGCGAAGCTCGCGGATGCCAAGATCCGCGCCTCCGAGGCCTTCTCCGCCGCGCATGTCGCCGTGCACCGGACGGGTGCGCGGATCGCCGACGAGACACAGCGCGAGGAAACCGAACAGCTTTCCCTGCGGCTGAAGGACCTCTCGGACGAGAACCGCCGCCTGCTGGAACGCGCCATCGCCCTGCAGGCCAAGGTGATCGAGACCATCGCGGGCGCCGCCCTGCCCTATGCGCAGCCGGTCACCTACACCACCGGCGGCCGCCGCGCGCCGCTGCGCCCGGTGCCCTTCCTGAGCATCGGCACCCGCGCCTGAGCGCTCTTCCCCGGCCCCGCGGGGGTGGGACGGCCGCGCCGAACAATCGCGCGAGCCGCCAGGGGAATGCCGCGCCCGGGATGGCGCCCCGTTCCGGCCTGCGGCATAGCCGAAGGCATGGGAGATGACGACGCCTGGGCCATGCTGATGCGCGCGGCGCGCGGCGGGCCGCCACCGCCGGACCATGCGCTCGCGCGCCTCTTCATGCCGCTGCTGCGCCCCGCCGGGGACGGGGATGGACGCTGCCTCGTGCTCGGCCGCCTCGCCCAGACGCTGGACGGGCGCATCGCCACCGCCTGTGGCGCCAGCCACTGGATCGGCGGTCGGGGCGACATCCTGCACACGCACCGGCTGCGCGCGCTCTTCGATGCCGTGGTGGTCGGCGCCGGCACGGTCGCGGCCGACGACCCGCGGCTCACGACGCGGGAGGTGGACGGCCCCGACCCGGTGCGCGTGGTGATCGACACGGAACGGCGGCTGGGCACCGGCCACAAGGTCTTCGCCGGCCCGCCGCGCACCCTCCTGGCCTGCGCCGAGGACGCGCCGGGCGATGGCGGCACGCATCACGGCAGCGCCGAGATCCTGCGCCTGCCGCGCGACGGCTTCCTGCCCGCCCTGATGCGGGCGCTCTTCGCACGGGGGCTGCGCCGCGTCTTCGTGGAGGGCGGCGGCATCACCGTCTCCCGCTTCCTGGCGGCGGGCCTGCTGGACCGGCTGCACCTGACCGTGGCGCCGGTCATCCTGGGTTCCGGCCGCCCGGCCTTCGTGCTGCCGGAGGTCGCGCGCATCGCCGAGGGGCTGCGTTTCGCCTGGACGGTGCATTCGCTGGGCGACGACGTGCTCTTCGACATCCCTCTGGACCAGGCCAGGCCGGGCATCTGCCGGGAAGCCACGGCGTGACGGAGGCGACGGCGCTCTGGAGCGTCGCGCCCGGCCGGGCCGAGCTGCGGCGCGAGATCCTGCCCGCGCCCGGCCCGGAGGAGGCGCTGGTGCGCAGCCTCGCCAGCGGGGTGTCGCGCGGCACGGAGCGCCTCGTTCTCGCCGGCCGCGTGCCGGAAAGCCAGTGGGGCGTCATGGCCGCGCCGCTGATGGGCGGTGCCTTCCCCTTCCCGGTGAAATACGGCTACGCGGCGGTGGGCGTGGTGGAGTCCGGGCCGGAGCGGCTGCTTGGGCGCCGCGTCTTCTGCCTGCATCCGCACCAGGACCGTTTCGTGGCGCCGGCCGCGATGTGCATCCCCGTGCCCGACCGCATCCCCGATCGCCGCGCCGTGCTGGCCGCGAACATGGAGACGGCGCTCAATATCCTCTGGGATGCCGCGCCGCTGATGGGCGAGCGCGCGCTGGTGATCGGCGCGGGCGTGGTCGGGCTGCTCGCCGCCTTCCTGATGTCGCGCATCCCCGGCATTGATCTCCATATCCTCGACCGCGATCCCGCGCGCCGCACGGTGGCGGAAGGGCTCGGCCTGCGCTTCGCCGGGCCGGAGGAAGCGCCGGCGGAGCGGGAACTGATCATCCATGCCAGCGCCAGCGCGGAGGGGCTGCGCCTCGCGCTCCGCTGCGCGACGATGGAAGCGCGCATCCTGGAGGCCTCCTGGTTCGGCGATGCGGAGATCGCCCTGCCGCTCGGCGAGGCCTTCCACGCGCGCCGCTTGCGCCTGTTCTCCACCCAGGTCGGCCAGGTCTCGCCCGCCATGCGCGGGCGTCGCACGCACGCGGAGCGGCTGGCGCTGGCACTGGCGCTGCTGGACGATCCCGCGCTGGATGCGCTCTGCGGCCCGGTGCTGCCTTTCGCCGAATTGCCGCAGGCGCTGCCGGGCCTGCTCGAAACGCCGCCCGGCCAGGATGCGCCGCTCTGCCCGGTCGTCGTCTATTGAGTCTTCGGGTATGGAGCCGGCAGGCGCCGTGACTTCGCGGCCGGGCATGGTGCCGGCGCGGAAGTCCTGCCGCCCTGCTCTTCCGTCCGGCGCGCCACGCCTTAATTCTGTCCGCACACCCCGGCCACACCCTCGCCCGGCGGCCGCGCCAACCCTTCGCCAGGAGGCTCCTTCCGCGTGTACAGCCTGACCGTCGCCGACCACATCATGATCGCCCATTCCTTTCGCGGCGTGGAATTCGGCCCCGCCCAGCGCGTCCATGGCGCCACCTTCGTCGTGGAGGCGGAGTTCCGCGCCGCGCGGCTGGACGGCGCGAACCTGCTGGTGGACATCGCCGCCGCGCGGGTCGAGCTGCGCCGCATCCTGGACGGGCTGGACTACCGCAACCTCGACGAGGTGCCCGAGTTGGCCGGGCAGAACACCACCACCGAATTCCTCTGCGCGCATATCCATGGGCTGCTCTCGGCCGCCCTGCGGGACGGTAAGCTCGGCGATGGCGGACGCGCCGTGCAGTCGCTGAAGATCCTGCTGCGCGAGAGCCCGCTGGCCTGGGCAGCCTATGAGGGCGCGGTGGCATGAACATCGCCTTCCTCGTCCCCGCCCCTTTCGACGCGGTAAGCGGCGGCTACGGCTATGACCGCCGCATCACCGCCGGGCTGCGCGAACGCGGCCATGCGGTGCGCGTGGTGGAGCTCGCCGGCCGGCATCCAATGCCCGATGCGGCGGCGGAAGCCTCGGCGCGCGAGGCGCTCGCCGCCTGCGCGGCGGAGGAGCGGATCGTGCTGGACAGCCTCGGCCTTCCCGCCTTCGCGCCGTTGGTGGAGGAGCTGGCGAAGCGCGGCGCCATCGGGCTGATCCACCATCCCACCTGCATCGAGACGGGCCATGACGACGCCACTCGCGCGGAGCTGCGGCGGCGCGAGGAGATCCTCTATCCGCGCCTCTCTCGCCTCGTCGCCACCTCGCCGCTGACCGCCGAAAGCCTGCCGCGCGAGTTCGGCGTGGAGGCCGGACGCGTCGCTGTGGTGGAGCCGGGCACCGACCCGGCGCCGCGTGCCCCGGGATCGGGCGGCGAGACCTGCCAGCTCCTCGCCGTCGGCGTCCTCGTGCCGCGCAAGGGGCATGACGTGCTGCTGCGCGCCGTGGCGCGGCTCATGGACCTCGACTGGCACCTGACCATTGCCGGGCCGGATGCCGACCCCGCCTGCGCCGCCGCGCTGCGCGCGCTGGCGAAGGAGCTGGATCTGGAGGAACGCGTCACCTTCGCCGGCCCCGTCACCGGCGCGGCGCTGGAGGCACTCTATGCCCGCAGCGACGTCTTCACCCTCGCTTCCCACTGGGAGGGCTATGGCATGGCGGTGGCCGAAGCCATGGCGCGCGGCCTGCCGCTGGCGATCACCAAGGGCGGTGCGCTGGCGGAGCTGATGCCGCCCGGCGCCGGTGTCGCTTCGCCGCCGGGCGATTCCGCCAGCCTCTCCAAGGCGATGCGGCGCGTGATCTTCGACCGCTTGCTGCGCCGGAAGATGGCCGATGCTTCCTGGGCCGCCGGGCAGCGGCTGCCGCGCTGGGAGGATCGCGCCGATGCCTTCGCGGCGCTGCTGGAGGGCGCGGCGTGAGCGAGAGCTTCGACGCCACCTGGCTGGCGCTGCGCGAGCCCGCCGACGCCTTCGCGCGCGATCCCGCGCTGGCGGAACGCCTCGTCTCCCTGCTGCCGAAGCGCCCGCATCTGGTCGATCTCGGCGCGGGCACCGGCAGCCTGTTCCGCTGGCTCGCCCCCAGGATCGGCGGCGCGCAGGCCTGGACGCTGGTGGACAGCGACGCCGCGCTGGTGGAGGAGGCCTTCGACACCATCGCCCGCCGCGCGGACAGCATCGGCCTGACGGTGAGCGCGCCGAACAAGCGGACCCTGCTGGTCCATGCGCCCGAGGGTGCCTGGCGGGTGGAAGGGCTGATCGCCGATCTCGCCGACGCGCCGGACTGGCTGCCGAAGCGTGGCGCCGATGCGGTGGTCTGTTCCGCCCTGCTGGACCTCGTGTCCGAGGACTGGCTGGAGGATCTGGCCGATGTGGTCGAATGCCCCTTCTATGCCTCCATGACCGTGGACGGGCGCGACCGCTTCCTGCCGCCGCATCCGCTCGACGGCGTGGTGGCGCAGGCCTTCCGCCGCGACCAGCGGCGCGACAAGGGCTTCGACGGACCAGCCCTGGGCGGTGGCGCCCCGGCGGCGGCGGCACGTGCCTTCGCCGCGCGCGGCTTCTCGGTGGAGCAGGCGGGGTCGGCCTGGGAGCTCGGGCCGCGCCGCCATCGCGAGTTGCTGCTGGAGCTGGTGCTCGGCCATGCCGATGCGGCGAGCGCCCATCTGCGGCAGCCGCGCCGCATCGAGGCCTGGACCGAGGCCCGCAGCCGTCAGTGGCGACAGAACCGCCTGCGGGCAGTGATCGGGCATCGCGACCTGCTGGCGCTTCCTGCCGCGGGCTGATCCAACGCCCCCTCGCACCGAGGAGACTGCACCATGCCCCTTCTTCTGGGCTGCATCGCGGATGATTTCACCGGGGCGACCGACCTCGCCTCCATGCTGGTGCGCCATGGCATGCGCACGATCCAGGTGATCGGTGTGCCGGACGGGCCGCTCCCCGAAGCCGATGCCGTGGTGGTGGCGCTGAAGTCCCACACCATCCCCGCGCCGGAGGCGGTGGCGCGGTCCCTGGCGGCGCTGGAGGCCCTGCTGGCGGCGGGGGCGCGCCAGATCCTGTTCAAGGTCTGCTCCACCTTCGACAGCACCGACGCGGGCAATATCGGCCCGGTGGCGGATGCGCTGCTGCGCCGTCTGCAGGCGGGCTTCGCGCTCGCCTGCCCGGCGTTTCCGGCGAATGGCCGCACCGTGTACCAGGGGCATCTTTTCGTCGGCAGCCGGCTGCTGAGCGAGAGCGGGATGCAGGACCATCCCCTGACCCCGATGTGCGACCCCGACCTGGTGCGCGTGCTGTCGCGCCAGACGGATGGCGGCGTCGGGCTGGTGGGCTTCGGCACGGTGGAACGGGGTGCGGGGGCGATCCGCCAGGCCATGACGCGCCTCGCGGAATCCGGCCGGCGCTATGCCATCCTCGACGCGCTGACCGACGCGCATCTGGTGGCGATCGGCGAGGCCGCGGCGGCGCATCCGCTGCTCGTCGGCGGCTCCGGCATCGCCATGGGCCTGCCGGAGAATTTCCGCCGCGCCGGGCTGCTGCCATCCCGCGACGATGCCGATGTGCTGCCGCCCATGCGGGGGCATGGCGCCGTGCTGGCGGGGTCCTGCTCCCGCGCCACGCTGGGGCAGATCGGCTTCGCGCGTGACCATCTGCCCGTGCTGGAACTCGACCCGCTGACGCAGGACGGTCCGGCGATGGTCGCCGCCGCGCTGGGATGGGTGGATGGCAAGCTGCGGGAAGACCGTCCGGTGGTGATCGCCACCTCCGCCATGCCCGATCGCGTGGCGCTGCTGCAGCGGCGCCTGGGACGCGAGGCGGCAGGCGCGATGGTGGAGGAAGCGCTGGCCGCGATCGCGGCGGGGCTGGCGGAACGCGGCGTCGGCCGGCTCCTCGTGGCAGGCGGGGAAAGCTCGGGGGCCGTGGTGCAGCGGCTGGGCGTGCGAAGCCTGCGCATCGGTGGCGAGATCGCGCCTGGCGTGCCCTGGACCTTCGCCGATCCGCCCGGGCTGCACCTCGCGCTGAAATCCGGCAATTTCGGCGGGCGCGACATGTTCCTGCGCGCCTTCGAGGATATGACCTGACGTGAAAAGGGGCGCCGCGTCGCCGTGGCGCCCCTTTTCACGGACCTCCGGAACGGGGCCGCCCGGAAGGGCAGGTCCCGTCCGTCAGGCGATCCGCCTCAATCCTCCTGCGGTTCGCCGTCATTGGCGACCACGGGCGGCAGATCCATCACCGGCTCCGGCGTCGTCACGATCGAGGCGGCCTCGGCCTTGCGGCGCGCACGCGTCACGGCGGCCTTCTTCGCGGCCTCGGAGCGCGTGCTGGACGCGGTCGCGGCCGGCTTGGCGGCGGCGGGCTTGCGGGACGTGCCGCGCGTCGTGGCGGGCTTCGGCGCCGCCGTGCGGGTCGCCGGCTTGCGGGCCGTGGCGACGCGTCGCGTGGTGGGCTTGGCGGCGCTGCGCGTCGTGGCCTTGCGGGCGGTGGCGGCGCGCTTCGGCGCGGCGGGCTTGGCGGCGGTGCGGGCCGGCGCCTTGCGGGCGGCGGTGGTCGTCTTCCGCGCGGCGGGCTTCTTCGCCGTGGTCGTGCGCGTGGCGGCGGCGCGGCGGGTCGTCGTCGCCTTCTTCGCGGCCGGCTTCGCCGCGGCGGTGCGCGTGGTCGCCGTGCGACGGGTCGCCGTCGTCGCCTTCTTCGCGGCGGGCTTGCGCGCCGTCGTGGTGCGGGCGGCGGTCGCCGTCTTCCGCGCGGCGGGCTTCTTCGCCGTGGCCGTACGCGTGGTCGCCGTGCGGCGGGTCGCCGCCGTCGCCTTCTTCGCGGCGGGCTTCTTCGCCGTGGCCGTGCGCGTGCTGGCCGCCCGGGTCGCCGTCGCCTTCTTCGCGGCCGGCTTCTTGGCTGCGGCCGTGCGGGTGGTTGCCGCCTTCTTCGCGGCGGGCTTCTTCGCCGCGGCCGGGGCCTTGCGGGTGGTGGTGGTGCCACGGCGCGCGCTGGTGCTGCTGCGACGGGTGGTGCTCACCGCCATGGCCTGGGCCCGCGGGGCCTTCTCGCCGGTTTCTTCACTCATGACTGGTCTCCTGCTCGATTCTGAAGGATGTCGTCTGTTTGCCCGGAACGGCAACGCGTCATGCCGTCCCCGGCTGCAACACGCGCGAAAGGAATGTCTTGAAGTGCCGGTCCGAACGTCGCCGGGCCTGTCCGGCGGATCGTCCCGGACACCGGGGTCGCATCCGGACAACGCATCCCGAACCTGTCCACCAGGGACAACCGCCCGGCTGTGGGATGCCTGACCAGCTTCCATGCTGGCTCCTGGTTCCGAACCGTTCCTCGTTCCGCGACACCACCTGCTGAGGCTTTTCGCCGAAGCCGCATCCGACACCCAGCCGTGCGTCGCTTCAAACGAATCGCGCGAATCATGGCGCGTGACGCACGCTATCGGGATGCACCCGATGCTTGTCAACGAAAACGCGTGCCACCTCTGTCCTGCGCGCTCCGCTGCATGTCGCCGGATGCACGGCGTGGATACGATCACCGCCACGTTGCCGCGCTTCGCGCCATCGTCGCCGGGGGTGCATCTTCCGCGACAGGCTGTCGGCTCCACGTTCCGGCGATCCTCCGTTCCGGGGCTTCGCCATGGCCGGGCAGGCATTCGCGCTTTCACGTCCGGCCTTTGCAGGACAGGGATGTCGCCGTTCCGTCGGCGACGTGCGGCAGCCGGCTGCCCTGCCCCGCCGCCATGCCGGGGCGGTACCGGCATCCGCCCGGTCCCTCCTGTCTCGCGCCACCCTCGCGCTTCCGACGCAACGGGTCTAGCGTCGCGCCCATCCGCAGACACGATGACGCGATCAACCGTGAGGCAGCCCCGATGAGCCAGACCTACGACTCCCTGATCCGGGGAGAGCTGGTGCTTCCCGACCGAATCCTCGCCGATGGCTGGGTGGCCGTCAGCGCCGGCCGCATCGCGGGAATCGGTGAGGGCGAACCGCCCGCCGCCCGCGCCGTGGCCGACCATCGCGGCGATCTCGTGCTGCCGGGCCTGGTGGATGGGCACATGCACACCGGCAGCGCGGTCGGTTTTCCCGGCATCGAGGGCGCGACCATGTCGGCCGCCGCCGGCGGCGTCACCACCTGCGTGGACATGCCCTATGACGTGCCGCGCGCGGTGACGGATGCCGAGATCTTCCGCGAGAAGGTGGAGTGGGTGGAGCGGCTGGCGCATGTGGACATCGCCCTGTACGGCACCATCCGCAAGCGTGGCGGGGTGGAGGCGATCCCCGCCCTGGCCGAGGCGGGCGCCTGCTCCTTCAAGCTCTCGACCTATGAGTACGACGAGAACCGCTTTCCCCGGATCGACCACATCACCATGGTCGAGGCTTTCCGGGAGATCGCGAAGACCGGGCTGATGGTCTCCGTCCACAACGAGGACCAGGAGATGGTCGAGTTCCTGACCTCCCAGGCGAAGGCAGAGGGGCGCACCGACCCGATCATGCATTGCCGCACCCGTCCGCCTCTGGCCGAGAGCATGGCGGATGGCGAGATCTTCGAGATCGGGCTGGAGACGGGTGCGCATGTCCACATGGCGCATTCCTCCATCGCCCGCGGCTTCCGCATGGCGGAGGATTTCCGGCGTGCCGGCGGCAAGGCCACGGGCGAGGCCTGCCTGCAGTATCTGTGCATGACCGAGGAGGACCTCGTCCGCCTGGAGGGCTTCGGCAAGTGCAACCCGCCCTTCCGCACGGCAGAGGAGGTGGAGCGCATGTGGGAGGAGCTGCTGGCCGGGCGCATCGCCTATGTCTCCACCGACCACGCCCCCTGGCCGCGCGAGAAGAAGATCTACCGGGGCGACATCTTCGCCGTCGGCGCCGGTCTCACCGGCATGCAGTCCTTCGCGCCCGTCATGTACTCCCTGCTGGCCGAGCGCGGCCTCTCGCCGCAGTTCATGGCGCTCTACTGCGCCGAGCGCCCGGCCCGCTTCCACGGCCTCTTCCCGAGGAAGGGTGCCATCCGCGTCGGCGCGGATGCCGATCTCTGCGTCATGGAGCGCGGCGACTTCACCTTCGATGCCGCCGAGATCCGGGACCGGGAGGACGCCCGCTGGTCACCCTATGACGGACGCCCGGTCAAGGCGCGCGTCGCCGCCACCTATCTGCGCGGTGCCTGCATCTGGGACGGACGGAATGTCCTGGCGAAGCCCGGCACCGGAGGCTTCGTGCCGCGCCAGCACCGTGACACCTATATAGGGTGACGCACGCCATGCTCCGTTTCCGTGATGCCACCGCCGCCGACCTGCCTGCCATCGTGCGCCTGATGGCCGACGATGGCTTCGGCGCGCAACGCGAGGCACCGGCCGCCCATGGTGCCGATGCCACGCTCTCTGCCGCCTATGAGCAGGCCTTCGCCGCCATCGCCGCCCTGCCCGGATGGTCGGTGATCCTGGCAGAGGATGCGGAGGGCGAGCCGGTCGGTTGCCTGCAATTCATGCTGCTGCCGCATCTGTCGCACCAGGGCGGGTTGCGGGCACAGGTGGAAAGCGTCCGCATCGCTTCCACCCATCGCGGGCGTGGCCTGGGCACGGCGCTGATGCGCCACGCCATCGGCCGGGCCCGGGCGGCGGGTTGCAGGCTGATGCAACTTACCACCCATGCCAGCCGCGCCGAGGCACGCCGCTTCTATGAGCAACTGGGTTTTTCTGCCACCCATAGTGGCATGAAGCTGAGTCTGGACGATCCCACGCCCGCATCCTGAGCATTGGCGCGGGGCGGAACCGGGTGTACCTCCCTGCCCCCATGACACAGCGACTCATCACCGTGGCCGGCGCACAGCTCGGCCCCATCCAGAAGGCGGAAGGCCGCGACGTCGCGGTCGGCCGCATGGTCCGGCTCATGGAACGTGCCCACCAGCGCGGTGCCCAGGTCGTCGTCTTCCCCGAACTGGCGCTGACCACCTTCTTCCCGCGCTGGTACGAGGAGGACACCGCCAATGCCGACCACTGGTACGAGACGGCGCTGCCTTCCAACGAAACCGCGCCTCTCTTCGAGGCCGCGCGGAAATACGGCATCGCCTTCCATCTGGGCTATGCCGAGAAGACGCCGGACGGGCGCCGCTTCAACACCGCCGTCTTCGTCCATCCCTCGGGCGAGATCGTCCTGAAGTACCGCAAGATCCACCTGCCCGGGCACAAGGAATACGACCCGATCCGGCAGGTGCAGCACCTGGAGAAGCGCTATTTCGAGATCGGCGACCTCGGCTTCCCGGTGACGCGCGCACCCATCGGCGAGCAGCAGGTGAATGTCGGCATGCTGATCTGCAACGACCGCCGCTGGCCGGAGGCCTGGCGCGTGCTCGGGCTGCAGCAGGTCGAGCTGGTCATGCTCGGCTACAACACCCCCAGCATCAACCAGGACCGTCGTGGCTTCGAGGCGCATCACCTGCGGGTGCTGCACAGCCATCTCTCGATCCAGTCCGGCTGCTACCAGAATGCCTGCTTCGGCGTCGGCGTGGCCAAGGGCGGCGTGGAGGACGGGCACGAGCTCTTCGGCCATTCCATCATCTGCAATCCCCAGGGCGAGATCATGGCCCAGGCGACCTCCTGGGACGACGAGCTGATCGTGGCGGATTGCGATCTGGACATGTGCAAGCTGGGCCGCACTACCATCTTCAACTTCGCTGCCCATCGCCGCCCCGAGGCCTATGGCCGCATCGTGGAACAGGTGGGCTCCGTCGAACCGCCCGTCTGGCAACCCGGCGGCGCGCGCCGCTGAGGCTGGGCGGGACGGGGTCCGGACCAGCCGGATAGGTCTTCGGGGGCTGCTCCCTGGGAACGATGGGCTTCCTGCCGCGTTCCTGGGGAAACGGAACAGGAAGACCATCGAGCCATGAAGCGCGTCGTCATGGCGGTTCTCGCCGCCAGCCTGGCCAGCCCCGTCATGATCGGTGCCGCCTGGGCGCAGGATGCCGCCCGCCAGGCCCAGCAGCAGCTGGACCAGGAATTCCGGCGGGAGCAGCAGAAGGACATCCTCAACCAGCAGCCCCCGACGGAAGCGCCGCAGAACCGCTCGGCGGCGATGACGCGGGCGGGGATGCTGGAGGCCGATCGCGCCCCGGACCTCAGCCAGCAGGGGGCACCCGCCGACAACGTCCGGGGCGGGGCGCATCTCCAGCGCCCGCCGGGCACCGGCCCGCAGGCAGGCGGCCCCGAGGCAACGCCCCTGCTGCAACAGCAGATTCGCTAGGGCGGGACACGCCGGGGCAGCGGCGCCACGCAACTCCCCGTCACTAGGCCACTGGCAACGTGGAGTTGTACGAGGCCCCCGTCGCCCTTCCCCCACCCTGGTGCTAGAGGAAGGTTGCCGCCGGCGATGCTTGGCCCGTCAGGGGCGGCCCCTGCGGTCAGCATCCCCCAACACGCTTCATGAAGGCCCGAGCCGGATGCCTGCCCTCCTGGTCCTGTCGCTGCTCCTGGCGTCCGGCACACCCGCCGCGGCCGCGATGCTGGACAGCCTGTTCGACCGCAGCTTCGGCAACCTCTTCGCGGAGGATGCCCGCGGCATGGGGCGCTCCAGGCCCTCTCCTGGCACCGATTCGGCCGAGCGCGAGGATGAGGGCCGACGTCTGCGCCGCGAGGCCTGGGCGGCGGAAAAGGCACGGTTGACGGAAAGCCCCGCGCCCCGCCTTTCGCAGCGGGGCGCCCCGGCCCGCTAGCCGGGCTGGCGCGGCGGCAGGCAGGTTTTGCTGCGGAAGAAGGACCATTCCTCGCAGACACGGCCATCCGGGAAGCGGCAGAGGCCGATCACACCGCCATCCGCCTGCTTCTGGAACTGCGTCATGCCGCCCTGGTCGCGGCAGAAGACAGAGGCGGGATTCGGCATGCCGGCCACAGGTCCCGCCGTGGATCGGCTTTCGCCCTGGCCTGCCTCCCCTGATGTCCTGTCGCTGCCCTGCGCGCCTCCGCAGCCAGCGAGAAGAGCGAGGGCCAGTGCGGCCAGTGGCGTCCATCCCCGATACCTCATGGCACCCGTCTCCTTCCCATGCCGGTGCAACGCAGGCCCGGCCGTGCGGCTGTGGCCGGGGCTCAGAGCCCAGCCTTCTCCAGCCCCAGGATCGCCCGGGCCAGCGCCTGGGCACGCGGCACCATGCTGCCGATCTCCAGGTACTCCTCCGGGCTGTGCGCCAGCCCGCCGACCGGCCCCACGGAGCAGAGGGTCGGCGCGCCCACGGCGGCGGTGAAACCGCTGTCGGCGCAGCCTCCGGCGAATTCCCCCTCGACCTTGAGGCCCGTCTCGGCCGCCGCGCCGCGATAGGCATCGAAGAGACGCTTCGCAGCCGCGTCCTGCACCAGCGGCAGGAACTCGCCCTTGATGGTCAGCACCGCCTTCGTGCCGGGTACGTAGGAGGTCGCGATGATCTCGTGGATCTTCCCCATGATCTCCTCGCGGTCCGCCGGATCGACATAGCGCAGGTCGATCTGCCCCTGGGCGTGCGGCGCCACGGTGTTCACGCTCTGGCCGCCGCTCACCAGCCCGACATTCAGCGTGATGCCGCGCTCCAGGTCGGTCAGGGCGTGGATCGCCACGATCTTCCGCGCCAGCTCGCCGATGGCGCTGATACCGCGTTCGAAGTTGCCGCCGGAATGCGCGGCACGGCCCTCGATATCCATCACCATGAAGACGCCGCCCTTGCGCCCCGTCACCACGTTGCCGGTGGGCCGCCCGGGTTCGCTGTTGAAGACGACGCGGGCGTTGCGCGCCTCCGCCTCGATCACCGGCCGCCCTTCCGGCGAGCCGATCTCCTCGTCGCCCGTGAACAGGCCGACCAGCGGCCCCGGCGCGCCGCCGATCGCCTTGAAGGCCGCCAGCACGAACATGTTCATCACCAGCCCGGCCTTCATGTCGGCCACGCCGGGGCCATAGGCGCGCCCGTCCTCGATGCGGAAGGGGCGCCGCGCAGGCTCGCCCTTCGGGAAGACCGTGTCGCGATGCCCCATCAGCAGGATGTTGCGCTGCCGGTTGCCGCTGGCCTGCGCGGCGCCCTCGCCCGCCTCGACCGTGGCGCGCAGGCAGTCGCCGAAGCGCTCGCCCGGTACGGTCTCCACGGGGATGCCGTGCTCGGCCAGGAAGCGGCTGGCGATGGCGCCCACCGCATCCACGCCCGCCTTGTCGTAGGAGCCGCCATCCGTGTTCACCATGGCCTCCAGCAACGCGACCATTCCGGACTCATGCTGCTGCAGCCAATCCAGGACACGGGCCTCGGTGGTGTCTGCGGACATGCTCGCTCTCCTCGACTGCGCGGCCTGCGGTCGTAGCAGAAGCGCGGCACACCCGGGAGATGCCATGCCGTCCCGACATGCGGTTCACGCCGCGCGCCGGCGCGGGTTAGCCTCCTGCCCAGCGGCGGTACGAATCCGCCATCCCGATCGGGGAGGAAAAAGCATGACCTACGGTAGAACCGGCCTGCGCCTGGCCGTCGCCGCCACGCTGCTGGGCGCCGCGCCGCTCGCGGCCCAGCCCGCGCCGCAGCAGCCATCGGGCGCGGCGCAGGGCATCTCGGAAAGCGCCGGCACCGGCACCTTCTCCCGCGCCGCGCAATCCGGCGTGCCCTATACCCTGGCGCCGCAACAGCCGCAGCGGAGTTGCGACGCCCTGCGTGCCGGGCTTTCCGGCGGCGAGGTCACCATCGTCTCCGCCACCAGCTTCGCGGCCACGGGCGATATCCCCGCCTATTGCCGCCTGCGCGGCGTCATCGCGCCGGAAATCCAGTTCGAGGTGAATCTGCCGGAGCATTGGAACCGCCGCTTCTACATGTTCGGCAATGGCGGCTATGCCGGGGAGGACCTCGATGCGCCCGCGCGGCGCGATACGCGGGAGGCCGCGCTGCGCCGTGGGTTCGTGGTCGCCAGCAACAACACGGGCCATGACGCGGAGCGCGAGCCGCTGGGCAGCTTCGCCGGCAACGCCGCGAAGATGGTCGATTACGCCTTCCGCGCCGTCCACCGCACGGTCGAGGAGGCCAAGCGCGCCACCGCCGCCTATTACGGCCGCCCGCCCGCCTATTCCTACTGGGATGCCTGTTCCACCGGCGGCCGGCAGGGGCTGATCTCGGCGCAGCGCTTCCCGGACGACTTCGACGGCATCCTGGCCGGCGCACCGGTCTCGAATTTCGTCGATACCATGGTGAACTACATCTGGAACGACCGTGCCCTGCGCGGCAGCGGCCTCACCACGGCCAAGATGAGCACCGTCTCGCAGGCAGTGATGGCGCGCTGCGATGCCGCCGACGGATTGAAGGACGGGCTTCTCGCCGATCCGCGCCGCTGCGACTTCGACCCGGCGCGCGACGTGAAACAGTGCGCGGCGGGCCAGGATGGCGATGACTGCCTGACCACACCGCAGGCCCGCGCCATTTCCGCCATCAACTCCGGCATCCGCCTGCCCGATGGCAAGCCCTATTTCCATGGCTTCCCGGTGGGGTCCGAGGCCAGCGGCCCCAGCCTGCCCGGCGGCTCGGATGTCGCGGGCGGCTGGACGCGCTGGATCATCCCCTTGCCCGGCCAGCCCTCGCGGCAGTTCGAATACGCCATGACCTTCATGCAGAACATGGCCTTCGGAAAGCCACGCCCGGATTTCGACCCGGCCAGCTTCGACTTCGCGCGCGATCCGGAACGCATGTCCGCCGCCCGCAGCCTGATCAACGCCACCGATCCGGACCTCTCCGGCTTCCGCCGGCGCGGCGGCAAGCTGATCATGTACCATGGCTGGGCGGACACGGCGCTGACGCCGCTGATGAGCGTGGAGTACTACGAGAAGGCCAGGGCGAAGAACGGCGACGCCACGCCCGATTTCTTCCGCCTCTTCATGGTGCCCGGCATGTTCCATTGCCGGGGCGGCTTCGGCACGGACAGCTTCGATGCCATGACCTCGCTGGTCGAATGGGTCGAGTCCGGCAAGGCACCGGATAGCATCCCGGCCGCCCAGCGCGCCGGCGACCGTGTCGCTCGCACCCGGCCGCTCTGCCCCTATCCGCAGGTCGCCACCTATGACGGCAAGGGCAATCCCGACGAGGCGGCGAGCTTCGCCTGCCGCGACCCGGGCTGAGGAACGGGTGGGCGGGGCAGGTGCCTGCCTTCCCCGCCCTCCGTCGCCCCGGGGGCCGCAACACACTGCAACGCAACAGTCCAAGGTGAAGGAACGTTCATCTCCCAGCTATGCAACCCGCGGGAGATGACCTGTGACCGAACGCCGCGCCCTCCTTTCCGCTGCTGCTCTCGGCACGGCGGCCTTCCTCGCCCGCCCGGCGGCGGCGCAGACCACCCCGGCCAGGGACCCCGCGGGAGCGGCATTGCCCATGAACGATCCCGGCGCCTCCGGCCGCTGGCGTCCGCCGCAGCGCCTGGGCCTCGGCTGCCAGCCGCTCAGCAACGGCTTCGGCAAGGTGGTCTCCCCGGCCACCGCCATCGCCACGGTGGAATCCGCCTGGGATTCCGGGATGCGCCTCTTCGACACCTCGCCCTGGTACGGGCTGGGCCGCAGCGAGCGTCGCATCGGCGCCGTGCTCAGCACCAAGCCGCGCGACGAATTCACCCTCTCCACCAAGGTCGGCCGCGTGCTGGAGCCGGATGCGGGACTGGCCCTGCGCCGCGTCGCCAACTGGGCCGAGGCCCCCGCCTTCCGCTATCGCTACGACTACAGCGCCGATGGCACGCGCCGCTCGATCGAGGACAGCCTGCAGCGCCTCGGCCTTTCGCGCATCGACATCGTCTTCGTCCACGACCTCTCGCCCGGCAACGAGCGCGATCTCGGCCGGCCCTGGCGCGAGGCCTTCGAGGAGGCCCGCAAGGGCGCCTTCCCGGCGCTCCAGAGGATGAAGGAGGAGGGCATCATCAAGGCCTGGGGCATGGGCGTGAACGACCCGGAACCCATCCTCGCCGCGCTGGAGGTGGCGGAGCCCGACATCTTCCTCGCCGCCACGCAGTACTCGCTCGCCGAGCATGGCCGGGCGCTCGACGGCATCATCCCCGCCGTGCGGGCCAAGGGCGTGTCGCTGATGATCGGCGCCCCGCTCAACGGCGGCTTCCTCGCCGGGAAAGATCGCTACGACTACGGCTCCTCCATCCCCGAACCGATGCAGCGCAAGCGCAGCCGCATGCAGGCCGTGGCACGGGAGCACGAGGTGGATCTCCGCACCGCCGCCCTGCACTTCCTCGACGCGCAGCCCGCCGTGTCCTGCTTCATCCCCGGCGCCAGCCATCCGGACCAGCCGCGCCAGAACGCGGAATCCTTCCGCACGACCGTTCCAGCGGGCTTCTGGGCGCAGATGAAGGAGGAAGGGCTGATCGACCGCCGCGCACCGACGCCCACGGCCTGAACAGCCGGCGGGCCGAGGGGGGCGAGTCCCCCGGCTACGCCTTCGCCGCCAGGTCCGGATCGGCCAGCGGGAAGCCGGCCGCCCGCTCGATCGCCCGCGCGGCGCGGAAGCACAGATCCTCCCGCCCCTGGGCAGCCGCCACCTGCACGGCGCGCGGCATTCCCTCGCCATCCAGCCCCACCGGCACGCTGATCGCCGGTTGCCGGGTCAGGTTGAACACAGCGGTCCAGGGCGCCCAGTCGCGCCACAGCGCCTGGGTGGGGTGCAGGGTCGGCTGATCCGCCCCGAAGGCCGCCGTTGGCGTGCAGGGCGCCAGGATCAGATCGTAGCGCAGGTGGAACTGCCCCGCCGCATGGGCCGCCTGGGTGCGCGCCGCCTCGGCGCCGAGGAAGTCGATGGCGCTCATGCCACCTTCGCGCCGCGCCACCTCCTCCAGCCCGGAATCCAGCATGCCGCGCTTGGCCTCCGGCGTCAGCGACACCATCCGCGCCAGCGCCACACCCCAGACGCGGCCGAAGGTCTCGCGGATATCGGGGAAGGCCGGATCGGCCTCCTCCACCAGCGCACCTTCCTGCCGCAGCCAGTCGGCGGCCTGTTGCAGCATGGCTTCGCCATCGGCATCCAGGGGCGCGGCGAAACCCGGGCGGCGCATCACCGCCACCCGCATCCCGCGCACGCCGCCCTCGATGCCCTGGCGCCAGTCGCGCGGCTCGTCCGGCAGGCAGTACGGATCGCGCACATCCGCCCGCGCCATGACGCCCAGCATCAGCGCCGCGTCGCGCACGCTGCGCGTCATCGGCCCGGCGCAGGAGACGCTGCCGAAGGCGCTCTGCGGCCATTGCGGCACGCGGCCATAGCTCGGCTTCACTCCCACCAGCCCGCAATAGGCGGCCGGGATGCGGATCGAGCCGCCCGCATCGGTGCCGACATGCAACGGCCCGAAACAGGCCGCCCCCGCCGCCCCGGCGCCGGAGGAGGAGCCGCCCGGAGTCCGCCGCGGGTCCCAGGGATTGCGCGTGATGCCGTGCAGCGGGCAGTCGCCCGGCGTCTTCCAGCCGAATTCCGTGGTGGTGGTCTTGCCCAGGATGACGGCCCCCGCCGCTTTCAGCCCCATCACCGCCGGCGCATCCTCCGGCGCCGGGGTGGCGTCGGTGATCTTGCTGCCGCGCCGGGTCGGGAAGCCCGCCACGTTCAGCAGGTCCTTCACCGTCACCGGCACGCCGTCCAGCGGCCCCAGCGGCCGCCCGGCGGCCCAGCGCGCCTCGCTCTCCCCCGCCTGCATCAGTGCGCGGGGATTCAGCGCCGCAAAGGCGTTCACCCAGGGATTGTAGCGCGCGACCCGCTCGGTCACGGCCTTCAGGGTCTCGACGGGGCTGATCGCCCGGCGCGCATAGAGCGCGAGCAGTTCCTCAGCGCTCATCAGCGCCGGATCGGTCTTGGTCGTCATCGCTGTCACCATCGCGCCGGCATCCTGCGCCCATGCCCGCTGCCGGGATAGGCCACGTCCGGTATGGCTGCGGCGCGTATGGCTGCCATGCCGCTGCCATGTCAGGCTGCGGGCATGTCCTTTCGCCCGCCTCCCGTGGTGCCCGAGCTCGACGTGGCAGATATCGACCGCACTCTGGCCGTCTATTGCGGACCCCTCGGCTTCCGCTTCCATGTCACGCGCCCCGAGGAGCGCTTCGCCTATCTCCTGCGCGGCGACGGGAACCGGCAGGTGCACCTGATGCTGCAGGAGGCCGCGGGGCCTGGCCGACGCTTCCGCACCGCGCCGCTGGAACACCCCTATGGGCGCGGCATCAACCTTCAGATCGAGGTCCCGGACGTGGAGGCGCTGCATCACGGCGCCCTGGCCTCCGGCCTCTCCATCGTCATCCCGCTGGAGGATCGCTGGTACCGGCAGGATGACACCGAGGCCGGCAACCGGCAGTTCGTGCTGGCCGACCCGGATGGCTACCTGCTGCGCTTCTTCACCGGCCTGGGGCGCAGGCCCTGGCGCGCCGCCCGCTGACCCGTTCCTCGCGGAACGGGCCGTCTCCGGATGACGTCCGGGCGGTCAGGCCTTCTCCAGCACCTTCGCGCGGCTGCGCATCAGCGGCTGGATCTTCTGGCCGAACTTGTCCATGCCCTCGATGAAGTCGTCGAAGGTGAGCATCAGCCCCTTCACCCCCGGCATCCCCGCCGCCTCGTCGAGCATGTGCGCCACCTGTTCGTAGCTGCCCACCAGCGTGCCCATGTTCCAGTTGACGCCGCTGGCCGAGCGCAGCACCGAGGCGGCCATCGAGGTGCCCGAGGCGTCCTTGTCATCCGCCGCACGGCCGAACATGTAGGCCAGCGCCTCCTTGTCGGCGCCCTTGAGGTACAGCTCCCACTTCGCCCAGGCCGCCTCCTCAGTCTCCTCGGCGATCAGCATGTACAGCACGTAGGAGCCCACATCGCGGCCGGCCTTCTCGCCCACCGCCTGCATCCGCGCGGGCAGCGCCGCGCATTTGCGGGGCTCGTTCACCCCTTCGCCCAGGATGAAGTTGTAGTCGCAGTACTGCGCCGCGAACTCCATGCCGCGGTCGCTCTGCCCCGCCGAGACCAGCTTGATCGGCACCTGCGGCGCGGGCTTGAGCATGCAGTGGTCCATCTGGAAGAACTGGCCCTTGAAGTCGGACTCCCCCGTCTCCCACAGCTCCTTCATGATCGTCACATACTCGGTGCTGTAGTCGTAGCGCCGGCCGAAATGCACGTCGCCCGGCCACAGCCCCATCTGGCTGTACTCGGTCTTGTGCCAGCCGGAGACGATGTTCACCCCGAAGCGGCCGCCGGAGATGCTGTCGATCGTCACCGCCATCCGCGCCACCATCGCCGGCGGCAGCGTCAGCACGGCGGTCGAGGCGAAGAGCTTGATCCTCGTCGTCACCGAGGCCAACCCGGCCATCAGCGTGAAGCTCTCCAGCCCGTAGTCCCAGTATTCCGTCTTGCCGCCGAAGCCGTGCAGCTTGATCATCGACAGCGCGAAATCCAGGCCATAGCCCTCGGCCTTCTGCACCACGCGCTTGTTGAGATCGAAGCTCGGCATGTATTGCGGCGAGGTCTCCGAGATGATCCAGCCATTGTTGTTGATGGGGATGAAGACACCGATATCCATGAACGACCCCCTCGGCGGCGCGCCCCGGCGCGCGGTTGCGGTGCCCCGGTTCGGAGCAATCGGCGTGCCAGCCCCGCCCGCCGCCTTCCGCCTCGCCACCGGGTGTTGACGGCGAGCCGCCGCGGCTCTCTCGTGTCCGCCTTCCGAGCCGAGAGGTGAGACGATGAGCGACCAGCCCATGAAGCCCTGGGAATGGCCCGAGCCGACCTGGCGCAGGATGGTCAACCGTGCCCGCGCCGGCCGCTCCCTGGCGCCCGCCTCCTGGCCCGGCGGCGCGCGGTGCTGCGTCGCCCTTTCCTTCGACGCGGACCACGATACCACGCCGCTGCGCGATGCCGACGAGAGCCCGATGCGCATCAGCCAGGGGCAGTACGGCAGCCGGCGCGGCATCCCCCGCATCCGCGCGCTGCTGAAGCGCTATGGTATCCCGGCCTCCTTCTTCTATCCGGCGGTCTCGGCGCTGATCTATCCGGAGGAGGTGCGCGCCCTGGCCGATGAGGGCCACGAGATCGGCATCCATTCCTGGATCCACGAGGCCAACACCACCCTGCCGCCGGGGGCGGAGCGCGACCTGACCATGCGCGCCGCCGATGTGCTGGAGAAGACCGCCGGGCGCCGTCCCGTCGGCATCCGCACTGCCTCCTGGGACTTCTCGGTCGATACGATGGACATCATCCGGGAGATGGGCCTGCTCTACGACAGCAGCCTGATGGCGGATGACGACCCCTATGAGATCGTCGCCGACGGCGTCCCCACCGGCATCGTCGAGCTGCCGCCGGAATGGATCAAGGACGACGCGCCCTATCTGAACTTCCAGCGCTTCAGCGGCCTGCGCCCCTATACGCCGCCTTCCGCCGTGGAGGAGATCTTCAAGGCGGAATTCGACGGTGCCTATGCCGAGGGCGGGCTCTTCCTGCTCACCATGCACCCGCACATCATCGGCCACCGCTCGCGCATCGCGCTGCTCGACCGGCTGGTGGAATACATCAAGGGCTTCGAGGGTGTCTGCTTCCTGACGCACGAGCAGGTCGCGCGCTACTGCAAGGAGAATGCCGCCGCTCCGGCCTGAAGCGGCGGCATCATCCGGGGGGAGGCCAGCCCTCCCCCCGGAGCCGGTTCAACCCGCCGCCACGGCGCCCGAGCTCGGCGACATCACGTCGCTCACCCCCACCGCCTCGCCATCCTCCCAGCGGATGATGTTCGGGCAGGCATAGTTCACCGGCATGGTGGCATGCTCCACCAACTCCAGCCCCCCCTGCCCCGCCAGCGCCTCCAGCACGGCGCCGGGCAGGCGCGGGTCGGCGCTGGTGGCGTCGGGGCTGGACACGTCGATGCGCGGCATCGCCGCCGCCGCCTCCGGCCCCATGCCGAAATCGAGCGAATAGGCCAGCATCTGGTACACGCTGGCCAGGATGCGCCGCCCACCCGAGGCACCGACGGCGATCACCGGCCCGGCCTTGCCCGCCTCGGACACCGTCAGCGGCAGCATGTTGCACAGCGGGCGCGCACCGGGGCGGATCGCATTGGCCGAACCCGGCGTCGGGTCGAACCACATCATGCCGTTGTTCATCAGCACGCCGGTCTTCGGCAGCACCATGCGGCCGCCCATCGAGGAGAGCAGCGTCGTGGTCAGCGACACCATGTTCCCCTCCGCATCCGTGGCGGTCAGGTGCGTCGTGCAGGTTTCCGCCGGCTCCGGTGGCGGGTTCGCGGCGCCCAGGCTGGTCAGCCGCTCCGCATAGGCATCGCGCATCGCCTGCGACAGCGCCACGTACCAGGCCGCATCCGGCTCGCCGCCCGGCCGCACCTCCGCCATCTGCCGCATCACCGCCGCCAGGGTCGGCGCCGCGGTCAGCCCACCAGCCGACTGCACGCGGAAGCGCCCGCGCCAGTCCAGCACCGTGGCGGGCCGGACCGCGGCGCGGCATTCCGCGAGATCCCCGGCGGAAACGAAGCTTCCCAGCTCCCGCAGATCCGCCACGAGGTCGGCGGCGACACCGCCCTCGTAGAAGTCGCGCAACCCGTGCCGCCGCAGCCGCTCCAGCGTCTCGGCGAGGTTGCCCTGGCGGAAGAAGCCCGGATTGCCCTGGTAGGGCGGCGTCGGCGGCAACCCGTCCGGCAGGTAGATCCGCGCGCTTTCCGGATAGAGGCGGATGATCTTCGCCGATGCCGCGACCTTGATCAGCGTGAACCAGTCCTGCGGCAGCCCACGCCGTGCCAGCGCCACCGCCGGGCCCAGCAGTTCCGCGAGGGGCATTCCCGTGCCGAACCGCTCGCGCAGCAGGTCGTAGCCCGCCACCGAGGAGGGGATCAGCGCCGAGAGCGGCCCGTGGATGTTGCGGTCGCCCTCGACTTCCGGCCAGGTGAAGAAGTCCTTCTTCACCTGGCCCGTCAGCCTGTAGGCGGCGGGGTCCACCCCCTTCGGCGCCACGGGGCCGAAATCCAGCACCTCGGCATTCTCCGCCCCGGCGCGGTGCACCATGCCGAAGCCGATGCCGCCGAGGCCGCTGTTCCAGGGTTCCACCACGGCCAGCGCGAAGGCTGCTGCCACCGCCGCATCCGCCGCATTGCCACCCGCCTCCAGCACCGCCACGCCCGCCTCGGCGGCCGCCTTGCTCTGCGACACCACCATGCCGCGCTTGCCGCGCGCGGAAGGCTTGGTCACCGCCCAGTTCTGGGTGCGGTGCGGCCGGGGCTGGTAGTCGGCGAGGTTCGGCGAGGCGTGCTGGGACATGGACATGGCTCCTTCGGCGCGGCAGCCTCCGCCCGCCCGCAGCGTGCCGCAACCCCTGCCATCCCGGTTTTTGCCGGCGGCGCGGATGCCCTGTCCGCCGCGCGGGGAACGCATCCGGGGCCTGTCCTGTCGCAGATTTGCCCATGCCCCGGGGGCGACCCGTTCCCGGGTCCGGTCCAGGCCCCTTTGCCCGGCACCGCGAAGGCGGTTATCTCCTGGACTGGATCATATCTCCGGAGGAACAGGTCATGGCGGCGAGCAGCGCCCTGCGGGTGGCCCCCGAACTGGAAGCCTTCCTGGTCAAGGAAGCCCTGCCCGGCACCGGCGTCGCGCCGGATGCCTTCTTCGCCGGCATGGAAGCCCTGTTGCGCGACCTTGCCCCCCGCAACGCCGCCCTGCTGGCGAAGCGCGACGAGATCCAGGCCAAGGTCGATGCCTGGCACCGCGAACATCCCGCGAAGCCGATCGACGCGGCGGCCTATGAGAGCTTCCTGCGCGGGATCGGCTACCTCCTCGACCCGCCGGGCGAGGTGCAGGTCTCCACCGGGAACGTGGATGCGGAGATCGCGACCATCGCCGGGCCGCAGCTCGTGGTGCCGGTGAACAACGCCCGCTACGCGCTCAACGCCGCCAATGCGCGCTGGGGCAGCCTCTACGATGCGCTCTACGGCACTGATGCCATCCCGCAGGAAGGGCCGAAGCAGAAGGGCTACGACCCCGCCCGTGGCGCCCAGGTGATCGCCCGCGCCCGCGCCGCGCTGGACGAGGCCGCGCCGCTCGCCCAGGGCTCCCATGCCGATGCCACGGGCTATGCGGTGAAGGACGGCGCGCTGGTCGTGACGCTGAAGGGTGGAACCACCACGGCGCTGCGCGATCCCGCGCAGTTCGCGGGCTATTCCGGCGAACCCGCCTCGCCCGGCGCCGTGCTGCTTCGGAAGAACGGGTTGCACCTGGAGATCGTCTTCGACCGTACGAGCCCGATCGGCAAGGACGATGCCGCCGGCATCTCCGACCTGATCCTGGAATCCGCGGTCAGCACCATCCAGGACTGCGAGGATTCCGTCGCCGCCGTCGATGCCGCCGACAAGGTGGTGGTGTACCGGAACTGGCTCGGCCTGATGAAGGGCGACCTCGCCGAGAGCTTCGAGAAGGGCGGGAAGACCGTCACCCGCCAGTTGAACCCGGACCGGAGCTGGACCGCGCCGGATGGCGGCACGCTGACCCTGCCGGGGCGCTCGCTGATGCTGGTGCGCAATGTCGGCCACCACATGCTGACCGACGTGGTGACGCTGGACGGCCAGCCGGTGCCCGAGACCATGCTCGACGCGCTGATCACCGGCGCCATCGCCCTGCACGATATCGGTCCGGACGGCCGCCGCATGAACAGCCGCGCCGGCTCCGTCTATATCGTGAAGCCCAAGCTGCACGGGCCGGAGGAGGTGGCCTTCGCCGTCGAGATGTTCGGCCGGGTCGAGGACATCCTCGGCATGGCGCGCAACACGCTCAAGATGGGCATCATGGACGAGGAGCGTCGTACCACCACCAACCTCAAGGCCTGCATCGCCGCGGCGCGGGAGCGGGTGGTCTTCATCAACACCGGCTTCCTCGACCGCACGGGCGACGAGATCCACACCTCCATGGAAGCCGGCGCCGTGGTGCGCAAGGCCGACATGAAGGCCCAGCCCTGGATCAAGGCCTATGAGGACTGGAACGTCGATACCGGCCTCGCCTGCGGCCTCGCCGGCAAGGCGCAGATCGGCAAGGGCATGTGGGCCGCGCCCGATGCCATGGCGGACATGCTGGTGCAGAAGATCGGCCACCCGAAGGCCGGAGCCAACACCGCCTGGGTGCCCTCCCCCACCGCCGCCACGCTGCACGCCCTGCACTACCACCAGGTGAACGTGCTGGAGCGGCAGCGGGAGATCGCGGCCGGCGGGCCCCGCGCGAAGCTGTCGGACATCCTCGCCGTGCCGCTGGCCAAGGACACCAACTGGGCGCCCTCCGACGTGCAGGCCGAGCTGGACAACAACGCCCAGGGCATCCTCGGCTATGTCGTGCGCTGGGTGGATCAGGGCGTCGGCTGCTCCAAAGTGCCCGACATCCACGATGTCGCGCTGATGGAGGACCGCGCCACGCTGCGCATCTCCGCCCAGCACATCGCCAACTGGCTGCGCCACGGCGTCACCACGAAGGAACAGGTGACGGAGACCCTGCGCCGCATGGCGGGGGTGGTGGACCAGCAGAATGCGGGCGATCCGCTGTACAGCCCGATGGCGCCTGGCTTCGACGGCCCTGCCTTCAAGGCCGCCTGCGACCTCGTTTTCGAGGGCACGACCCAGCCCAACGGCTATACCGAGTTCATCCTCACCCGCCGCCGCCGCGAGGCGAAGGCGGGCTGACGATGCCCGCGCCGCGTGCCGCCGGGCCACATGGCCCGGTGGCGCCGGCCGCCACGGGAAGGAGCACCGCGCCATGGGACTGATCGTCCGGCTGATCCTTTATCTCGGCGGCAGCCTGGCTTCCGTCTTCGTGGCGACGGGGGCGGAGAACTACTCCGTCGTGCAGGCGATGTTCGGCATCCTGGCCTTCGCCTGCATCGTCCTGGCGATCGCGCTCTTCGTCCGGCGCTGACGCCTCAGCCCTGCTGCAACAGCCGGGTCACGTCCGCGCCCGCGCCGGTCCTGATGCGCTGCTCGATGCACCTCGCCTCCAGGTCCACCGCCACCACCTCGTCCGAGGCGAGGGAGACGAACGCCACCGCCTTGCCCGGGTGCAGCGAGGCCGCGCTCGGCTTCGCGCCCAGCGGCAGGCGCCAGATCTCGCGCAGGTCAGGCCGCAGCAGGCTGATGCTCTCGCGCTCCAGATCCGCGAGCAGGATCCGCCCGTCCGGCAGCGCGTAGAGACGCAGCGGATCGCCGCCGACATCGCGCTGGTCCCTGAGCTTCATGCTCCCGGCATCCAGCACGCTCACCGTCCCGCTGCGCCGGTTGCCGACATAGAAGACCTTGCCGTCCGGGCTCAGGCAATTGCCCTCCGGCATCTGTCCCGTCTTCGTCACCACCGGCTTCGCGCCCCGGTCATGGGGACGCACCAGGCTGGCCGTGCCGGATTCCAGGCCGGTGACATAGGCGCGCTCGCCGTTCCGGCTGAAGGAGAAGAGGTGCGTCTTGCGCCCACCCGTGGCGGCCTGCCGGTCCGGGCGCGTGGCCCTGGCGGGGTCGTCCAGGATCAGCAGCGTGTCGCGCCCCTCGCTCAGCACGCCGAGCCTGCCCTGCCCATCCAGCCCGATCCCGTGCAACCGGTTGAAGGGCGCGCAGTCGATGGTCCGCGCCACGCGGCGCTCGCCGAGATCCACCACGACCACGGAATGTCCGCCTTCGCCCGGCTTGTCGGAACTCGGCAGGCCGTAATGGCCGACATAGGCGAAGCGCCCCTGCGCATCGACGACGAATTCATGCGGATAGGCAGGTAGCCCGACCTCGCCAACCCGCGTACCGTCCGCCGCGTCGAAGAAGGCGAGTTTCCCCGCGTTCTTCTCCATGACCAGCAGCAGCGAGGCGGGACCGTTGCCCCCTCCATTGCCGCTCTGCGCCCGGGCCTCCCCCAGCGGCAGGCCCGCCGCCACCGAGGCCATGCTGGCGAGGCCGCCGGCGAGCATGCCGCGTCTTTCGATCATGTGATGTGTCTCCCGGCTCCGCGCATCCGCGGGTGGCACCCGCTGCCTTCATGACGCGCACCCGGAGAGGCGGTTGCCCCTGTAACACTCGGATTCTTGGCCTAACCCCCGAGGACATGCTGCGTTGCAGCAGTGGCGGGGCGCCGGGATGCCTCTTGCCCCGACCGCCGAACAACGGAGAAGAACCGAACCGCATGATCGTTCCGAAGGACGTTCAGCTGCACCGCATGATGGCCCGGCTGGGATGGCCCCTGGTCATCTTCCTGATCTGGGACGTCCTGATCGTGGTCTCCTATGTCACGCTCCACCACGATTTCAGCGTCTATCTGCCGGTGCTTCCCCTGCCGCTCCTGGGCTCGGCGCTGGTGCTTTTCCTGGGCTTCCGCAACAACAGCGCCTATGGCCGCTGGTGGGAGGCGCGGACCCTCTGGGGCGCCATGGTCAATGCCTCGCGCTCCTATGGGCGGGAGGTCCTGGCCTTCCTGCCCGACACGCCGGAGGCGGTGCCGCTGAAGCGCCGGCTGGTGCAGCGGCAGGTCGCCTATGTGCATGCCCTGCGCTGCCAGCTCCGCAAACAGGAGTGCTGGGACGAGCTCGCCCGGCACATGGAGCCGGAGGAGGTCGCCCATCTCCACCGCTTCAACAACGTACCCAACGCCATCCTCAACGGTTCCGCCCGGCTGGTCGGCGATGCGCTGGACCGCGGCTGGATGGACAATATCCGGCAGTCCCGCATCGAGGCGACGATGGTGGACATGGCCAATGCCCAGGGCGGCATGGAGCGGATCAAGAACACGCCTCTGCCCCGGCAATACACCTTCTACCCCCGCTTCTTCGTCCACTTGTTCTGCGTGCTGCTGCCGCTCGGGCTGGTGGAAAGCCTGGGCCTCTACACCCCGCTCGCCTCCACCGTCGTGGGGCTCATGTTGCTGGTGATGGAGCAGATCGGCGACGATATCCAGGACCCGTTCGAGAACACGCCGAACGACGTGCCGCTGAACGCCATCTGCCGGACCATCGAGATCGACCTGTTGCAATCGATCGGCGAGTTGGACGTGCCGAAACCTTTGCAGCCCGTGGGCGATGTCCTGTGGTGAGAAAACTTCGGCCCCTGCAACCCGGAAATGCATACAGGGCAAATTGGGTTGTGAATTTGGGCTTGCATGGATGGACCAGACCGTCCATATTGTCGCTGTGCAGCATCGCAGAGATGTGAGGCTGCATTTCTTGGACGTTTCCTCCCTAAACTTGGCGGCTCCTCGGAGCCGCCTTTCTTTTTTCGGCCCCCTCCTCCGACCGAGTCCGGGAATCGCGTTTCCAGGAACGCTTTGTCCTCCCTACTGTGCCGCGGCATTCGTGGCCGGCTATGGGAGACCGCACATGGCGATACGAGGTAGTCAGGCCCCTGGCGAACTTGGCATCACGCTGATCGTGCAGGACGTGGCCAGGGCCGCGGATTTCTACCGTGACATCCTCGGCGCCACGGAACTCAGGCGCAGTCATGCCCTCCACCCCGGCGCGGAGCCCGGCATGGAAGCGTTCTGGGCTGAACTGCGCCTGAGCGGGACTCCGCTTTTCGTTACCCGCGAGAATCCGCGTTGGCGGGATGCCCCGCGTCCAGACTGGCCGCGCGCTCCTGTCTCTGCCGGCGCCGCTTCCAGCTTCCTTACCCTATACGTGGAAGACGTGGATGCGCTCCTGGTCAGAGCTGTCGCCGCAGGCTCGCGGCCGGACCAGCCCGCCTGTCCCGTCCAGGATGGATACTGGGGCGATCGCATCGCGCAGTTCCATGACCCCTTCGGCCACGTCTGGCGCATCCTGACCCGGATTGAGGACGTGGACGCCACCGATCTGCCGCACCGTCATGCGGTCCAGATGGAGGCGCACAGGCAACTCCGCCGGACGGCTCGCCCACCCGGTTGATCCTGGGGGCGCGACGAGCCCCCCTATCCCCGCAGCCAGGGCGGCGCCGGCAGGCCCTTGGTGGCCAGGAATTCCGGGTTGAACAGCTTGGACTGATAGCGCGCCCCGCCGTCGCAGAGGATCGTCGCCACCGTGTGCCCCGGGCCCATCTCCCGCGCCACCTGGATCGCCGCCGCGACATTCAGCCCGGCGCTGCCGCCGACGCTCAGCCCTTCCTCGGCCAGCAGGGCATAGACCTCCGCCAGCATGGCCTCGTCATGCACCTGCACGGCATCGTCGATCGGCGCGCCTTCCAGGTTGCCCGGCACCCGGGCCGCCTGCCCGATCCCCTCGGTGATCGAACTCCCCTCGGCATGCAGCCGCCCGGTCTTCACCCAGGAATAGAGCGCGCTGCCCATCGGATCGGCCAGCACGATCCGCACCTCCGGGTTCCGGGATTTCAGCGCCCGGGCCACGCCGGCCAGCGTGCCGCCCGTGCCGCAGGAGCAGGTGAAGGCGTGGATGCGGCCGTCCAGCTCGTCCCAGATCTCCGCCCCGGTGGTGCGCTCATGCACATGCATGTTGGCGAGGTTGTCGAACTGGTTCGCCCAGATGGTCGGCCCCTCGGCCGACAACTCCTCCGCCAGACGGCGGGAGACATGCACGTAATTGCCCGGATCGGCATAGGGCATGGCCTTCACCAGTCGCACATCGGCGCCGATCATCCGCAGGAAGTCGATCTTCTCCCGGCTCTGCGTCTCCGGCACCACGATCACCGAGCGCCAGCCGCGTGCATTCGCCGCCAGCGCCAGGCCGATGCCGGTATTGCCCGCCGTCCCCTCCACCACCGTGCCCGGCTGGTAGGGGGTGAGCAGGCCGCGGTCCACCGCATCGCCCAGGATACCCAGCGCCGCGCGGTCCTTCACGCTACCGCCGGGGTTCATGAACTCCGCCTTGGCGAAGATGTCGCAGCCCGTCAGCTCCGAGGCACGCTTCAGCCGGATCATCGGGGTGCGGCCGACCGCACCCCAGAAGCCATCGACGGGACCAGACAGGCTCAAGGCATCACTCCTTCGGCAGTTCGACCCAGCGGAGATAGGGTTTCTCCGTGGTGAAACCCTGGGGGAACTGCTGCTTCGCCTGTTCGTCGCTCAACGAGGCAAGCACGATGGCGCGATCGCCCGGCCGCCAGTTCACCGGCGTCGCCACCTTGTGCCGGTCCGTGGTTTGCAGGCTGTCGATCACGCGCAGCACCTCGTCGAAGTTCCGGCCCGCGCTCGGCGGATAGACCAGCATCAGGCGGATCTTTCGGTTCGGATCGATCACGAAGACCGTCCGCACCGTCACCGAGGGATCGGCCTCGGGATGGATCATGCCGTAGAGGTTGGCGACGGCCCGGTCCGGGTCCGAGATCATCGGGAAGTTCACCGCCGCGCCCTGGGTCTCGGCGATATCGGCATCCCAGCCGGCATGGCGATCAAGCGTGTCCACGCTCAGCCCGATGACCTTCACGCCCCGCTTCTCGAATTCCGGCTTCAGCCGCGCCGTCATGCCCAGCTCCGTGGTGCAGACGGGGGTGAAATCCTTCGGGTGGCTGAACAGGACACCCCAGGAGTCGCCCAGCCATTCATGGAAGCGGATACGCCCCTGCGTCGTCTCCGCCTCGAAATCGGGCGCGACCTGGCCGAGTTGCAGCATGCGGGTCTCTCCTGCGGGAAGGGGGGAGGCACTCTGTCCATGCGGCCGGAGGTTTCGCAACTGCGGAAAGATCGTCCTCCGCAGGGAAGGCAGGGTAGAAAATCCATGTGGACAGCGGGGCCGGTCAGGAACGAGCCTTCTCCCCATTATGGCCGAATCGCGCGAGATCCCCTCCCCCGCCCTGCCCGCCGGGGAGCCTGCCCCGGCCGAGCGTGCCGCCCGCCTCGCCGCCGAGCTCGATGCCGCCTTCAAGGCGCGCGGCCGCCTCTACTGGGACCTGCTCGCCACGCTGCGGGAGGCCCATGGCGAGGCGGAGGCCGAGCGCCTGCTGTCGCTTGCCATCGAGCGTCGGGGCGCGGCGGCGGGCGCTGCCCTCTTCGCCGGGCTCGGCGCCCCCACGCCCCATGCCGTGGCGGAAACCTTCCTGACGCGCGCCAGCCCGGACTGGGGCCGGCTCTTTCCCCACCGGCTGTGCGAGGAAGCGGACGGCACGCTGATCGTGCAGGTGGAACGCTGCCCGCTGAAGGAGGCCTGGGAGGAGGACGGACGGACGCCGGAGGAGATCGCCCTGCTCTGCCGCATCGCCGGCCGTGCCGATCATGGCGTCTTCGGCGCCAGCGGCATCGGCTTCACGGCGCGGACCTGGAAGCCGGGTGACCGGGGCTGCTGCGAACTGCGCCTTTCGCCGAGCCCAGGCGAGGCGTGATCAACGCTTCCGCACGAACTCCGTGCGCAGCACCAGGCCCTTGATCGTGTCGTGGCGGCAGTCGATCTCCTCCGGATCGTCGGTCAGGCGGATCGAGCGGATGACCGTGCCCTGCTTCAGGGTCTGGTTCGCCCCCTTCACCTTCAGGTCCTTGATCAGCGTGACGGAATCCCCGTCGGCGAGAAGGTTGCCCGAGGCATCGCGCACCTCCGGCCGGGCCTGCGCCGCCGCCTTCATCTCGCTGGCCGGGCGCCACTCGCCGGTGGCCTCGTCATACACGTAGTCCTCGTCGCTCATCGCCATCCTCATCACGGAAACGCGAGGCTTCTTCCCGCCCCGGCCGCCGCGCCGCAAGCGCGGAACCGGCATGCCGGGGTGGCGCGCCGGTGCCGGCGCCTCCGCGCAGGCCTGGACGGTCAGAGGTTGAAGGCCAGCCGCACCGCCCAGGCCTGGAACAGGCGGTCGGGCCCATCCAGGGCGACCCGGCCGTTCTGGTACTGGGTCTGCACCTTCAGGTTCTCCGAGAGATACCAGTTCAGCCCCACCGTCCAGATGCTCTGCGTGCCACCCCGCGCCGCGCCATCGTTCAGGTTCACGGTGCTGTAGCGCGCCGCCAGTTCCAGCGCCCCCGGATGGCCGTCGAGGCCCGCCCAGCCCCTGGTGGCCGGCCGCCGCCAGGTGCCCGTCTCTGCGCTGCGCCGCCGCTTGCCGTTCCAGGGAAGGAGCGGCAGGGCGGCCTGCGCGTACCAGCCGTCGAAGCGGCTCGTCCCGCCATGGCCGCGGTCCACCACGATCTGCTGGTAGAGCGCCTCGACATAGAGGGGGCCGATCGTGCCGCTCAGTTCCGGCCCATAGGCATAGACCTCCTGAGCGCCCATCGACCGGGTGTCGAGAAAGCGCAGCGTGCCGTCGCCGCGCAGCTCCGGATAGTCGCGCAGCCGCAGCGTGTCGTTGCCCGGCACGGTGCCCGGATCGAACTGCGCCGCAACGTCGAACCCCGCCTGCAGATGAAGCAGCCCGCCTTCATCCGACGCCGCGACGGCCCGGCCGGCCAGGCCGCGCTGCCGGTGGTCGTGCAGCGCCGAGCTGGTGCCGCCCGTGCCGTAGAGGCTCAGGTTCCAGTCCCGGCCACGCGCCTCCAGGCCCAGCGCCTCCCGCGAATCCCCGCTCGCCAGGCCGGCCACGATGTTGCTGATCGCCGACCGCTCCAGGAACAGCAGGTCGAAGGAGCTGGCGGCATATTCCGGCAGGTGCTGCGGCGTATAGGCCCCGGCCCGGACCATGCCCCATTCCTGAATCCTGTAGGTGAGCTGCGCCTCGTAGAGGAAGTTGGTCCGGCTCGGATAGCCGCCGAACTCCCAGATCACCCGGTATCCGAAGCCGGCGGGCAGGTTGCCGGCCGCGCCCAGCCGCGCCCGCCGGACCTGCGTGCCGGAATCGAAGCCGCCCGGCCGCTCCTGGCCGAAAAAGGACACGCCATCGAGGTCGAAGCGCAACAGCGGCCGGATGGTGAAGTCATCCCCGTCGAGGCACAGGGTCAGCCGTTTCTGCAACGCCTCGCCGGATGGCAGGCTGCCGCCCTGGTCGGCCCCGTCCCGGGCCTTGCAGTCCTTCCCGGCCGCCTCCTGCGCCGCTGCGGCCGGGGGGAGGGCCAGGGCAGCGACCAGGGCAACGACACCGCCCGGCAACGCGGCGGCAAGACGTATCGGCATGACGGAGGCTTCCCGGCCCATCCTGACGATCGCTCCTCAAGCATGAATTCGCCGCGCCCGCGCCATGACGATGCGGTGAGGGGACCCGGCGGCGCGGCCGGCGACCGACGGCCCTCACCGTCAGAAGACCTGGCGCAGCAGCACGTAGAGACCGCCGGCGATGGCCATGGCGGCCGGCAGGGTCAGCACCCAGGCCATCGCCAGGTTCCGGACCGTGGACCACTGCAGCCCGGAGCCATTGGCCACCATGGTGCCGGCGACGCCGCTGGAAAGGACATGCGTCGTGGACACCGGCAAGCCATAGACATCGGCCAGCCCGATCGTACCCATGGCCACGATCTCGGCCGACGCCCCCTGCGCATAGGTCAGGTGCGTCTTGCCGATCCGCTCGCCCACCGTGACCACGATGCGCTTCCAGCCCACCATCGTGCCAAGGCCCAGTGCCAGCGCCACCGTGACCTTGACCCAGGTGGGGATGAACTTGGTGCCGTCGTCGAGCAGGCCACGCAGCGACTTCAGTGTCGCCATCTCCTCCTCGCCGAACCCGTCCGGATGCGCACCCATCACCCGCACCGCGTCGGAGGCGAGGTACATGTCGTTGCGAACATTCGATGTTGCCGCCGCGGGCACCAGCCGCACCGCGCCATAGCCCTGCACCTGCCGCCCGATATCCTGGGTCAGCACCGCCAGGGCGGCATAGACCTCGGGGCGGTTGACCTCGCGCGCCTTCAGCGCGTCGCCAACGACGGCGCGCGCGGCGGCGGCATTCTCCGGCTTCGGGGCGCTGCCGGCACGGGTGGCGAAGATATCGCTGGCCCGGTGCGTCATCTCGACGAAGGCGGGTGTGGTGCTGTCCGGCATGGCACGGTTCAGCGCATAGGCCGTGGGCGCGGCGCCGATCAGGATCAGCATGATCAGCCCCATGCCCTTCTGCCCGTCATTGCTGCCATGGAAGAAGGAGACGCCGGTGCAGGTGGCGACCAGGAGGGCCCGGATCGCCATCGGCGGCGGCTTGTTGCCCTCCGGAGCCTTGTAGAGCGCCTCGTTGCGGATCACGAAGCGCATCGCCAGCAGCAGCACCGCCGCCAGCACGAAGCCGATGAGCGGGCTGAAGAGGAGCGCCTTGAACACGCCGATCGCCTGGTTCCAGTCCACGCCGGACGTGGCCGAACCGGCCGGCGCCATGAGCTGGTTGGCGAGGCCCACGCCGATAATGGAGCCGATCAGCGCGTGCGAGGAGCTGTTGGGCAGCCCCATCGCCCAGGTCCCCAGGTTCCAGATCGCGGCCGCAAGCAGCAGCGCGAAGATCATGGCATAGCCCGCGCCGCTGCCGACCTGCAGGATCAGTTCCACCGGCAGCAGGGTCACGACGGTGAAGGCCACCGCGCCGCTGGAGGTCAGCACGCCCAGGAAGTTGCAGAAGCCCGACCAGACCACGGCTGTCAGGAGCGGCAGGCTGTGCGTGTAGATTACCGTCGCAACGGCATTCGCCGTGTCGTGGAAGCCGTTCACGAATTCGAAGCCCAGCGCGATCACCAGCGCCAGGCCGAGCATCACGAGGGCTCCGGTCGCCAGGCCATGCTCGCCCACGCTGCGCATGTCCTGCGCGATGCTGAAGGCCGCGTATCCGAGCCCGGCGGCGAGCACCAGGATGAAGGCGATGGCCCCGAGGGTATGCGGCTTGCGGTCGAGATCCGGGCGCGAGGAGGTCAGCGTCTCGGCTGCTCCCCGAAGGATGGTGTCGGACATCAGGTCCCCAGATGTGACAGACGGGGACCGCTGTAGCGAGGATGCGCCGGAAGCACCCGTTGCAATCGAGTGAACATTTCAGTCTGCAGACAGCCATTCACGGCCGGAGCGCTGAAAACATCGCGTTCGTTCCACTCATGGTAGCGGAACCGGGAAGCCCCTTTCCGGAGCTTCTCTCACAGCATGCCCTTCAGGCGCAGCAGGCCGAAGGCCGCCACCGTGGACTGGTCCTCGATCACGCCGTCCTGGATCATCGCCTCCAGCTCCTCCAGGGGCATGGCCCGTGTCACCAGGTCCTGCTCCTCGACCTCCAGCGCCGCCTCGCCCGGCGAGAGGCCGGTGGCCAGGAAGACGTGGTTCGCCTGGGTGCAGAAGCCGTAGGCGAGGAAGAGCCGCCCGGCATAGCGCATCTCCGCCGCGCGCAACCCCGTCTCCTCCCGAAGCTCGGCCCGCGCCAGTTCCAGCGGGTCGGTGCCGGGCGCATATTCCCACATGCCCTGCACGAACTCCCAGCAGCGGCGCGCCACCGGATAGCGGTACTGCTCGACCATATGGACCATGCCGTCCTGCACTGCGGCCACGGTCACGAAATCGGTCTTCTCCACCACGCCGAACAGGCCGGGCGAGCCGTCACGCCGCCGCACCGTGTCCTCGCGCAGCCGCATCCAGCGGTTCTCATAGACCAGCCGGCTGCCCGTACAGACGATATCGGGCTCCTCCGCGCTCACGCGGCGGCTCCATCCCCGGCATAGGGGTTGCTGCGCCGTTCCTCGCCCAGCGTCCCGCCCGGCCCGTGACCGCAGTGGAAGGCGACGTCGTCGCCCAGCGGGAAGAGCTTCTCCCGGATCGCCCGGACCAGCCCTGGCCCGTCGCCATAGGGGAAGTCCGTCCGCCCCACGGAGCCGCGGAAGATGACGTCCCCCACCACGGCGAAACGCGCGGCCGGATCGAAGAACACCACATGGCCCGGCGTATGGCCGGGGCAGTGCAGCACCTCGAAGCGGTGCCCGGCGACCTCCACCGTGTCGCCCTCGGCCAGCCAGCGGTCCGGCACCACCGGCCGCCCCGGGAAGCCGTACTGCGCCGCCGACTGCGCCAGCCCGTCCAACAGGAAGCGGTCCGCGTCGTGCGGTCCCTCGACCGGGATGCCAAGCGTCTCGGCAACCTCGGCGGCGCCCGCCGCATGGTCCAGGTGGCCATGGGTCAGCAGGACCTTCTCCGCCGTTACGCCAAGATCCTTCAGGGCGGCGAGCACCGGCCCGGCTTCCCCCGGATCGACCACCGCCCCACGCTTCGTTGCCTCGTCCCAAAGGATCAGGCAGTTCTGGCCGAAGGGCGTGACCGGCAGGATCGCGCCGCGCAGAGCCTCGGAAGATGTCATGGCATCAGCCCCTGTCTTGCTGGCCGCCAGAACTGGCACGGGC